>JAGCTZ010000212.1 GCA_017963165.1 Treponema sp.
TACATAAGCCCATTTTGCATCTTCAAAACAAATCTGCTGTGTTGACTGACAGATTTCATAAGGATCAAATCCGCGATCCTGGCAGAGCTTGCGAGCCTGGTTCAAACCTTCTTCGCCTTCTGCAAAACCATATTCTTTAAGAGCCTTATTCACCTGAGGAATGCGGCCTGCGTAATCTTCAAATAATGCCATAAGTCTATTCCTCCCTATTCCTTACGTGGGTCGATAAGTTTTACCATACCCTGATCTGCTGTTACACGACCATAATGTGTGCGTGCTCCGGCAATTGCTTCTTCTGCTGGTTTTCCAGCTTTGAGAGCGTCCATCAATTTACCAAAGTTGATACAATTGTAACCGATAATCTGGTTGTCCTTGTCGATTGCACAAGTTTCAACATAACCTTCTGTCATTTCGAGGTAGCGAGGACCAGTTTTGCGTGTAGCAAACATAGTTCCAACCTGAGAGCGGAGGTTCTTTCCAAGGTCTTCCAAAGAAGCACCAACTTTAAGACCGTCCTTAGAGTAAGCAGACTGTGAACGTCCGTATACAATCTGGAGGAAAAGCTCGCGCATAGCAGTGTTGATAGCGTCACAAACCAAGTCTGTGTTCAAAGCTTCGAGAACTGTTTTACCAATAAGGATTTCTGAAGCCATAGCAGCTGAGTGTGTCATACCAGAACATCCGATTGTCTCAACCAAAGCTTCTTCGATGATTCCGTCCTTTACGTTCAAAGAAAGCTTGCAGGCACCCTGCTGAGGTGCACACCAGCCGATACCGTGTGTAAAGCCGGAAATGTCTTCAATCTTTTTTACCTGTACCCATTCGCCTTCCTCAGGGATTGGTGCAGGACCATGATATGCGCCTTTTGCCAAAGGACACATATGCTCCACTTCTGCAGTGTATGTCATTTATTTCTCCTATAAATTTATTTTAGAATATAGTAGTAATAAAATACCATTTTTTAGGGAATATTACAACACTGTCATTATAAGTCATTAGGAATGGTGAAGTAAGGCATATACTGATTTGTTTTAAACGTTTCATATTTTAAATGTTACTTGTTTTATTAAAAAAAATTGACATTCCTATAAAATGAGATATTATTGAATTAAATAGTTAATATAAATTATAAAAGATATTTTTGATATCTATAAAAAATCATATATTACTAATGCTAAATCATTTTTAGATGAATTTGCAATAATTCATAATCTTAATTCTACACAAAAACAAGAGCTTATAACTGTTTTCAAAAATAAAGGTGCCAAATTATAATGCAAAGAATAAAAAACTTTTTCATATTTTTTTCGTTACTCTTTATCATTCTTTTATCAGGATGTCCGGAAAATCCTGCGTTTAGTCGAGCTTTACTTGATTTTGAACTATCTGAAAATGAAATCAAAACAGACATGCCTGTTGAAATAACAGTTAGATGGTGTCAAAAATATTTAGAAGATGAAGACTTGTTTTCTATAATGAAGCTTGAAAATGTAGAAATGGAATTGCTCGAAGGAGAATTAATAGAAAGCGATGATTTACATGCTATATTTGTGAAATTTATTCGACCAATTGAAGATGTATATAATGAAAAGGATTCTCCATATTATCTTTGCCCTTATTGCAAGTTAAAGTTGACTTTCAAAAAGTCAGGTTCTTATAAATTACGTTTTATGCGTACAAATCAAAGCATTCTTAATTCCAATTTCAATGATGGATATATGTACAAAGTCATCAATGTAAAAAAATAACATCATAAAATTTGCAAACTTCTTCCTAGACCAACGATAAAACCTTTTGCAAAGAGTAAAAATGACAAAGCAATCCAGGTTTATGGATTGCTTTGTTGCACTCGCAATTACGAAATTGTTTCTTGCAATGACTATGTACACAAATTAGAACTTAAATGATGCGCCGGCTTTTATAATACCGGTTGTCGGGATTGATGCATCAATGAAAATGTTCCAGTCTTCAAAATCAAGTTTTAGACCAAGATAAGTAACATCAAATATGAAATTTGGTTTGTCACCACCTGGAATAAACATAATTCCGGCACTTGCTGCATGGTAGATCTTAAAATGCTCCCAACCATACTGAGCAGTTACTTTTGCCTGTAAAGACATCAGGTTAAGACTAGAAAATTTTTCGTAGGTTGCAATGGCACCAAGACCAATATTTTCTGTAAAATAGTAGTTATAACCACCGGCAACGCTGAATGCAGCATCATTTTTCTTAGATTCTCCAGAATTACCATTTGAATTGTTTCCAGCTTCTGCAATTCCCTCGAAAATTGCAACAAACATTCCGCTGAATAAGCCAAGGAACGACGGCATACCAACAGAAAGGTAAACTTCATTGTTATTAAAGTCGACCATTTCGCCGGCTTCTACAACGTCATACTCCTGTGCAAAAGTATTTGCAAATATAGAGCCCAGTAATAACAGGGCGATAATAATCTTTTTCATAATAGTACCTCCTGAGAGTAATTTTGCATAAAAAAAACGCCCGTGAAGTAATATTTCTATTATTCAAGGACGTTTTTTATATACGTTTATTTTAACACATATTTTACAATATGGTTACAAAAAAGTTGCGGCTCGCATAGTCTCGCCGCTTGAGCCGTTTTATCGATGAACCTAAAATGGCCCGCTTCCGCAGCCCTTTTTTTAACGGTTCTTCGATTTTAGGCTTACTCTGTTGGTCTCTTTTTAAAGCTCTTGCTTTCGACAATTGCCTGACCTTCACCTACTTTCTGCTCCATCATAGCGCGAACTTTTAATGGAAGTCCGAACAAGGTAATAAAGCCTTCGGCATCCTTGTGATTGTAAAGTTCACCTGTTGTAAATGATGCAATTGACTCGTTGTAAAGGCTGTATTTAGAACCGGAACCTGCTCCACGGATTGCACCCTTAATAAGCTTAACCTTTGCCCAACCAGTTACAGTTTCTTCTGTCTTATCAACAAATGCCATACAAGCATCCATCAAAGTTGTGAACCATTTTCCATCATAAATAAGTTCACCGACACGAACAGCAAGCTGCTGCTTATAGTGATATGTTTCACGGTCCAGACAAAGATGCTCCATCATTCTGTGTGCAAAATAGAGGATTGCTCCACCCGGTGTTTCATATACACCGCGGCTCTTCATACCAACACAGCGGTTTTCGCAGATATCTACAAGACCAACACCGTTGCGACCACCGATTTTATTCAATTCGTTGAGCAAATCTACAGCATTCATCTTTTTGCCGTTTACTGCAACAGGAATACCCTTTTCAAAGTCGATTGTAACATATTCGCCTTCATCAGGAGCATCTTCTGGGACAACAGTATTCTTGAGCATGTGCTTGTAGTTTGGCTCGTTTTCTGTTTTTTCGAGTTCAAGACCTTCGTGGCTTAAGTGCCATATATTTTCATCACGACTGTAAGACTGATCCTTTTTCATTGGAACTTCGAGTCCGCGGTCTTCAAGATATTTAATTTCTGCTTCACGGCTGTCCATATTCCATTTGTCATCACGCCATGCAGCAATTACCTTAATATCAGGAGCAAAAGCCTTTATAGCAAGTTCAAAACGAACCTGATCGTTTCCTTTACCAGTAGCACCATGACAAATTGCAACAGCGCCTTCCTGACGTGCATATTCTACAAGGATTTTACCAATAAGAGGACGAGCGGTTGAAGTTCCAAGAAGATATTCATCTTCATAAACTGCATTAGCCTTAAGAGCAGGCCAGATGTATTCTTCAATATATTCCTGACGTGCGTCTACAACATAACATGCAGATGCACCAGTTCTAAGTGCGCGTGATTTAATTGCATCCCAGTCATCACCCTGTCCAACGTCAATGCAGACAGCGATTACATCATAATCATAGTTTTCTTTGAGCCATGGAATAATTACTGTAGTATCCAAACCACCTGAATAAGCGAGTACTACTTTATCTTTAGCCATATTACGCCTCCATTTATGCATAAATATACAAAAAATATACAATTTTTTGTAAAAATATGCAAGTATTTTTATAAAATTCCATAAAAATCATTAAATTTTACAAAATCACATTTTATATAAAACTTGTCTTTTTCAAAGAATAGGAATAAAATATTTGTATACAGAAATTCTGGAGGAAAAAATGAACGCAAAATATGTTATTCTGTTTAATCCTGCTTCGGGAAATAAATCAGCTAAAAAGAATGTTTATCAGTTGGATACTATACTTGCAAACAATGATTTAAATTATGTTGAAATGAATGAAACTTTTGATTACAAGACATTCATGCACGGCGTAAAGGAAGACGAAACAGTTGTTCTTTGCGGTGGTGACGGTACAATCAACAGATTTATAAATGAAGTAGATGAAGAAGATCTTAAAAAACCTGTTTTATACTTCCCGCTTGGAACAGGAAACGACTTTAAACGAGATGTTCAGGATAAGGATGATACATCACTCATCAAACTTAATGACTATATTACAAACCTGCCTGTTGTAACAATCAACGGAAAATCACAGAAGTTCATCAACGGAATCGGCTATGGAATTGACGGCTGGTGCTGTGAAATTGGTGATAAACTGCGTGCAAAAGACAGTACAAAACCAATCAACTACACTTCTATTGCTGTAAAAGGAGCCCTTTATCAGTATAAAAAGACAAATGCAACTGTAATTGTTGACGGAAAGGAGTATCACTATAAGGATGTTTTCCTTGCTTCGACAATGAAGGGACGTTTTTACGGCGGTGGAATGATGGCAGCACCTGCTCAGGACAGAAATGATCCTGAACATAAAGTATCTGTACTTGTATTCCGTGGAAAGATAAGACTTCAGGTTCTGCTGGTATTCTCAAAAATCTTTACCGGCGAACACCTTAAAAAGCCAAAGATGTGTATCCTCCACACAGGAAAAGACATTAAAGTAAGCTTTGATAGCCCAAGAGCTGTTCAGGTTGATGGTGAGACAGTACTTGGTGTTAGTGAGTATAGTGTAAAGGCATAAGGAGATTGTATAGGGGGTCTTCGACAAGCTCAGGGCCCCCTCTATAATACTATTTTCGGTCTTGTATAATTAATTTTTCCAGAGCTTTTACCGCTACTGTAATGGCTAACTCGGTATCATGAGCCTGCTTATTTGGCAGGCCTTTTTTTGCACGCTCCTGATTTGCTACAACTAAAAAGCAGGAACCGACGCGAACCCTTAAAAACTGTCCCGCAATAAATAAAGCTGCACTTTCCATTTCACTTGCAAGACAACCCATTCTAAGCCATGCCTGCCATTTATTTTCCAATTCATAGCTTACAGGCATAATTTCCGGTTCGTGTTGACCAAAAAAAGAATCCTTACACTGAACTACTCCAACATGATGTGGAGCCTTAAGGTCACGTGCAGCATCAACTAACGCATTTACACAATCAAGATTCGGAACAGCCGGATATTCAATAGGAGCAAATTCACGGCTTGTACCTTCCATGCGAACTGCACCAGTTGCAATAACAATGTCACCGCCCATAACTTCTTCCTGCATGCCACCACAGGTTCCTACACGAATAAAAGTGTGAGCACCGCATTTAGCAAGTTCGTCAATTGCAATAGAAGCAGAAGGTCCACCTATTCCAGTAGAAGTTACACTAACCTTTTCGCCTGCAAGAGTTCCTGTATAAGTAACATATTCACGGACATCGGCAACAAGATGTGCATTTTCAAAATGTTCTGCAATTTTTGCACAACGTTTAGGGTCACCCGGCATAATTACATATTTACCTATATCGTCTGGACCAACGCCTGTGTGATACTGTTTTCCGGAACCTTCAGTGTAATCTACCATAATTGAATCTCCTGTATGTATTCTTACATCCCTTCGACAAGCGCAGGGACTGCGGGTTTCTTATTTTCTCTTAAGAACTATTGCTGTAATATCATCGGAACGACCGGCACCAGCTGAAAATTTATTTATTGCAGCAAGGAAAATATCAAGAATCTCCTGAGAAGATTTTCTGCTGTTTTTATGCAGCAACGCCTGAATATTTGACTTGCCAAATTCATCACGCTTTGTATTCATTGTTTCTGTAAGACCGTCGGTGTAAAGAATAAGAATATCATCTTTTTCCATCTGAATACTAAAATCACGATATTCAAATTCCATGCCGCTTATTCCTACCGGTCCAAAAGCATAATCATCAGAAGGAATATCAACTTCATTTACAGTATCATCGTTATAACGGTAAAGGAATGGACGCGGGTGACCGGCATTTGCTATAGAAATCTGCGCAGAACCATTATCCATATCTTTAAAGCTGAGTAAAATACCTGTCAGGAAGTTATCGATTTCACCTTTTGCTTGAATAATATTTGAATTGATTTTTGTAAGAATTTCGCCAAGAGGCTCATGATTTTTATAGGAATCTTCGTAAACCTGACGGATAATGTTTTCGGAAAGCATTGTAACAAGACTTGCAGCTACACCATGGCCCGAAGCATCGAAAAGAGAAACTCCGTAAAGATTATCTTTATCATAATAAAAATTGAAAAGGTCACCAGAAACAAGAGCCAGAGGTTCATAACATACGGCTACATCCCAATTCTTAAAGGTAATTTCCGGAGCATGGAAGAATTTCTGCTGTACAATGGCTGCCATTTTCATATCGGTAGAAGCAACTTCCATTTCGTGTTCAAGGTTTAGATTTGCTTCCTGAAGCTTTTTAGTCTGAACTTCAACTTCGTTCTTAAGCCTTTTATTAAGATATTCAAGGCGTTCAGAAATTCTACTGTAGCTCGAACTAAAATACAGGAAGAATATTATAATTGAAACCTGCCAGCCGAACATCGAAAAATATGGAAGCGTAATATTATTGAATATAGCTTTAATACAGAAATCTACAATAACACAGATAAAGAATGGCGAAAGAGATGTAAGCAGCATTCTTGCCCTCTCTCGTTTTTCTGATTTTCTAAGATTCTTGAAAAGAATTCCAAGCGCAATAGAAAAATCAACAAGAGGGAACCATATTATTACATGGCAATATTGAATAAGGAAGTGATAAGTTGGGGCAGCAAGGCTTATTATAAATGCCGTAACAAAATATGTACCACGAATTATGCGTTCTGCAAGATAATGTTTCATCTGAAGGAAGTCATAAATAAACAGAGAGAAAGTATATTCAAGACAGAAGAAACAGGCACATTTAGTTATTTTATATGACCAGAAAAACGGTATTCCGCCATGAAAACCAATCCATGGAAGGTCGCCTGCAAAAAAGCCCGAAAAGAAAATCATAGAAAATAAATTCAAAAGTGAAATATAAAAATAAATTCTTTCCTTGCGGTAGGCTATAAAAATCATAAGGAAGAAGATGCACACACAAAGCATTGAACCTTCAAAGAAAATGTAAATTCGAGAACGCCAGAACGTCATTATATCAGACGTACTCCAGGCATCCTGCCGTAAACCTACAAAAACTCCATCAGTAATAGAGGCATCTCCAAGCGCAAAAACCTTTATTAAAACTGTATTTTTTCCTTCCTGATTTATAAAAGCTTCCGGAAAATCAAAAAGATGAGCTATAAGACCAGCATCCTGAATATCGTGGCCATTTGGGTCTCCCATTATTCCATAATCATCGATATACTCGCCGTTAAGATACAATTCTTCTGCAAAATGAAGATACGGAATAAGCATAGAAAGGTCATCATTCTTAAGCTCGGGAATAAGTTCAAATTCGGCCTTTAACCAAACATAATTTCCTACATTGCCTGCAACCTTTCTTATATTTTTATAAGCAAGCTTTCCCAAAGGTTTATAATCAAGATTCTGCGCATCTTCGACTGTACTGTCAATGTCGGACATAGCCCAGTAAAAATCTTCAAGATAAATACGCGGCCCTGGTGGATTTCGCGAAGAAATCCCCAGAAAAATGAGAAGTCCTAGAAGAATTACAGATGAAAATATTAAAAATCGAGAGCGCATAATTTATTATACCATTAAAAAAAATTATTACAAATAAAATATAAACAACTCTCGATTCCTTCAGGCACTTATATAGTTTAACTGCGGTAGAAATTAATCAGACAACCTGCAAGAATAATCTTGCGTTCATCATCTGTTAGATCTCCGGTTGAAAGTTCAAATTCCGACATTGATCCATCAGCTTTTACTGCGTATGCCTTTACACAAGGAAGCTTTTCGCTGACCATCTTTTTCACATCAGGAACAAATACAAAGTCTCCGTTTGCGAAAGGAAGGTTTTTGTCGCCATCCTTATACAGGAAAGGAAGCATTCCCCAGTTAATAAGATTAGAACGATATCGTTTTGTAGCATATTCATTAGCAATGTTTGCCCAGCCACCAAGAACTTTCTGACAACTTGCAGCCTGTTCACGGGCAGAACCATCTCCCGGCTTTACAGCAAAGATTGTAGAACCAATTCCTGTATTTGAAGCAGAAACATCGGCAAATTTAGCAGAAATAGTCTTTACTGCAGCAGCAATTTCATCACTAAGCTGATTAAGAGGAACATTCTGCTGACGTTTTTCTTCCTGGGCACGAACTTCTTTTGCTCGTCCGACATATTCAGGGTCACGACGGCTAAGTGTAAACTCGGCAAGCCCAAGAGGATTTGAACGGAATGAAGATGTTTCGCCAGAAGGAATAAGCTCGTCTGTAGTTGTAACAGGATCATGTATTTCTGAAACAACCTTGAGCAAAAGATTATCTGGAAGTGCAGTCATCTTTGGCCAGTCCTTGATGTTAGGACCAAACTGAATTTCAACTTCTGGATGTGCAACTCCCTTAGAATCGTAAACGCGTTTTTCGTAAATGTCTTTATCAAAGAAATACTTTTTACCGCTGAACTCTGTATCAAATTCTGTAGCAGCAGTAAGGAAGCCTTTGTTTGCGGCAGTAGCAGCAATAGAACGTGCATCCATAAGAGCAACAGAAGAAAGCTGACCATTCTGAATCTTAGAACCTTCACGATTAGGGAAGTTTCTTGTAGAATGGCGGATAGAGAATGCACCGTTTGCAGGAGTATCGCCGGCACCAAAACAAGGACCACAGAAAGCAGTTTTTACAACAGCACCAGCATCAATAAGAGAAGCAAAAGCACCATTCTTCATAAGCTCCATGTAAACCGGCATAGAAGCAGGATAAACACTAAGAACAAACTTTCCATTACCACTATCCTTGCCTTTAAGGATATCAGCAGCAGCACAAATATTTTCAAATCCACCACCTGCACAACCTGCAATAATACCCTGATCGACATAAAGCTTGCCGTCAATAATTTTACTGTGAAGATCAAAATTTACCTTATCGCCAAAACTTACTTTTGCACGCTGTTCTGCATCTGTCAAAACATCAGAAAGATTTTTATTTACTTCTTCTATTGTATATGCACAGCTTGGATGGAACGGCATTGCAATCATAGAACGAATCTGACCTAAATCTATTTCGATTGCTGCATCATAATAAGCACCGGCACCAGGCTTTAATTCTTTATAAGCACCTACTCTACCATGAATTGCATACCATTCTTCAATTTTTTCATCTGTTTCCCATATAGAAGAAAGACATGTAGTTTCGGTAGTCATAACATCAACACCGATTCGGAAATCTGCGGAAAGCTTTGCAACACCGGGACCAATAAATTCCATAACCTTGTTCTTTACAAAGCCGCTTGCAAAAACTTCTTTAATAATTGCAAGAGCAACGTCCTGAGGACCTACTCCAGCAACAGGCTCTCCTGTCAAATAAATAGCTACAACGCCAGGATAATTTACATCATAAGTTTTACCGAGCAACTGCTTTGCAAGTTCACCGCCACCTTCACCAATTGCCATAGTACCAAGAGCACCGTAACGTGTGTGGCTGTCGGAACCAAGAATCATGGCGCCACATTCTGCAAGCATTTCGCGCGCATACTGATGAATTACAGCCTGATGAGGTGGAACATAAACACCACCATATTTTTGAGCACAAGTAAGACCAAACATATGGTCATCATCATTTATTGTACCGCCTACAGCACAAAGAGAGTTGTGGCAGTTTGTAAGTACATAAGGAATAGGAAATTTTTCAAGACCACTGGCACGAGCAGTCTGAATAATTCCAACATAAGTAATATCGTGAGAAGTAATTTTATCAAACTTGATTTTAAGCTTAGATTCGTCTCCGCTTGTGTTATGCTTTTGTAAAATTGAATAAGCAATAGTCTTTTTTGCACCATCGGCAGAAGCGGCTGCCTCGAAAAGGGCTCCGTTTTCGTAAATTACACCAGAATTGTAAAGTTTCATGTGATTATCCTCGTTTCTATAGAGAATATCATATTTTTGAGTTATAGGGAATATAAAATGAACTAGGAAATTCTAATATTGGTAATAACACACTGATCGCCGGTTAGAGAAACATAAACTTCGGGATAATCTTCTTTTAGAACGGTAATGCTTTTAATTGAAATACCGGCGTTTTCTGTAGTAACAGTAAGTCTACGGCCTTCCCGCTTTATAAAAACAGTACAATCCATACCTTTTTTGTTTAGATTTTTCCAGGCATCCCAGCCTTCAAAATTATCGTTTTTATTTATATGCATTGTGTTTGTGGCTGCTTCGTCGGACTCCCAGTTTTCGCCATCAATACGGATAAGAACAAATTCCTTAAAGTTTGGTCCATTAACCTTTTTATCATCAGAATAAAAAAGCGTAATAAACGGACAATGCCATATAAGACGCGCTGTAGGAAGACTCATTGTATGGAAAGAAATCTTCATATCATCACGAACAAGAACTCCTTCTGTAGCAGCAGTACGCCAGGCATCTATTTGAATATTAGGAATGTCGCCTTGTGGTCCTCGAATATAATTAATGATTGGAGCAATTCGCGGAATATAATTTTCAGGGACATGTTCCTTTCCTTTATGAACTTCTACCTTAGAAATAGTACAGTGCTCACCTGTTAGTCCAAGATAACAGTAATGAGAACTATCCGGCAAAGCAATAATAAACTTAAGCTCCATAAATTTATTTTCAATCTTTAAAAGAACATGATCCTTACTCTTAACTGCTTCTATTTCGTAATCAAGTCCCTGGTTAATTTCTTCAGGTATATTTTCATCTGTATCATTTTGAGTAACAGGCTTTACAACAACTTCGGTTTTTAGTTTTCGAGCTTCTACTCGCTCTGTTTTTCCATCGAAACGGATAACAGCATATTCAGAATAAAGAAGGTCGCGTCGCTTTTCTTCGGTTTCGTGAATACGCCCATCAAGAGAATCAAATACAATGAAAGATGGAATAAACGCCTGTCCCTTATAATCCTTGTGGCTTGCCGCATGAAGCTTAATTTTTGTAATTACAGGTCCCA
Organism: Treponema sp.; assembly: GCA_017963165.1. The sequence continues at coordinate 11,350 of JAGCTZ010000212.1, forward strand.
GCAGAATACCTTCCGATTTAGAAGAACGGTAATCTTCGCAACGAAGTTCATTTTTTCCCTGAAGCTCACTAACCTCTTCAAATTCCTTAAGATTATATTCAGTATCAAGGTCAATAATATGAAGCATGATTTTTGCAAACTGCGGGTCAAACTGAGTTCCCATGCCCTTTACAATTTCTTCGCGAACCTTCTGCTGAGGAATAGTATCACGATAGCTTCGTTTAGAAGTCATTGCATCATAGGAATCGGCAACAGCAATAATTCTTGCAACTTCGGGAATATCTTCGCCTTTAAGTCCTTCCGGATATCCACGACCATCATAACGTTCGTGATGAGAATTAGCAGCAATAGAAAGATATGGCGACTTACTGATGCTTGAAAGAATCTGTCGTCCAATAACAGGATGCTTTTGAATTTCGGCAAACTCTGCTTTTGAAAGCTTACCTCGTTTATTTATAATAGTATCCGGAATACCAATTTTTCCAACATCATGTAAAAGTCCTGCATAATAAATGTCGCCACAGAATTTTTCATCTTTATGCGCTTCAATTGCAATACGCTGGGCATATTCTGCGACACGCATAGAATGACCGTGAGTATAAACATCTTTGGCATCTATAGCATTTGCAAGTGCTGTAGCAGTCTGTTCAAACATAATGCGCATATTCTTCTGCTCTTCCTTAAGGAATTCTACTTCGATTTTGTTTGCCCTCATAACAGTATTATTCATATCGAGCAGAACAAAAATATAAAGAAGAACAGCCATGCCTACAAGTGATATATTCTGCAAACTAAGGCCGTAAGCAAAAATCTGAACAAAGGTTGCAAGCATAGGAATTATAGTAAAAAGAAAAAGCGGAATACGAATGCCACGTGCAATTCTTTTGTAATATTGAACTATTATTGAAAAATCAAGAATAATAATGATACAAGGGAACAGATAGCTTATCAAAAAGCCATTGCCTCTGTGGTAATAGTTCATTTCATCAAAATAATAGTAAAAATTCGTAAAACATGAAAAAATAAGATAGATTACACCAAGTCCAAAGGAAGCTTCTGCTATTCTAAGCCTGCGCGGTATTTTTGTAAGACCGCCTTCGTTAGTAAAAAGATTGATAACGTAAAGATTAAAAAAATGAAGGATTGTAAGTGAAAAAAGGAAAACACAGAAGTTTGTGATTCTTACCATCCACCAGCCAAGCTCCGAAGTATTACCACGGTAGATATAAGCAAACCTATCCATAATCAAAAGCAGTGCAGCAAAAATTTCCATAAACATAATTGCGTGCCTGCGTTTTTTTTCCATGGAGCGTGTAAAAAAGCAGAGAATTGCAAGAACCGTACAGATTCCGCTTAGAAATAGCATAATGTTCAATTGATGCTGTCTCAAAAACTCAATCAAATTTTTACACTCCTTGAACAAATATTATACACCAAATCAGGCGAAAAAACAAAAGGGAATCGTCGTTTTCGTACTCCCCACTTAATTTTGTAAAAGTTCAAATAATCTTTTTGCATTTTTAGCGCCACTGCCGTTGGGATGATTGTTAAAGAAGACAATTGGCTTTTTACCTGTAAGGATTACGTTTTGGATTACAGGAACAAATTCTTTCAGTTCATTATCGGAGTAATCATAGGTGTAACGTGAGGAGCCGTTTGGGGTGTCGGTCTGAGCATACCATGCATTGGAATTCCGCCCATGTAAACGGAGATAAAACAGAGATTTTTCCGGCAGCTGGGGCGTAAATTTTGGAAGATATTTCAAATCGGGCATGTCGCACAATGCAATGGCTGCATTTCTTTGAGACAAGCCTGACAACACAGATTCCTTTATCCATTCATTGTGACGGAATTCTACAACAATCGGAAAGCCTTTGAATTCATCTATTAGTCTGGCAAGATATATTCTGTTTTCATCTGTGTAATGAAAGCTCTGTGGAAATTGAAAAAGAATTGTACACAAGGCTGATTTTTCCATAAGAGGATTAACTGCGTCCCTGAATAATTTAACCTGCATCATCCATTCGGACCCAACTTCGTGTGTTAAAAGTCTGTTTGCCTTTATGCTAAAGCTTAACCTGCCTTCACTACGTTCATAAAACGAAAGCATTCTTTGTGCAGTGGGCATATTGTAAAATGTATTATTAAGTTCAAGCGCATTGAACTGTGTTGCGTAGTATAAAAGAAAATCTTTTCTTTTGAGGTCATCGGGATAAAAAACGCCCTTCCACTCCGGGTAATCATAACCGCTGGTGCCCAGGAGGATGTCTGATGTATTTGCTATCATCATTTCTATAATAGCATTGTTTTTGAAAAAATAATATAATACTTCTATGACTCTTAAGGATTTACCGATTGGAAAAGCAGCTCGAATTACTGTTGTTGGTGGTAACGGAGAATTACGCCAGCATTTTCTGGATATGGGTGTTATCCCTGGAAGCGAAATTACAAAGGTTAAGCTTGCGCCTATGGGAGATCCTATTGAATTTGAAATTAACGGCTATGAGCTTACCATGCGTGCAGCCGATGCAGATAAAATACAGGCCGAACAGCTTGATGCTGCAACTGTACATGAGCCTGCACCGGAACATAAAACCGAACACCCTGGACTTGGTGAAGGCGGACGCTTTCATGCCAAAGGCGATGGTAATCCATTACCTGCAGGGACTACCCTTACCTACGCACTTGTAGGAAATCAAAACTGTGGTAAGACGACTCTTTTTAATCAGTTAACCGGGGCTAACCAGCATGTAGGCAATTTTCCTGGAGTTACTGTTGATCGCAAGGATGGTGTAATCCGCGGACACGAAAACACACTTGTTACAGACCTTCCCGGTATTTATTCAATGTCTCCATATACGAGCGAAGAAATTATTTCGCGCAACTTTGTTCTTAATGAAAAACCACGCGGAATCATCAATATTGTAGATGCAACAAACATTGAACGAAACCTTTACCTTACAATGCAGCTGCTGGAAATGAACATTCCTATGGTTATTGCCCTGAACATGATGGACGAGATGACCGGCAATGGTGGCTCTGTAAACGTAAACAAAATGGAAGAGATGCTTGGTGTTCCTGTTGTTCCAATTTCGGCTTCTAAAAATCAGGGTGTTGATGAACTTATAAAGCATGCGGTTCACGTTGCATACTATCAGGAAAAACCTTTGCGTCAGGATTTTTGCGATGTAAATGATTCTGGTGGAGCTGTTCATCGTGCACTACATGCTGTTATTCATTTAATTCATGACCATGCAGAAAAAGCTGGTATTCCGGTTCGTTTTGCTGCAAGTAAGCTGCTCGAAGGTGATAAGCGCATTTTATATCAGCTTGATCTTGATGTAAATGAAAAAGAAACTCTTGAACATATTTCACTTCAGATGGAAAAGGAGCGAGGTCTTGATAGAAGTGCGGCCATGGCTGACATGCGTTATGCTTATATTAAAAATGTATGCCACCAGACTGTAACAAAGCCTCGCGAAAGCAAGGAAAGAATCCGTTCGCAAAAAATAGACAAACTTCTTACAGGCAAATACACAGGTATTCCACTTTTTATTGCAATTATGGGGCTGGTTTTCTTCCTTACGTTTAATGTTATCGGAGCATTTTTGCAGGGATTCCTGGAACAAGGAATTGATTCGCTTACAGGCCTTGTGGACACTGGACTTACAGCAGCCGGCATAAATGAAATTCTTCATTCACTGATAATTGATGGTGTTTTTGCCGGCGTTGGAAGCGTTGTTTCATTTCTGCCTATTATTGTTACATTGTTTTTGTTTCTGTCTCTGCTTGAAGATTCGGGCTATATTGCACGTGTAGCATTTGTAATGGATACTCTGCTTCGAAAAATTGGACTTTCTGGTCGAAGTATTGTTCCGCTTTTGATTGGTTTTGGCTGTACAGTTCCTGCTGTTATGTCTACACGAATTCTGCCATCTGAACGCGACCGCAAAATGACAATTCTTCTTACGCCATTTATGAGTTGTACCGCAAAGCTCCCGATTTATGCTTTTTTTGTTGCAGCATTTTTCCCTAAACGTGGCGGGCTTATTATGACTGGTCTTTACGTACTTGGAATTGTTATTGGAATTTTGTGTGCGCTTTTATATAAGAAAACAATTTTTAAGGGTAAACCAGTCCCTTTTGTAATGGAACTTCCTAATTATCGTCTACCTAGTGTTAAAAATACAGCACAGCTCTTATGGGAAAAGGCAAAAGACTTTCTTGAACGCGCCTTTACTGTAATTTTTATTGCAACAATTGTTATCTGGTTCCTGCAGAGCTTTGATTTACATTTGAACTATATAGAAGATTCTTCGCAAAGTATTCTTGCTTTAATTTCGGGTCTGCTTGAGCCAATATTCAGCCCTCTTGGACTTGGCGACTGGAGAATCTGTACTTCGCTCATTTCGGGAGTAATGGCAAAAGAAAGTGTCGTTTCAACACTGCAGATTTTATTTGCAGGTGGAGTTGAAAATGCACTTACTCCGCTGGCTGCTGCAAGCCTTCTTGTTTTCAGTCTGCTTTATACACCATGTATTGCCGCGGTAGCATCTGTAAAACGAGAGCTTGGTACAAAATGGGCCATTACGCTTGTTGTATGGCAATGTACTCTGGCATGGGTATGTGCGTTTATAATCAGATTACTTGGTATGCTGATATAAGACTTCCATTACATCCTTTGATTCACACGGATAATCAGGCTCTACATATTTTTCTGTTGTAGTTTGATTTACCCTGTGAAATTTCTTGTAGGAAACCTGCATAAATAAGCGTGAGTTTGGCATATAAAAATGTACAACGTCACCATAACCGTTCGGATTATTTGCAGGAGCCTGGCCTATTACTTTTCCAAGCCCGTTGTCCTTTATCATTTGTGGAAACATCATTGCGGAACTAAAGCTTTTTACCGAAGTAAGAATGAAAACATTTCCTGTAAAAAGGAGCTTCTGCACACGATTATTATTTAAATGACCACTACCCGACTTTACAAGAAAAGGTCCAAGTCTTGAAGAATAAGTAGGTTCGTAATAGTCATCTGTATCAAGATATTTTATAAAATTGTTGATTACAAGCGATGAGCCACCGCCGTTATTACGAACATCAACTGCAACATTTCCGATTTTTTTCTGCCTAACCTCCGTAAACATTTGCTTCAGGCAGTTTTTATATTCAGCATTATTTTCGCACGAAGTTAAAGTCAGGATTGCAACATCATGTTCTTCATCAATTTTGTAGGAACAAAAAGAAGATGATGAAGTATCCTCTTTTTTCTGCTCGCGGTATTTTTTGTTATATTCTATATAATCTGGATAAGTTAAAAAATCATCCTTTGAAACTGTAAGATATTTTGTTATTTTATTGCCTTCATCATCAGTTTTTTCCAGAGTATATGTAATATCTTTTTCTAAATCATATCCAAGATAAATAAGATATTGGTAATGTATTGTAAAATCTTTTAAATCCTTTATAGCCCAAAGTTCGCTTTCGTAGCTGAACAATTCTTTTTTCTGCTGTAGAAGCTCTTCATAAGGAATGCCTTCAAATTCTACAAGATAATAATCCTCTTCATTCATCTGATCCACATATTTCATATATCGAGGCTCTGAATACTTTGCTCTTACATAAGAATGGGCATCTTCAAGAACAGAAAAAAATCGTTCTATATGCTGATTTAATTCAACAACAGTTATTTCATTTTTCTGAATAATTTTCTGACGCTCTGTTTCGTAAGCAGTTCTAACCTTTTTATACTCTTCGCCCTTTTTATTAAGCATTGCAGGATGAACTCTATTTAACTGTTTAAAAGCATAATCAAAATCCTCAAGAGCTTCTTTTTGTGTAAGTTCATAATCATAGGCCTTTGTTATTGTGTTAACATTTTTCTTATAAACAGAACTATTCCAGTAAGGAAAGCAAAAAGCAAAAAACAACATAGTAAGCGAACAATAAACAGTCACACAAGAAAGAATAATTTTAGAAACCTTTCTTTTACCTCGTCCACTCTTAACAATATATAAAACATCAAGACCAATCGCAGCAACAACAAAAAGCGTCACAAACCAAGCCGGCACCGCCCACCAAAAAAAATCCACCGGCACCACCAGCACCAATCCCAATAAATTAATCACGATAGTTGAAATAAGCAGCTTTGTCATAATATGACATTATAATGAAATATTATCACTTGAAGCAATCGTAATAAAATGAAATGTAAAAATGCGGAGGGGGACTTGCGGATTTGAAAAACACTCTACAGTGCTGCCGCGCGAGCGGCAACGTATATAATTACAAGGCACTGTAGCGTGTAGCAAGCGTGCTTGCGGTTTTCAAATCTGCAAGGCACCCGTGAGCATTTTTCATTTGATTGCATTATGTTTCCACGGGAGCAGCAATTATTTTTTTTCCTTTAAATACATTCTGATTCATTTGTAAAATTTCTTTCTTTTCTATATAATGTCACATTATGGCAAAGATACAGATGAAAAATGCGATCGCCGAACTCGACGGCGATGAAATGACAAGAGTTTTATGGAAGGTAATCAAGGATGAACTCCTTTTGCCTTATATTGATTTAAAGACAGAATATTACGACCTTGGTCTTAAGAGCCGCGATGACTCTGATGACAAGATTACATACGAAGCAGCTGCAGCAATTAAACGTCTTCATGTTGGTGTAAAATGTGCAACAATCACTTCTAACCAGGCACGTGTAGAAGAATACAAGCTTAAACAACTCACCCCTTCTCCAAACGGAATTATTCGTACAGAGCTTGATGGAACAGTTTTCCGTGAGCCTATTTTTGTAAACAACATTCATGGAACTGTAAGCTGCTGGAAAAAGCCGATTGTTCTTGGTCGTCACGCATATGGTGATGTTTATAAAAACTGCGAAATAAAATGCCCAACTGCCGGAAAAGCCGAGCTTGTATTTACAGGTGTTGACGGCAAAGAAATCCGCAAAACTATTATGGACATGAAGGGACCTGGAATCATTCAGGGAATCCACAACCTTGATAACTCAATCGAATGCTTTGCCCGCTGCTGCTTTACTTACGCTCTTGATAAAAAGGTAAGCGTTTGGTTTGGCGCAAAAGATACAATCAGCAAGATTTACGATGGAAACTTTAAGGCAATTTTCCAGCGTGTATTTGATGAAGAATACAAGGAAAAATTCAACGCTGCAGGAATCGAATATTTCTATACTTTGATTGACGATGCTGTTGCCCGTGTAATGCGTTCTGAAGGCGGATTTATGTGGGCTACTAAAAACTACGACGGCGACGTTATGAGCGATATGATTGCGTCTGCCTGTGGTTCTCTTGCAATGATGACAAGCGTTCTTGTAAGCCCAGACGGAAACTTTGAATACGAAGCAAGCCACGGTACAGTTCAAAAGCATTACTACCGTTACCTTAAAGGTGAAAAAACTTCCACAAACCCTGTTGCTACAATTTTTGCCTGGACAGGTGCTCTTTCAAAACGCGGCGAATTAGACGGAACACCAGAGCTTGTCGATTTTGCAAAACGTCTTGAAAAAGCAACTCTTCAGACTATCGAAGAAGGTTATATGACAGGCGATATCGCACGCATTGCAGAACCTGCAGCTAAAAAGGTTCTTAATTCGTGGGAATACATCGCTGCAATTAAAGAACGTCTCTAACAGAAGGAAAACAATATGAAACTGCATATTAGGAAAATACACATAGTTTCTCTTGCTGTTCTTGTCCTGATTGCAGTTTTAACATTTTTGTTCATTTTCTTGATTACAGGGCCAGACAGAAAAAATAATCAAAAAACAAAGCAGGAACAGGCAGACAAGCTTATTCTTGGTTTTTCACAGATTGGTTCAGAAAGTGCCTGGCGCACCCGAAACACTCAGTCTATTTTTGAAGCAGCTGCAATGAACGATATCCAGATTATTTTTGATGACGCTCAGCAGAAGCAGGAAAATCAACTTAAGGCAATCCGTTCGTTTATTGTTTATCAGGTTGATGTAATTGCCTTTGTTCCTATTGTTTCTAACGGCTGGGATAATGTTCTTCAGGAAGCTAAGGATGCAGGTATTCCTGTAATTGTTGTAGACAGACAGATTGATTGTGACGAATCATTATATGCCGGTTTTCTTGGCGAAAATGGTTTCGAAGAAGGCTTTTCTGCCGCTAACTTCCTTGTGCGAAAAACAAAAAACAGAAATTCTACAATCAATATTGTAGAATTTTCCGGTACACAAAATTCATCTGTTGTAACAGAACGTGCAGCCGGCTTTAGAAGTGTTATTTCTAAATACAGTAAATTTAAAATCATTCATTCCGAGGACGGAGATTTCCTTCGTTCGCGCGGAAAAGAAATAGCAGACAGAATCATCAAGGAAAACGGCGGCCTTTATATAGACGGTCAGCCGATTGATGTTATATATTCGCACAACGATTCTATGACTCTTGGTCTGCTTGATTCTCTCGAAAACAACAATATTAATCCACGCAGTACAATCATCATTTCTATTGATGCCGAGCAAAAATCAATTGATGCACTTGTTGAAGGAAAACTCAACTGCGTAGTTGAATGTAATCCAAACCTTGGTCCAACGCTTATGCAGCTTGTAAAAAAGATTGCTGCTGGAGAACAGATTCCTCGCGTAACTTATATGCTCGAAAAAATTTTTACAGAGGACGATGATTTTTCAACTTATACACCGAGGGGGTACTAACCCTTTTATGGACAATAAGGATAAAAGAAAAAGCCTTAGTAAGACTCTTCAGATTTCCTATTTCTTTCTTATAGGAATCATGCTTATCCCGACAATTTACTTTGTCATTGTTCTTCAAATTCATACTAAACGCTATGACGACATCATTACAAATGTTAGTCAGGCTAACATAATCAATCAAATTGCAAAGGATGATATTCCAAACAGGCTTTGGGAAATTGTCTGTGGTAAAAAAGATTTTGAAAACGATTCACCTTACGGTATGGTTTCCGAGATTTTCGGTGGTATCGGCAAAATGCAGCAGCTTACAAAAAACCGAGAAAACAAACAGAAGCTCGAGGTTGCTTACCGCGCCTGTACTACACTTTCCAATAACATAAAGATTCTTGAAAATCAGATGAATGCCGGAAGTACTGTAACGGCTAATGAAACTTCTCTCGAAGAAATCCGTACAATTACGTCGCTTTTTTCAGATATCATGCAGGATTTTATTCTTGCCGAAATTGAATCGGCCAGTGAGACAAATAATTCAATCAAACGTTCTTCTGTAATTTTAACTATACTTCAAATCGTAATCATCATTATTTCTTTTGCAGTTTCTTTAAATGGCTATATTACAGTTTCTCATTCCATTAACAAACCTCTTTCCGACATGAAAGAGCTTTCTACCCAGATTTCGCACGGAAACCTTGAAGCACGTACAAACATACCTGATGTAGAAGAGCTTATTCCGCTCGCCAATAACATGAACCTTATGGCCGAACAGATTGACCTTCTTATCAAGAAAAATATCGAAGAACAGAAGAATATCCAGAAAGCAGAAATGAAGGCTCTTCAGGCCCAGATTACTCCGCACTTTTTGTACAACACCTTTGATACAATCATCTGGCTTGCCGAAGAAGAAAAAACAGATGAAGTTGTAAAAATCACAAAAGCTTTTTCTGAGTTTCTCCGTATTTCTCTTAGCCGTGGTCATGAATGGATTACCATTGGACAGGAGCTTGATCATATCCGCAATTATCTTACTATCCAGAAAATCCGATACGCTGATATTTTGAATTTTGAAATTAATGTAGATGAATCTATTCTTGAATATAAAATTATCAAGCTTGTGCTGCAGCCGCTTGTAGAAAACGCAATTTACCACGGAATCAAAAACAAACGTGGCCGTGGTCACCTTACTGTAAATGCAAATTATATAGATGATTCAAAACAGTCAATTATATTTTCTGTTACCGATGATGGCGCAGGCTTTACAGAGGAGCGACTTGCTCAGGTAAAAAAAGAGCTTTCGGATACAACGATTGATACAGAAACGCTTACTTCGGTTTACGGTCTTTATAATGTAAATAAAAAGCTTAAGCTTTACTATGGTGACAAAACGGACGGTCTTGTTATAAAATCAGAATATAGTAAAGGAAGCACAATTTCGTTTACAATTCCGTGTATTTCCAGAGGTCAGGATGTATAGTGTATTTTTAGTTGATGATGAACCGATTGTTCTTGAAGGTATACGCACAAAAATTGACTGGGAAAGTGCCGGCTTTTCTTTTGCAGGAGAAGCTACCGACGGCGAAATTGCCCTTTCCATGATACACGAGCTTAAACCCGATATTCTAATTACTGATATAAAAATGCCTTTTATGGATGGGCTCGAACTTGCAGCTGCCATTAAGAAAACACAGCCCTGGATAAAAATAATCATCCTTTCGGGACATGATGAATTTGACTATGCAAAAAAAGCAATTTCAATCGGTATAGAAGATTATCTTTTAAAGCCATTTACTTCCGAGGATGTAATTTCGAGCCTGAGAAAAGCAGCTGCCCAACTGGACAAGGAACGCACTCAGCTTTCTGATATTTCTAAAATGAAGGAAGAGCTTAAGACTCACGAAAAACTTGTGCAGAAGGAGTTCCTTAACAACCTTGTTCATGGTTCTGCAGATATGTCAGGTATTATGACAAAATGTCAGGAGCTTGGAATTGACCTGCTTTCACGTTATTACAAGGTATTTATCAGCCGTATAGAAAGCAGCACGGGTAACACACAAAACCAGCAGGAAGCCTGTTCCAGACTTAACTCTTATTCAGGCACCTGGGAACAGACATACAGTTTTTTCCATCACTCAAACAGGCTTGTATGTATCTGCAAGGGCGCTACACAAGCCGACCTTGAAGAAAATGTTTTTCACATTGCAGAAACTATCGAACACATCGCGACAATCAATTCAGACTGTATCGTTACCACTGGAATTGGGCGTACTATAGATCATCTTTCGCTTATTCCTCAGTCGTACGAGGATGCAAAAAAAATCGTAGACATTGGCCGCACCGAAAATCAAAATAGGATTATAAGTAGTGATGATATTCAGCTTAATAATGATAATTCACTGCTGGAGCTAAAAGGAAACGACCCGCTTGTAGACCGTTTAAAATATGCAAGCCGTAATGATGTTTCGACAATTATCGAAGAATCAATGGCTTTAATTTACAGTAATCCGAGTCAGTTTAAAGTTTTTGCTTCCTACCTTCTTGTAGATATGATTTTTGCAGTTTCAAAGCTCATAGAAAATCTTGGCGGCGATATTAAACAAATCAAACCAGAAATCGTTCAGCGCAATTATGTCGACAATGCCGTGAGCGATGAACAAAACTTTGTTAAGACTCTGGAAAATGTTCTTGAGTTTGCAATTGAATACAGAGATTCAAGAAGTACAGGCCGTTACGGAGACGTAATCCTTAAGGCCAAAAAATATATAGATGAAAATTATGCAGACCAGAACACAACTTTGACAACTGTTGCCGAAGCAGTAGCAATGAGTCCTAATCATTTTAGTACAATTTTTTCTCACGAATGCAAGACAACCTTTATTGAATATCTTACAAACGTGCGCATAGAAAATGCAAAACGTCTTATGAAAGAAACAGATATGAAGGGTTATGATATTGCTTATGAATGCGGATTTTCAGACCCTCACTACTTTAGTTATATATTCAAAAAAAACACGGGACTTTCGCCCCGTGAGTTTAAAGGAGGATCTTCTGTTAATTAAACTGCCGTATCTCCTGCCATGACAGACGGGAAGTCTAACCCGCCATGTTACCAAGCTTACGCTTACGGTAAGACAGAATGACACTCTGAAGCAGAATAAAGAAACAAAGCATAAGGCCGATTGTAATGCTCTGCCAGTATGGTTCTCGCAGACCAGAGGCAACTACAATACTGTTAATGGTTTTCAGAGACATTACACCGAATAGAGTTCCAACAACACTTCCTACACCACCCGAAAGCAGAGTTCCTCCAATTATGGAAGAAGCAATTGCCTGCATTTCTGCCTGAGAAGCATTAGAAGCGTTTCCAGCTCCAGTATGCAAAAGGTAAACAAAACCACCAATTCCTGCAAGAATTCCGGTAAGAAGATATGCAAAAAACTTAGTTCTTTGAACATTAATACCAAGCATAAGTGCACTTTCACTGTTTCCACCAACTGCATACAAATTTCTACCAAAGCGTGTCCATTTAAGCATTGCCCACAGAAGAATGAAGACAACAAGTACTATTAAGACACCAACTTCAATATAAGAATTTATAAAGTTTCCATTTCTCGCATAGTGTCCGATTCCTGGAAGATCAATATAAAAATCTTTCAAAGCATTAAAGGCTTCGTTTGTGGCTGTACGAGGTACTTTACTTACAATTGTAGTCATACCGCGTGTAAAGAACATACCTGCAAGAGTTACGATAAACGGCTGAATTTTAAGATATGCAACACAATAACCCTGTACGGCGCCCATCAGAATACCAATTCCAAGAGAAATCAAAAGTGAACTTAAGATTCCGCCACCGTGGTCTTCCATGAAAACAACGCAGGACATTGTAATAAGAGCAATTGTACCACCTACCGAAATATCAATACCACCTGTAATCATTACAAGAGTAAGACCAAACGAAACAACAATAAGATAAGCATTGTTATTAAAGATATCAAAGAACTGCTGTGGATTTAAGAAACCGCCGCCAAATACAATCATTCCAAAAAGATACATTACAAAGAATGTACAGATTGTAATTGTCAAAAGAAGATTTGTATTTGAAATAGGCTGTTTTCCTTCTTTCTTTGCAAAAAGATTTTTTATTTTATTTGCCATTTACTTTGCCTCCACTGCAACAACTGAGCGTTTTGCAAAAATCTTATTCTTAAGATTTCCAAGGAACTCTTTTACAACAGGAGAACCAAGTACAACAAGTGCTATAATTACAATTGCTTTGTAAGCCTTTACTGCAGTAGAAGAAACCTTCATTGCGTAAAGTGTAATTGTAAGTGCCTGAATGATGTATGCACCAATTATTGAACCAGAAAGCTTGAACTTACCGCCACCAAGCGAGTTTCCTCCGATAGCAACAGCAAGAATGGCATCCATTTCAATATCAATCAAAATCGTTTCGTGGTTGATAAGTCCAATACGACATACATTGATTGAACCTGCAAGAGTTACACAAACACCAAGAATAATAAATACAATCATCTTCATTGCAACAGGATTAATACCGTTAAGGCGTGCTGCCTTTTCATTAATACCTACTGACTGAATGTACAGGCTGAGGTTTGTAAACTTAAGCAGAAGCTTTATAAGAATTATAAATACTATAACAATCAATATTGGACTAGGAATTGGAATTCCCGGAATAAATCCACCAAGTGCACCAAGAAGATTACTTTCTACGTTAGGAGTTGCACCACCGTTAATCCAGTAAGCAATAGGTCGTCCTGCAGTAAACAGAATCAAAGATGCAATCATCGGTTGAATATTGAACTTTGAAATTAGTACACCATTAAAAAGACAGAAAAGACTTGCAACAAGACAAGCACAAACAAGTGCAATAAGAATTACAGGAACAGTAATTGTATTTGCTCTAAGAATCTTAACAAACACACTACCGGCAATTGCTGCAGAAGCACCAACCGAAATATCCTGTCCTCGTGTTGCAGAAGTAACAAAGGTCATACCTATTGCAAGAATTACAAGCTCCGAAGCACCATTCAGAATACTTATAAGGTTACCCGAAAGAACTGTATTTCCAAGATTGTTCTTCTTAAGTACGATTGAAAAGAAGCTTGGATCACGAATTAAGTTGAAAATTACAAGTACAAGCAGAGCCGAAATTGGAATTACAAGCTGTGACTGTGTAAACTTTTTCCACAGCTCTGGAATATTTATTTTTTTACTAGCCATTTTGTGCTGAACCTCCTGCAATAGTTTTCATTATGTTATCCTGACTCAACTCGCTTCCGTTCAATTCTCCAACAATCTTGCGGTCACGCATAACTATAAGCTTTGAGCAAACAGTAAGCATTTCCTGGATTTCTGAGGAAATAAATGTAACGCTTACACCCTGTTCAGAAAGCTTAAGTACCTGTTTCTGGATTTCTACTTTTGTACCAACGTCAATACCACGAGTAGGTTCATCAAGAATAAGATACTGTGGATTTGTCAAAAGCCAGCGTGCAAGAATTGCCTTCTGCTGATTTCCACCAGAAAGCGATTTAATAGGAGTATCCTGAGAAGCAGTTTTAATCTTAAGGAGTTTAATATATTCGTCTGCAAATTTTTCTGCTTCGGCACGAGAGAAAGGCTTCCAGAAGCCATTCAATACCTGCAGTGCAAGAATGATATTTTCGCGTACAGACAAATCAGGAATAATACCGTCTCCCTTTCTATCTTCAGCAAGATATCCTATTCGGTTTTTCATTGCATCAAGAGGTTTGTTAATCTTTACAGGCTGTGAATTAATCTTTACAGAACCGGAAGTAACGCGGTCTGCAGCAAAGATTGCACGAACGCTTTCACTTCGTCCAGAACCCAAAAGACCCGTAAAGCCGTTTACTTCACCTTTCTTAATCTTAAAGTCAAAAGGCTTTACACCTTCTGTACTTGAAAGATTTTCTGCTTCGTAAACATAAGTACCGGCACCCTCGCCTTCGAAGGATTTCTTTTCTTCCTTAAGTTTAGAAATATCTTCAAGATCTTTACCGAGCATGGCAGAAATAAGGTCAACCTTTGGCATATCCTTAATTTCGTATTCGCCGATAAATTCACCGTTTCGCAAAACTGTGATTTTATCACAAACCTCGTATACCTGCTCCAGGAAGTGTGTAATAAAGATAATACCTACACCCTTTGCTTTAAGGTCACGCATAAGTGTAAAAAGTTCTTCTACTTCCTGTTCATCCAGAGAAGAAGTCGGTTCATCAAGAATAAGAACCTTACAATCCATATCAACTGCACGTGCAATTGCAACCATCTGCTGAACAGCAAGAGAACAAGTTCCAAGCTGTTGAGTTGCTTTTGCAGGAATATTCAATCTTGAAAGCAGTCCATCGGCGTTCTTTCTCTGTTCACGCCAATTTATAAACTTATATTTTCCTCGTCCAATATAGATGTTTTCTGCAACAGTCAGATTTGGACAGAGAGTAATTTCCTGATATACTGTAGAAATACCCAGATTCTGGGCATCCTGTGGTGATTTTATAGAAACAGGCTTATCAATTCCCTTAATTCTAATCTCACCCTTATCTTTTATATATACACCGGTAAGACATTTTACCAGAGTAGATTTTCCGGCGCCATTTTCACCCATGAGCGCGTGGATTTCTCCCTTACGGAGTGTAAAATCGACATCGCTAAGAGCTTTAACACCGGGAAACTCTTTGCAAATACCGCGCATTGTTAAAATAACATTTTCTTCCATAATTATTCCTAAAGATTGTCGGGTCAAGCCAAACAATGAGACGTACGCTTTCACGTACTTACCAACGTTTTGCCTCGCAAAAGTCGCAATGTCATCCTCGGGCTCATCCCGGGGACTTAAAAAAACGGCGTAAAACATGCATTGTACACATCTTACGCCGTATTGGAATTACCTTACAAAAGGCGTTATGACTTAGATTCCGTATGTATTAACATCAGCAGCTGTGATTGTCTTAGCATCGAAACCTTTTTCTGGGTTGATGTACTTCTTTGTAGGAGCTTTTCCAGCCTTAATCCATTCGTCGATGATTGCAGCCTGGAATGGTGAACACTGTCCATCATAGTTCCAGTTTCCTTTCAAGAGTTCTTCAAGAGCCCACTTGTTGCAGTCAAATCCCATGATAACTACTTTACCGTTTACACCGTGTGTAATACCAGCTTCGTCAAGAGCAGCAACTGCACCCTTAGCCATACCATCGTTTTCTGCATAGATTACGTTGAAATCTTCACCAGAGTTGATTACAGATTCAACAATCTTCTTAGCTTCAGCTTCGTCCCATGTAGCTGTCTGCTGAACAACCTTCTTCATTGTTCCCTTAGCAAATTCAGCATCCAAAGCACCTGTACGTCCAATCTGAGCGTCAGATCCCATAGCACCCTGAATATGGATTA
Organism: Treponema sp.; assembly: GCA_017963165.1. The sequence goes on from JAGCTZ010000212.1 coordinate 27,482, forward strand.
CTTTGTATTCTGGGAGCTTAAGAGACTTAAGCCATGTGATAGCTGTTTCACCTTCCTTAGCCATGTCAGAAACTACAGCAGCTTCGTACAATGTATCAGGAACGTTGATCATACGGTCAAAAAGGAATACTTTGATTCCAGCTTTCTGTGCCTTTTTCAAAGTTGCTTCCCAACCATCAGTAGCAGCAGCAGAAATAAGAAGATAGTCAACACCCTGGTTGATGAAGTCAGAAGCAGCAGCGAGCTGCTGGTCATTGTTAATACTGTAAGCAGAGCGTACTTCATAACCATTATCTGGGCTGAATACGTTAGCAAAATCAGCTACGTTAGCAGCACGATATCCAGACTCTGAAGGTGGATTGTTAACAATACCAACTACAATCTTAGAAGACTTTGTTTTCTTGTTTGTCTTCTTTGTAGCAGAGAACAAACATGTTACGCACATAAGAAGTGCAACAACAGTAAATAATTTTTTCATCTAATTTTCCTCCTAATAGATGTTTTTTTTATTTTATGGCTTGATAATACATCCATCAGAAGTAGTTTTGAATGCAAATATTTAGGAATTTATTTGTGAATTTTTAAGAACTAGGGAAAATCCCCTAGATTTTTTTCAAAAATTTGCGAATTTTTATAAAAAAAGTTTAAATTTTTCCAACAAAGTTAATATTATAACGCGAGCATAAAATTTCATAAGAAACATTAAATTCCCCAGTAATAAATAAGGAGGGGGAACTATCCCCCTGCGGCCGCACTTCGTTGCGTCCTACCCCCTGTGCGGGGGACACCCTCGCAACGCCCCCGATATCAATTGCATGGCGTACAACCCCATCAATAGAATCAACAACTTCTATATCAGGGCTGCAGGCTTCTTTAAATAAATCAGTAAAATTCAAAAAGTGAGTGCAGCCAAGAATTATAACATCACAGTTTTTCTGGCGGAAAAATTCAACCGCAGGTTTAACAGCATTAAGACATTCCTGTTTAGTTGCAGTAAACGCATTTTTTTCTATAAAAGAAACAAGCTCCCCGTCTCCACGACAAACAAGCTCACAGTCAGCAGCAAAATTATTTTTCAGTTCAATATTATACGGATTTTCGCAGGTAGCTTTAGTAGCAAGCAGACCAATTACCTTTTTTTTAGAAACAGTAGCAGCAAGTTTTATAGCAGGAACAGTTCCAACAAACTTTGTATCAGGAAACTTTTCGCGCAGTGTACCAAGTGCATTTACCGAAATTGTATTACAGGCAAGCACGATAACCGAAGGAGCATATTTTTCTTTAATCTTCTGTACAAGAGGAATTACACACTCTACAACCTGTTCGTGAGTTTTTTCACCATAAGGAAAATTTGCAGTATCGGCAACATACATACATTTAGCCTTAGGTGCTGCTTTTAACAGATTAAGCATATAAGGAATGCCGCCAACTCCACTGTCGATAAATGCAAAGTCAATCATTTTCAGTCACCAAAAAGCGCATTAAAAGCATTGCGGGCAGCCGCAGCCTTGTCATTCTGCCCACCTTGAACCCCTTGTGCTCCCTGAACTCCCTGGAGGCCCTGGACAGTTCCCTGGGGTCCCTGAGCAGTTCCCTGGGGTTCCTGAGCAGTTCCCTGGGGTCCCTGAGCCTGTCGAAGGGAAGCTTTCACTCTAAAATAATCACAAAAGTTCGATCGTTCTTTATCAGTAACATATTCTGCAGAACTTTCACGGCAGTCATTATGTGCACCGCTTTCATAAAAATCACAAGCTTTGCATACATGAAGATCTGCATGACAAAGCGGACATTCATCACCACGTACAGGTTTTTCAATAGAAATTTCTTTTTTACATTTCCAGCAAATCATAGTTGAATGATACACCTTTTAACTATAAAATAAAAGTGTATGTTTATAGAAAATCCATGTCTTGTAAGACATTGCCGAAATAACGCACTTTCCACGTTTGACAAAGACGGCAATCTTACAGAAGAAAAAAGTTACTGCCTTGACCATATTCCAGATCCTGGAAAAATCAAGCAGGATATTTATAATTACATTGCAACTCATGAAAAGATTGTAGGTCTTTGTGCAAACGGCCTGCTTTTTCAAAACATAGATTTTTCCAATAAAGAATTTTACGGCTGTAATTTTCACCGCTGCACTTTCATTAATATTCATTCCGAAAACGTAAAAACACATATGTGTATTTTTGATTTTGCAGTTTTTAATGACTGCTCCTTTATCAAAAGTAATTCAATGTTTACTTCCTTTTCAGGCAGCACATTCTTTCATACATTGTTTACTTCTAGCGACATGATTCAGGATAACTTTAACGGAATTAAAGCATATCAATCTTCCTTTGACGATTCCGATCTTTTTAATTCTCGCTTTATAATGGCAAACCTTGTAGATACATCAATGCAAAACTGCAACCTTAAGCATACACTTTTTTATAATTCAGAACGCACAAACGTTTCGTTCAAAATGTCAAATACACGAGAAGCACTTTTTGATTTACGAGGCAGCGCCCTTGCCCGTGGAGAAACAGATAAAAAGAGCAGCTTTGATAATCCGCAGGATGGAGGTTCATTATGAAAATATATTTTCACCTGAACCTTAAAGGTTTTTCAAACTGCTATGTAGTTGTAAATGAAGAAGCAAAAGAAGCTATAATCATTGACCCTGGAAAACTCACAGAAGGAATTATTTCTCAAATAGAAGATAACGGTCTTAAGCTTTCTGCAGTTCTTGTAACACATAATCACGGAAGCCATGTAGACGGAATAAAAACCTTAAGAAAGATTTATAACCCTAAGATTTATGCAGCCGACTGGGAAGTAGCAAAAAACGACACAAACGTTCTTATGGGCGATGGAAAAATTAAAGTTGCAAAAATGATCGTCCGCTATAATACACTTCCAGGTCACACAGCCGACTCTGTAATTTACGGAATAGGAAACGTTATTTTTACAGGTGATGTATTATTTGCTGGTTCAACCGGAAGCACAAACTCAAGCTATTCAGATGTAATGCTCAGAACAAATATCGAAAACAATATTTTTTCGCAGCAGGATGGAGTTATCCTGATGCCTGGTCATGGACCACCAACAACCGTCGAAGCAGCAAAATTATTTACACTGGAATAAAATATATAAAGGGGTGATTTTCTGCCAAAGCACAAACAGAAGGAGTATGACCTTTGTGCGCTGTAAGAAAATCACCCCTTTATTAATATTATCTATTTACCAGTGCTACATTTCCACCAGTTATTCCATACACATCAAAAACATAATCATTCAGAATAATTGCTGCGTCTTCAAAGCCCTTGGCATTTGTTTCTCTTACATAAGCTGCAAGTTCCGGTGTAAATACACGTACCGAATAAAGGTTTGCTCTTCCCACAAAATATTCCGGAACCTCTTTAAGCCGTTGCTGCATTATATAAGCCATAAACTCATTATGCATTAAATATTCATCTTCTATGTCGTAGCCAAGGCCTGTCTGTGATTCAAAAAAATCAAGCAGAAACTGTCTTGAATCAGGATCAAAAGTATAATAAACTGCAGCAACATAATTACGAAAATCTTCATCTCTAAAGAACAAGGTGTGCCATGCTTCGTGGGCAAGCAGTTTTGAACGCAGATATGTATCCGATTCCTGAGAAATAGAAACAATTCCGCCATCACCTGCTTTTACAAAATTACCGTGTTTTGTACCTTCTTCATTCGTATCGCTTGGAATTAAAAGTCCATTTACAATAAGGATTTTTTTTAGAGTTTTTTCTGCATTGTTTAACGGAAAGCTTTCTTCTTCTGCCTGGTTAAAGAACGCTGCTAATGAGTAAGCAGAATAATCGTGTGCATTGTAACCGTGCTTATCTGCAAGAACTTCGTCCGACCACAGCTTTCCCTTATATCCACGCTTTTCTACAAAATATGCAAGTCGGCGGAAAAAATCATTCTGCTTTTCATAATCACAAATATCAAAGAAAAGAATTCCAGGATATCTGTCCCATTCAAAAACTTCGTAATCTTTTACTCGCCAATTTTTCTGATTATATGCAAGAATAAGTCCAGGGTCTGTTCTTATAGCTTTATAAACTGCATCAGCAGTCTGTGGATATTCCTCTGATTTTACAAAAGGAACAGATTCCATTACAAAAGAAGAAATACAATCTTTATTTTCAGAAAGTTCTGCATTTGCAAACGGTGATTTTAGCGAAGCTGTTGGAATTACAAGTCTACTTACATTCTTTACATTACTAACATAAAGATTTTCACCACCAATATTTATTCGAGCACGTTTATCCTTTAAGGCTTCCTCAGCGTTCAGTGTAATTACAAGCTGCGGCATATTTGTACTTAGAGTATTCTGTACAGGGAACACAAGAGAGGCTCCCGAAAAATCAACTGCTGTAGACTGAAAATTAACTATTCCACCGTTCGAAGCAAAGCCATAAAAAGCAACAGATTTTGTTTTATCAAAGCCTATAAGAGCTGGTGCTGCACATGCACTTACTACATTACATGCAACACTTGAGCTTATAAAAAATTCTGTAGGAAGAAATGAATCAAAATGCTCCGACTTAGAGATTGCCATAGAAAAATCTATTATTACCGGCTGGTCATCATTATATGAAAGTTTCTTTGCAAGGTCTGCATAAACAGAAATTTTTGAAGTCAAAGGTTCCTTAAGCTTTCCGTGATTATCATAATCATCATTATATAAAATACCAAAATTAAACGGCAGTTCTGCTCCTGTTGTAAGAAGTTCACGTTGAGCCTTTGTTGGAGTAAATTGAATTCTTACTACAAGTGCTGCACTTTGATTTTTTTCATATACCTGCGAAAAATATTCTTTTTCAGATTGTGTAAATGCAAACTGTGCAATACCAGTTTCTTTGATTACACCTTTGCGTGCAAATTTATTTTTGGCTATGAGTTTTTGACTTTCCTGTGTTGTTGTCGACTGTAAACTAATTACCGAAACTTTGCTCTGTTTGATAATAACAATTGTTGTTGTAACAATTAAAATGAGCGAAAGCGCAGAGCATATTGGCAAAAGGTATTTTTTATTCATAAAATCACTATATCATTTTCGGGAAAAAATTTATACTAGAAATATAATAATATATCATGATTGTTATAATACCACATCCGACAGAAGAATTGATTCTCATTCGTGAACAGAAAAAAATGATTTCTGACATTTTTGAAAAAGGAAAAATCATTTATGCACACTTGCCGCTCTGGATTCCAACAGACTTTGAAATATTAGAACAGGCAAAAAACGAAATTACCGGTATTACAATTAATACACCGCAGTATGATGAAAATAAGGAATGCATTGTTTGTCCTGTGGAAATAAAAACAAAAGATGGAAAGGTATTAGAAAGCAAACTTGATTTTATACATGGATTGCCGGGGCATTACTCGAAACAAAGCGACGAAGCAATCAACACAAATGAAAAAGTTTTTCCTCTTGCCGTTAAAATATTCAGGCTTGGGATCTGTACTTCACCCAAGCCTGATGTTTTTGAACTATCTTCCTCTGTGTGGAAAAAGATTACATAACAACGGAGCCTCTATCCATTGCCGTAAGACCTGTCTTCACATATTCAAGAATTCCAAACGGCTCAAGCAATCTTATAAGGCTTTCAATTTTATCTTCACTTCCTGTTGCTTCTACAACCACAGAGTCAATTCCCACATCTACAATATGTGCACGGAAAATATCGCAGGTTTCTATAATAGTTCCACGGTTTGTTCCTTCAGCTCGAACTTTAATCAAAGCCATTTCGCGCTGACAGGTTGAACCAGTATCGCATTTTTTTATAGCAAGAACTTCTACAAGCTTTGCAAGCTGTTTTTGAATCTGTTCAAGAATGTATTCATCACCCTTTACAACAATTGTCATTCTTGACTGGTCTGGATTAGAAGTTTCACAGACAGTAAGAGAATCAATGTTATAACCACGACGACTGAAAAGTCCTGACACACGACTCAGGACACCTGCTTTGTTTTCTACTAATACACTCAGAACAAATTTTTCCATAGAAGTCTCCTATCTTTCCATATTAAATGACACTGTTCTTAAGATATCACCAAATACACCTGCAGCAGTAACGCCTGCACCTGCACCATAACCGCGAACAGTAAGTGGAATCGGTTGGTAGCGCTCTGTGTAGAATACAAATGCGTTTTCTCCACCCTTTACGCTGTACAATGGATCATCCTGTCCAACTTCCATCATACCTACACTAACCTTACCATCTTTAATTGTTGCACCCATACGAAGAACCTTGCCCTTCTTTTTAAGGTCAGCAATCTTCTTTGCAAAGTAATCATCAACCTCAGGAAGTTTTTTCAAGAATTCTTCAACAGTTCCGCTTGAATCAAAACTGTCTGGGAATACCTTGTACATTTCAATATCAGTAAGTTCAATGTCGTAACCAGATTCGCGGGCAATAATAAGTCCCTTGCGGGCAACATCCATTCCGTTCAAATCATCGCGTGGATCAGGTTCTGTATATTTAAGCTCTCTTGCTTCGAGCACAGCCTTGCTGAATGGAGTGCCTTCATCAAGCTTACCAAAAATATAAGAAAGAGAACCAGACATAATTCCGTTAAAGTGATCAAGCTTATCACCAGATTTATAAAGGTTCTGCAAAGTATCAATAATTGGAAGACCTGCACCAACGTTTGTTTCATAAAGGAAACGTCTGTGCATTTTATTTGCAACACGGCGAAGCTCATGATAAAACTTAATGTCCATAGAGTTTGCGCGCTTGTTTGGAGTTGCAATACTCATTCCTGCATTAAGGATATCAAGATAACGCTCCGGCAAATCATAGCTTGCAGTACAATCTACGAATACAGGATTAAGAGGCTTTTTCTCGCGTACAAATTTAATAATATCATCAACGTTCTGATTTGAATTGAACGGGAACATCGGCTTTTTCATCTGTTCGCGCCAATCACTAAGATCAAGGCCATCTTCGTTCAAAATCATACCATCAATAGTTGTAATACACAGAACCTTAATATCTACGTTTTCCTTAAGAAGCTTTTCGCGCTGCTCGTGAATCTGGTCGATCATAGTTCCACCAATTGTTCCGGCACCAAAGGCAAAAACTTCTATAGTCTGTGCTGTATGGAAGAAGAACTGATGAACTGCGCGTACAGCTGTATCTGCATATTCATTAACAATAACTGCAGAAATACAACGCTCACTTGACCCCTGTGCAATTGCAAGAATATTAATATCCTGACTCGAAAGAGCATTAAGGAATTTTCCTGCAACACCACGGTTAGCAATCATACCGTCGCCTACAACACTTACGATTGCACAATCCTTGCGTACATCAATAGGATCAATAAGCTTTTCACGGATTTCAAGTTCAAACTTAGCTTCAAGAGAATCTTTAACTGCATCGGCTTCTACATCGCGGACACAGAAAGAAATTGTATATTCCGAAGAAGATTGAGTAATCAAAAGAATAGATGAACCGGCAGCAGAAACAGCAGAGAAAATCTTGCTTGCCATTCCAGTGCGGCCTCTCATAAGGGAACCACCAACACTTATCATTGAAACGTGTTTAAGAGAAGAAATACCACAGATACTTGATTTACCGTGGCGGCTTTCAAAAGGTCCCTTACCAATTCGGGTACCTCGTGCACTAGGATTATGGCTGTTCAAACTCCAGGCTTCTATGCCTTTTGACTGAAGCGGTGCAATTGTCTTTGGATGAAGAACCTTTGAACCAAAGAAGGAAAGTTCCATTGCTTCTTCATAAGACATATCATCAACAAGGATTGCATCTTTAACAACACGAGGATCGGCAGTATAAACACCGTCAACATCTGTCCAGAATTCAACACGCTTTACACGAAGTGCTGCACCAATAATTGCAGCAGAAAAATCTGAACCATTGCGGCCAAGCAGCCCCATTACAGGCTTTGAACCGGTTCCACCAGTCCAGGTACAGATAAAGCCGGGGAATAAAAGGATTCTAGTTTGAGTTGGAGAAGCTCCATCACGGAACGGAGCACAAGCTTCGTTACAGGCAGAATAATCAGCTTCTCCCTCTTTTTGATTGCCTGTAGTAAATACGAATTTGCGGGAATCAAGGAAAATAACGCTCTGCTTTTTTGCGAGCAATACGTTTTCCATAATAGGAGACGAAAGAAGTTCTCCCATACCCATTATACGGCAGTGTACAGTATCAGGACATTCGCCGAAGGAAACACAGCCTGCAAGGAGTTTTTCGAGTTCTATAAAATTCGGCTCTAAGCGGGTCATCACTTTTTCAGCATCAAAACCAGGAAGCTTTGATTGTAATTCAAGACAAATTTCGTTGTGAGTATTACGAATATCACTCACATAATTTGTTCCCGAAATACCTGAAACACAAGCATCAATAGCTGCCTGCAGTGTATTAGAAATACCTGCAACGGCACTTACAACAACACTAAGTCTGTCTTCTTTTGCACGGTTAATAATAATGTCTGCAGAAGACAGGATACGTCTGGCATTTGCCATAGACGTTCCACCAAATTTTAAAGTAATCATAAAAACCACCTTGCCAAAGTCCGCAATTTCCCCAGCATCCTGAGCGAGCGAAGAAGCATTTGTCATTATCGGGCTTGACCCGATAATCTCATAACAGATTGCCGTGTCAAGCACGGCAATGACAACTGCTTCTTGTCGGAAATCAGCTATGTATTTTAATATTTTAGAATGTCTTCAATTTGTTTAATTGTATTAGTCTTTTGCTCTTTCGAGGAATGAACCGTCGCGTGTATCAATAACGATTTTGTCGTCTGTATTGATGAACAATGGAACGCGAACTTCGATTCCTGTATCAAGTGTAGCAGGCTTCATAGATTTACCTGATGTATCACCCTTAACACCTGGTTCGCAGTAAGTTACCTGACGTGTAACACGAACTGGAAGATCAATACCTACAGGAGAGCCTTCGTAGAATGTAAGGTTGATTTCAAGGTCATCATCTGGAGTAATATATCCAGCATAGTCGCCAAGATCATCCTTTGAAAGTTCAAACTGTTCGTATGTATCCTGATCCATGAATACAAATGTGTCACCGTCAACATAAGAAAGTTTTGTAACGTGTGATTCAAGATCTACTTCGTCAAACTTTTCTCCGGCATCAATACCAAGATCCATTGTAGAATTAGTAACAAGGTTCTTAACACGAAGGCTTGTTACCATGCCGGCGCGTCCTGAACGCTGTCCAAGCATCTTCTGAACGATAAGAGGAGCTCCTTCATACATAAAAGCAGTTCCAACTTTTAACTGTGATGTCATTAACATAATATAAAACCTCTAATTATAAAATTGCAAAAATTTATTCATATATTATAGCGATTTTTTTAATGAATGTCATTAAGTTAGCGCAAAGGTCACCGTTTTTTCTAAGTGATTCGGCAAAATCCTGGAATGATGGAACAAGACACGGGACAGAGAGAAGAAAATTTGTATAAGCATTATCGAAGGATTCTTCACCATTAATTGCCAGCCATGTCTTCGCCACAACTTCAAAATCCTGCGGCGGAAAATGAGGACGCATCCGTTCCAGAAGTGCACGGACTTTTACAAGCTGATATTCTTCGCTCTGTGGATATGCCTGCCATATAAACGGAATTCCGCTTAAACAAGCCCGGCTCATGCTTTCTTCTCCACGAATTATAAGAACACTGCACTGCTTCATCATCTGGTCCCATTTGGTTTGAGACATATATGGAAGTTCAATTATTTGTGGTCCCTGAGTTTTGTCGAAGGACTGCGCTTGTCGAAGGGCTCTGAGCATAGACTCCTTTCCCCTTCCCTGTGCAACTAAAACTTTTCTTTTGGCAGTACATTCATTAAGTGAAGCCGCAAGCTCTGCCCAGTCATTTTCATAAGTAAAAACTAAGATATCACCGTTTTCATTATATACAGGTAATTCAACCCATTCATCATCAATTATCAGTCCACCAGTACACTCTGTAAAGCCAGGCATAAAATTAACCTTCTGCACACGTGCACTTCTTGTTAAAGATTTAAGACAATGAAAATCCTCCGCATATTTTTCTGCAGTAAGATAATCAATCATAATTATATGAACTGTACGGGTTAGTTTTTGTTCAAAAAGAATCTGCTCCATCCATTCGGGCCGTCCACATTGAAAGCATTCAAGAATAATTTCAAGCCGCTCACCGTCATTCTTTGAAAATTCGCTGAAACATAATTCATTATCGTTCCACAAAAAAACTTCTACGTCTTCTACAGTCTGCACAGATTTTGTTGTATCGACACTTGGATTAATTTTCGAAAACGAAACTAAATCATCTACAACGAGGCATATTTTAAATTTATTCTGGATTTTTGAAAGGCGTCTGCACATTCTCCAGGCAACGCCAATGTCACCAAAGTTATCTACAACCTTACAAAGAACTGTGATATACATTTTTTACGATTAATCTACCTGACTGTAAAGCCCGCTAAGTTCATCACGCCATTCGCTTGGTTTTTCGCGGTCTTCCCACTCAATGATTTTTTTAATTGTAAATTTTCTCTGGTCGCGTGGATTTTCGAAATAAAGAACTCCGAATCTTCCCTGACCGATATATGCAATTTTTTCTTTTTCGCCAAGCTGTTCGTTTGCTTCTACTTCGTGAATAGCGCAATCAAAATGAATTGGTTCACCTGTTTTTCTGTCGCTTAAGGAGCTTGGAATATCTGTTATTGGCTGTCCACATTTTGGACAAATTATTTCACGTGCTTTTATTTCCTGAATTGCCTTCTGGCGTTCGCGTTTTGATTCTTCGTTCTGATATAAAGTATGGTTAAATTGAAAGTTTTGATTTTGAGGCTGATTCTGAGACTGGTTTTGATTTTTTCCCTGTTGATTATTTTTCTGACCGTTCCAATTTGAATGTTTTTTGTTACGTCGTCTGTCCATATTATTCCTGCAACTTCAACTCCTCAGGATTTTCCACAAGCTTGCGGCTGATTACCATAGCAATGCGTTGAATAGCACTATCCAGATATTCCTGAGTATAAATCTTTTTCCTTAATTCTAAAAGACGTGGTGACAACGTTTTTTCGCTGGTTTTTTCCAGCACCATTGTTGTTGTCGCCGTTGAAATTCCACCCGAAATCATAAAAGCTCCGTAAAAGCATTTTCAATATGATACACATCTGGTAAACCAGGCATATCAATAACTATTACATCATATCTGACATAACTGTTACTATATTGTCGATGATTTAACAGAAAACGTTTAGAAGTTTTTACAATTCTTTGCAATTTCTGTTGATTTAACTCGTTTTGTAGAAGCTCCGGCGTGCCATTTGGCAGAGTTTTAACCTCTACAAACACAATTAAATCGTCTTTTGCTGCTATTATATCAATTTCTCCTGTTTTTGTCCGCCAGTTTCGGTCTAAAACAGAATATCCTTTTTCAATTAAATACTGAGTTGCCTTATCTTCGCCTTTGTTTCCGGTGATTTTTGTATTCATTTTTCAACATCCTCTTCTTTAAGAATAACGCTGAAAATCTGAGCAAGAATTTCCCAGGTTTGAGGTGGCACAAGGCTTCCTACCTGTATTTCTGATAAAAACTCTACAAGCGGAGTGTTTTCTTCTATTTTGATATCATTATTCTGAGCTTCTTCAATAATCCGTCTGGCAAGAAGTCCTTTTCCATTAGCAACAACAAAAGGAGCTTCGGCACCCTGCGGATATTTTAATGCAACTGCTTTTTGTTCAGAAAGCGGAATACTTTTCATACTTCACCCCCAAAAGCAAAAAATTCTTCCTGAGCACAGGCTGTTCCTTCCAGAAATTCCGGTTCTACAAGCTCTATGTTGATTTCTTTCCCGCTGGCAGCAAGGCGCTGATCAAGAATATTTGCAATCCGCGAAAGCTCAATTCCTTCTCCACTCATTTTGATATTACGGCAAAGCCCTTTTTCATATTCAAGGCTGAACAAATATCTGTGATTATTCGAAAGCCAGTTACAGTCTACATTCAGAAGCTTAAGCGCAGCAGTTTCATCAATAAAAAAACTAAGATTTCCTTTTGCAAACGTGCTTATATTTGAAACAATTTCATAAGGAAGAAACTGCCATGTATTCTTAATACTATTTATTTTATTTAATAGCGCGTATTCCTGCCCACGATTTTTCTGTGAATCGTCTTGATTATCATCCGGGTCATTTCCAAGCTCCTGCAAAAGAGAAAGCAATTCTTCTTCCGAAAAATCTATTCCTTTTTTAGCAAGAATTGCAACAAGTTCTGCAGCGCGTTTTTCTTTTCCTTTAAATTTTACAGAAAGATTATAGATTTTGGATAAAAGTTCAGGTTCCAGCTTCATATTAAGCTGTTTTAACTGCTGCATAAGATGATAAGAAAGATCGTCGGCATTAAGACCAAGACTTTGAAGCAGAGACGCAAGTTGTTCGTTCTGAACTGCTTCCATTGTAAAAAAAGCGTTTTCTGCAATTTCACCGCTTTCATTTAAAGGAAAAAGCAGCACCTGACCATTTTGTGTAGAAATTGTTGCCTTAAAAGAAGTTCCAGGTGTCATGGGTGCTTTTGAATTAAGCATTATTCTGGCTCCGGCAACCGAGCCTTCATATTTTCCACAACCTTTGTCTGAAATAATACGGACGAGCACCTGACTGCCATCTTTAATTGGATAGCGGGAAATGCTCGTCCGTGAAATATGACTTGTATGAACTACAAATCCAGGATTCATTATGCTTCTGTAGGTGTACCTTCAGCAGGAGCAGCATTTGCAGCAGCTTCCTTTGCCTTAGCAGCTTCGGCAGCACGTGCATTGCGTTCCTGCATAGCAGCAGTAACCTTTGCACCAACCAAAGTCTTAACCTTAGCTCCCTTACCTACCTTATCGCGGAGGTAGTAAAGCTTAGCGCGGCGTACTTTACCAGGGCGAACTACTTCAACCTTCTGGATACGTGGGCTGTTATATGGGAATACACGTTCAACACCTACACCGTAAGAAATCTTACGTACAGTAAATGTCTTGCGGGCACCTTCATTCTTCTTGCAAAGAACAATTCCCTCATAAACCTGAATACGTTCAGTTTTACCTTCAACAATCTTGAAGAAAACTTTTACAGTATCACCAACATTAAAATCCTGAGCACCAGGACGTTTCTGTGTTTCTTCGATAGTTTTAATCAAATCCATGATAAATCTCCACGGAACAATTTCATTCTAAGCGGTTCCTGAGCTTGTCGAAGGACAGGGACCCCAACCATTTCATTTTGTTCCATTTTTTTTCGACCGTTTCTTTTTTTCCTTTTTAAGAAATACGGTTTCAGTAATTTCCTCAATCATCTTTTCGGCTTCATCAGAAAGCTGACCTTTGGCACGTGCTGCCGCAATCATATCGGGCCTGTTTGCCATAGTTTTCATCAGCCGCTTTTTAAGCCGCCACTTTCGGATTTCCTCGTGATTTCCACTCAGTAAAACTGAAGGAACCTTCATACCCTTCCATTCTTCCGGATGAGTATACTGCGGGTATTCCAAAAGCCCGTCACAATAACTTTCTTCTTCAAGCGATTCGTGATTGATAACTCCATCTACAAGTCTGTAAACAGTATCAATTACAACTGTTGCTGCAACTTCACCAGAAGACATTACATAGTCTCCAATTGAAAGTTCAAGATCAACATACGAATCAATAACTCTCTGGTCAATACCTTCGTATCTTCCACAGATAAAAACAAGTTCGTCTTTGTGACTAAGTTCTTCGGCAACCTTTTGTGTAAGCTGCTTGCCGCTTGGAGTAACGTAAATAACATACTTCTTACGGGCATTCACACTATCAAGTGCCTTTCCAAGGGGTTCTGGCATCATAAGCTGGCCAGCGCCACCTCCGTACGTTCCGTCATCACAGGTATGGTGTTTATCAGTAGCATAATCTCTGATGTTCACCAGATCGTAAGCAATAATTTCCTTTTCTACCGCTTTGGCCATGATTGAGTTTTCAAAAAAAGCCTTAACGATATCTGGAAATAAGGTCAGCACAGTAAATTTCATGGAATTACTCCAGAA
>JAGCTZ010000213.1 GCA_017963165.1 Treponema sp.
GGGATATGATTTCAAGCAGCTGATTCGATTAATGAACACCTAAGAAAAAAAAACAATAAACGAAAATCTACAAAATTCATTTAAACTTAAAAAAGGCTGTCCTTTTTGAAGTCTTTTTAATAACTTCCAGGACAGCCCCTTTTAGCGAGTCTCCGAGCAGCTGTGCTGCGAAGGCGGTCTCGCCCGCTACACGCTGAAGTGCTTTGTAATTATAGATGCTACCACTCGCGCGGCAGCTTCTTTATATGGAGGGGAATATATATTATTATGAAAGTATGGATTATAGTTATGTATTACATTCTGCAGTGCCTGTTTTCGAAAAGTTTGCAGATTTCGGGTTTGAAAAAACTAGGGATGAATATGTTTGTAAAAAATTAATTGATGTAGATGGGTCGGGGTTTGATGTAATTATCACTTGCAGTCCTGGGGCTACCCTAGCCGCTCAGGTTTTTGATAAGGCGACGGCTGCCTTTATTCTATAAAAAAGAATAATGCCGCCAGTCAAATAATTCAATTTGAAAAGCGGCGAGTTTTTCATAGCGATAATTTATCTTTTTTTTTACAAAATATATCTTGAAAGATCCTGATTTTCGGAAATGCCTTGAAGCTTTGAATCAACATAAGCGGCGTCGATTTTGATGGTTTCGCCTTTGTGTTCGTCGGCTTCAAAGTTTATGTCGGCAAGAACCTTTTCCATGATGGTGTGGAGGCGTCTTGCACCAATATTTTCTGCGCTGGCATTTACTTCTTCGGCGACAACACTCATGCGGTCTAGGGCATCTTCAGTAATATCAAGCTTTACACCTTCTGTTTCGAGAAGCGAGGTGTACTGCATGATAAGGCTGTTTTTTGGTTCCTTAAGAATGCGTTTAAAGTCTTCCTTGTGGAGGGAATCGAGTTCCACACGCAGAGGGAAGCGACCCTGAAGTTCAGGAATAAGGTCACTTGGGGCAGCAACACTAAAAGCTCCTGCTGCAATAAACAAAATGTGGGTTGTGTCTACAACTCCAAACTTTGTATTTACATTGCTTCCTTCTACAATTGGAAGGATATCACGCTGAACACCTTCGCGGCTTACATCCTGACCGTGGCTTTCGCCATGAACAGCAATTTTATCTATTTCATCAATGAAAATTATTCCACTCTGCTCTACCCTTTTCTTTGCTTCGTCGGCAACCTTGTCATGATCTACCATGCTGTCCAAAACTTCTTCGGTAAGAAGCTTGCGTGCTTCTCTTACTGTAACAGAACGCTTTTTGCCACGACCACCACCACGAATCATGTTTACGAGCCCCTGCATGCTATTCTGCAGATCATCAATAGATCCACCTGCAATAATTTCCATGCTTGGTCCCTGAGAATTGTTTGTGACAATCATGTCTACTTCACGGTCTTCGAGCTTGCCTTCTCTTAGCATCTGGCGGAATTTTTCGCGGGTAGAATTGTCTACTGGTTTTGATTCTTCATTTTTCTGAGAAACTTCTCCTTTTGTCTGGCCTGCAATTTTGTTCAGGTCAATTTGGATTTCTGTTGGTGAGCTTTGTGTAATAAAACCCATAGGAATAGCATCTGATTCAGAAGACTTTTCTTCTTTAGCAGGTTTATCGTTAGTACCAGGTAACAAAAGATCAAGCAGACGTTCTTCTACCTTGCTTACAGATTTTTCTCTCAGCTGATCTTCCATTTCGGCTTTTACATCCTTGTAACCTACAGCCATAAGATCACGAACCATACTTTCTACATCACGGCCAACATAGCCTACTTCGGTGTATTTTGTAGCTTCTACCTTTATAAAAGGTGCTCCGCAAAGCTTGGCAAGACGGCGTGCAATTTCTGTTTTACCACAACCGGTTGGTCCAATCATCAAAATATTTTTTGGAGCCACCTCGTCGCGGATTTCTTCCGGCAGTTTAAGACGACGGAATCGGTTACGCAATGCAACAGCTACTGCCTTTTTGGCTTCCTGTTGCCCGATGATATACTGGTCAAGGCGTTCTACAATTTGTTTAGGTGTAAGTTCTTTATTTTCTGTGTTCATGTGCTATTCCAATGTTTCTATAGTCAAATTCTGATTTGTATAAATACAGATGCTTCCTGCAATTTTCAACGAACGTTCTGCAATTTCGCGGGCGCTCAAATCTGAGCTGTCAAGATATGCAAGAGCAGCAGAATAAGCATAATTTCCGCCCGAGCCGATTGCAATTGCATCCTTTTCCGGTTCAATAACGTTTCCGTCGCCGCTTATAAGAAGGATTTTTTCTTTATCTGCAACAAGCAACATTGCTTCGAGCTTCTGCAGTGTGCGGTCCGTACGCCATGCCTTAGCAAGTTCAACAGCAGAGCGCATGATGTCTCCGTTATATTCCTTTACCTTTGCTTCGAATTTATCAAGAAGTGTAAATGCATCTGCAACGCTGCCTGCAAAGCCAGTTAATATTTTCCCATCATAAATCTTGCGAACTTTTCGTGAATTACCCTTGCAGACTGTATCTCCAAGTGTACACTGACCGTCACCAGCCATTGCAATTTTTCCATCACGTTTTACAGCCAGAATAGTAGTGCTTCGAATCTTTGTTTTTGGCATTAAAATCTCCAATCTAAAAAATTATATTTTTAAATATAATAATATTTGTGTGAATTGGCAAATGAAAAAGAAAGATTTGAGATTCACCTGTAACGCATTTACGTGCAAATTCAACATATTCTGCAATACACACGTAAATCATTTTTTATCTGATATTCATTTACGTGCAAATATCAAAAATTCCTCGAAATGCACGTTAATCAAAAATCTCTTGCCATTTTTCCGAACATTCCGTAGCGAAGTCCTACAGAGTAAACAAATTCTTCATTTTTAATCATCTGCTGAATAAGTTCATCAGAAGCCCACTTTACATCAATTGCTTCATCCGGTTCAAGAATGACAGACTCCAGAGGTATATCTCTTTTCAAAATAAAAATATCCTGAAAATAGTTTTTATGTGCATAGGTTGTAAGCAATTGTAAATCTGATTCGTCTACAATAATTCCTGTTTCTTCTTTTAATTCACGCACGGCAGACTGTAAAGTTGTTTCACCGGAAAGAGTTCCACCACCTACAAATTCCCATAAGTTTCCTGACTTTTTATTTGGATGCCGCTTTGTTATAAGGAAACTGCCATTTGAATTCTTAATCCAGATTTCACAGCAAACATAAAACTCTCCTTCGGCAAAAGGTTCTCCTCTTACATGAGTACGTCCAAGAGCCTTTCGATTTGCATCATATAAATCCCAATATTCCATTATTTATTCATTCTCCATTCTTAAAAGAAATTATGAATGCGGATGTGCCTTGTTGTAGATTTCTTTTAGTTTTTCTGTTGTCATGTGGGTATATCTTTGAGTCGTACTTATAGAACTGTGGCCGAGCATTTCCTGAACCATGCGGACATCTGCACCGTTTCCAATCATTGTTGTTGCAAAGGTATGGCGGAAAGCGTGCGGATTCATATGTCTGTTAGTTCCTTCCGGTCCTGAATATCTTGTAATTATATAATGAATTCCACCAACAGATAACGCAACACCTTTTTGATTAATAAAGAATCGGTCTGTAGAACCAGTAGTTCCATTTGCTTCCATTACTTTTTTTCTGTCGGGTAGATACTCCTGAATAGCATTGCGGGCTTCGTTGCCAAAATAAACAACACGCTGCTTATTACCTTTTCCTGTAACAACTGCGCTATGATAATCAGCAGAAAAATCAGCAAGACAGAGATTTGTTATTTCACTAACACGGCAACCGGAAGAATACAGCATTGTAAAAAGAGCCTTGTCGCGCGTGCCCCATAAAAGTTCATTTCGTTCGGGTTCGGTGCAAAGTTCATTAACTTCTGGCTGCGTCATAAAACGAGGTACCTTTTTTGGAAGCTTTACAGTTTTAAGATCAATGGCAGGATTTCGTTTTACATGTCCGAATTTAAGTGCATACGAAAAAAGAGTTCTGACAGCTGCAATAAATCTGTTTACAGAAGCCGCAGCTCTATGCTGTTTTGAAAGTTGACCTATACAAAGCCTTAGACTTTCACCAGTAACAGCATCTATATCCAGTTCTGGCGAAAGAAAAACCTGTAGTTGTTCAAGATCCTTTTTATATCCAAGTACAGTATTTTCCGAAAGGTTTCGGACTGCAGAAATATAAATGAGAAATTCATCTACAAGTTCTTTTAAAACCATAGGCGTTTCTTTTTCTTCAACCCTTCGACAGGCTCAGGGACCACAAAACAGCTCAGGGACCCCAATATGATTACTCTTCGGTTTCTGCTGGTTCTGTTACAGCAACATCTCCATCATTTGTGTGCAGATAGTTACAGTCAGGATTTATACAAGACTTGTAGCTTCCGTTCTTTTTATCAAACTTTTCTACCAGGAACCAGCCGCACTGAGGGCAGTACTGGTCAATCGGCTTAAAGTGGCTTATAAAGTTACACTTTGGATAGTTTGTACAACCATAGAAGGATTTACCTCGCCCCTTGGTTTTGCGTTCAACAATATCACCACCACATCCCTTGCAAGGACATTTTGCAAGTGGAATTGATTTTGTATTATGACACTCCGGGAATCCTGAACAGGCAAGGAAGTAACCAAAACGGCCAAGCTTTTTCACCATAGGCTTTCCACAAAGCTCACACTTAAGGTCTGTCTGCTCATCAAGGAAACCTTTTATGCTTTCCTGAGTTTCCATTACTTCATCAACACGCTTTTTGAATGGTCCGTAAAAGTCACCCATCATTGTGTTCCAGACAAGTGTATCATTTTCAACTTCATCAAGCTTATTTTCTACTTCTGCTGTGAAGGATTCATTTATTACTTCAGGGAAGGATTCAACAAGAATCTTAGAAATCATTCTACCAAGCTGTGTAGGAACAAGCTGTTTGTTTGAGCGTGTTACATAATAGCGGTCAAGAAGAACAGAAATAATTGGTGCATAAGTAGAAGGACGACCAATTCCCTTTTCTTCGAGCATTCTTACGATTGAAGCATCTGTATAGCGTGCAGGTCCCTGTGTAAAATGCTGTTCCGGATGGAATTTTTCTACCTTGATTTCTTCTCCTTCCTTCATTGACGGAAGCGAAGTAGATTTATCTTCTTTTGAAGAAAGAAGCTTTATAACATTGTAAAAGCCTTTTTCTGCAACTTTACTTGCAGCAACTCTGAATATAGCATCACCACTTGCAATCTCAACACTTGTAGTAATCATCTTTGCATTGTTCATCTGAGAAGAAACAAAACGCTCCCAGATAATTGAATACAAACGGAATTGATCGTGATTAAGATATTCTTTTACACTTTCCGGTGTATAAGTTGTATAAGTAGGACGAATACCTTCGTGGGCATCCTGTGCTGCTTTTCCTACAGAGTAATGAATAGGTTCCGGTGGCAGATCATTTGGATAATTTTTTGAAAGCCAGCTGCGAACATCTTCCAAGGCTGTATCAGATATACGTACAGAGTCTGTTCGCATATATGTAATAAGTCCGACACGGTTCTGACCAATCTGAATACCTTCGTAAAGCTGCTGTGCAATCTGCATTGTTTTACGCGATGTATAGCCAAGTTTATTTGCAGCTGCCTGTTGAAGCTTTGAAGTTGTAAACGGTGCTTTTGGACGAACAGTCTTATCTGTTTTTTTGACGGAAGTTACAATACAAGGAGTATTTTTGATTGTATCCATTATTTTGTTTACTTCTGCTTCTGATTTAAGTTCCGGGTTTTCACCCTTATATTTTACAAGTTGAGCAGTAAAGTTTGATTTGCCTTTTGAAAAATCAGCATCCAATGTCCAGTATTCTTCTGGCATAAAATCTTCTACTTCTTTTTCGCGTTCGCAGATAAGTCTAAGTGCTACAGACTGAACACGACCTGCAGAAAGACCGTTCTTTACCTTTGTCCACAAAAGCGGACTAAGATTATAACCTACAAGTCTGTCAAGAACACGACGAGCCTTCTGTGCATTTACTTTTGCTTCTACAATTTCGCCAGGATTTTTCACAGCTTCTGTAATTGCTGTTGGTGTAATTTCGTTAAAAACAATACGGCTGATTTTTGCGTTTGTTTTATCTTTAAGGGCATTGTTCAAATGCCAGGCAATTGCTTCTCCTTCGCGGTCATTATCCGATGCAAGCAAAACATAATCTGCTTTTTTTGCATCCTTCTGAAGCTCCTTTAAAAGCTTTGCACGACCTCTTACAGTTATGTATTCAGGCTGGAAGCCGTGATCTACATCTATGGCCATTCGCGACTTAGGTAAATCAATAAGATGTCCCATAGAAGCCTTTACTGTATAACCTGTTCCTAAATATTTTTCGATTGTGTGTGCTTTTGCTGGAGACTCTACAATTACAAGAGTCTGTGGTGTTTTTTCTTTAGCTTTTTTGGTTGCCATAATTAATCCTCGAACAGCTTTTGCTGAACTATATTTGCACTGCGAGTTCCCGGCATTTCGGCCAGAGCCTTGCAGTAATCTTTATAATCTTTTATGATCGGAGCTCCGTCCTTAATGAACTTTTCCGGTCTGTTTTCCAATTTATATTTACTCACTCCGCCAAGTGCAAAATCTTTTTCAAGCTCATGCACAACGGTTGCCGAAACTTTTTCTGCAAGCGAACCAAAGGCTGCCTGATGAATCATTACGTCCCGGTTATAATCAACTGCAAAATCTGCAGTAATAAGCGCTCCGCTTCCTGCAGGAGCTTCTATAACCACCGTTGCCGGTGAAAGTCCTGCAATTATTCTATTTCGGCCGACAAAATGAAAGTTGGCCATCGGTGTACCAGGCTCGTATTCACTAATAATACAACCGCCTGTTTTCAAAATATGTTCTGCCATACGCTTGTGACCATAAGGCACAATTTCATCAATGGCACTTGGAAGTACAGCAATTGTTTTTCCAAGAATACTACAGTCTCCACTTTTTTCGTCTGTATCAAAGAAAGCGTTTATTGCACCCTGATGTGCACAACCGTCAATTCCATTTGCAAGGCCCGAAACAACATTACAGCCATCAAGGGTTGCTGCGTAAGCAAAGTCTATTGCTGCAGCTTTTCCATCTGGAGTAATTCTTCTTGTCCCAACAATAGAAACAGAACGTTCCTGTAAAACACTGACATTTCCTCTAAAAAACAGAAGAAAAGGTGCGTCAGAAATCTGTCGTAAAAGCTCCGGATATTCTGTATCGTCATAAAAAACAAGACCTATATTCCGTGCTTTACATCGCTGTAAGACAAGCTTTGCCGCCATAAGATTGGCCTGTCCGTTCCATCCAATTCGGTTCTTTATTGTACGACCGGCAAGGTTTTCAATCTCTTCTATAGACATTAATGCAAGTTTAGAAGAACTGTCAATATTATTTGCAAAATTTTTCTTCTCTTGAAGCGTTAAAAATGAAATTCTTGCAAGAGAAAGCAATAAAATGAGCCTGTCATTCTGTAAATCAGTTTCCGTAAGCAGCATCGAGAGCTATTTTTTTATTCTCCTCTGCAGTTTGTTTTGTGTCATCTGACTTTGTTGTTTCTATAATTCTATCGTAAATTTCTACAGCTTTATTAAAATCGTAATTGCTGTAATATGCTCTGGCAAGCACAAACATTGTATCAAGATTCTTTGTATCGATTGAAAGGGCTTTTTCAAGATGCGGAATTGCTTTATCCGGCTCATCAAGTTCAAACACATAAAGAACACCAAGTCCGTATAAAGCACGAACATATCTGTCTTCTATTGCAATTGCACGCAGATATGCTTCTTCGGCAAGCTTAAGATAATTATATTTTATTTCGTTTGTTCCGCTTGCGTTATAATCAAGTGCGGCATGAGACATATAACCTGCACAAACGCCTACATAATAATAAAGGTTCTGATTATCCGGATAATATTTAAGGGCTTCTTCAAAGCATTTAAGTGCTTCGCCATACATTTTATTATCAAGATATCGTGTTCCAAGAATTTTATACCAGATACCAATCTGGCTTTGTGCAAGCTGAATATCTGCAACACGTTCCTGATATTTATTAATGGCATCCTTAAGCTCTTCAATTGTTGTTGGACTATCGACACCTTCTTCCAATTTCTGATGGCGGATTATTGTTTTATTTGAAACGCCACCACAGGAAACAAGCAGCAGACCAAGAATAACAGCGGTTATTAAAATTTTTACTTTATTCATTTTTTCCTTCCACCTCAAAATATTTGTCATGTGCATTTTCCAGCTGTTTATCATTAACATGTGTGTAGATTGTTGTAGTACTTAAATCGCTGTGTCCAAGCAATTCCTGTACAGAACGTAAATCTGCCCCACCCGCCAGAAGATGTGTTGCAAAGGAATGCCGCAGAGTATGAACCTTTGACTTTACTCCCGACAATGCCTCCATTTCCTGAAACCTTTTCCATACACCCTTTCTGGAAATTGGTTCTCCCTTGTAATTTACAAAAACTTCGGAAATATTTCTACCCTTTACAAGTGAAGGACGAACTTCGCGGATGTATTTTCTTAGTTTTTCTTCTGCTACGGCTCCAAAAGGAATTATGCGTTCCTTATCGCCCTTACCATGAACCAGAATAAAATGCTCTGCAAAATGAATATTTTCGACCTTTAAAGAACACGCCTCACTGATTCTTAATCCGCAGGAATAAATCAGCTCGAACAAAGCATCGTCTCTTACACCAAGAGGCGTAGAAGTATCGATACTGGAAAGAAGCTTGTCCGTCTGTTCCACAGAAAGAACCATAGGCAGATGTCTTCCGGCCTTTGGTCTATCAAGCATGAGCGCATAATTTTCGGGCCAGAAATTTTTGCGTACAAGGTAATCGCCAAAAGCACGCAAAGCAGAAATATCCTTTGCAAGGGTAAGCTCAGAGCTTCCATCAACCTTACGTTTCATCAGAAAAAACATAAGATTCTGGACTGTAACATCCTTCAGTTTTATATGCTCGGAAACAAGCCAGTGCAAAAAGCCTTCCGAAGAAAGTTTATAAGTCATAGCTGTTTCTTCGGAATCTCTTTTTACAAGAATCAAATCCGTATAAAACTGATCAAGAAGCCCCTGTATTGTCATACTAAGCCTTTTCCTTAATCAGAAAGTCTTATTCCGCGTCCATATTTTTCAGTCCAAATAGCAGGCTGAGAAATATCATTTTCGTCAACAAGTCCTCTTGAATTTGCAATTGATATTCTTACTGGCTGTGCCTCCGGAGGTTCAGAATCAAAAGCTATACTGCCCCAAGGCTTTTTTTCCTGTTCAGCTTTTTCTTCAGAAGCTCCGGCTTTATCTGGATTTGTTTCAAAAGAGAAAGGTTCAGCAGCAAGCGAAGGAGCCTTTGTTCCATTGATAATTGAATCAAGTTCGTTATGACTAACAACGTTTGGATCATTTACAACAGGAGCTTCTTCTACAGGAGTTTTAATAATTTCTTCCATAGGCTGGCTGCTCTGGGCATTATCAAAACCTGTAGCAATTACGGTTACGCTGATTTTATCTCCCATTGAAGGAGAAGTAACCTGTCCCCAGTACATATTAAAGTCTTTTGCGGCGCTTGCACTTACAATCTTACAGATATCATTTACTTCTGCCATTGAAACTTCATCAGAAGCACAGATATTAATAAGAAGGTTCTTTGCACCGTCAATATGAGAATCTTCGAGCATAGGGTTAGAAATTGCTTTAGTAGCAGCATCTACAGCGCGATTTTCGCCTTCGCCAATGCCAATACCAAAGATTGCATTTCCCTGTCCCTGCATTGTATTCTTTACGTCTGCAAAGTCGGTATTTACATCCCCCGGCTTTGTTATAATATTTGAAATACCTTCTACACCCTGACGAAGTACATCGTCTGCAAAACGGAAAGCATCCGGTACAGAAGTATTTTTATCTACAACCTTAAGAATCTGCTGATTTGGAATAACAATAAGAGAGTCTACCTGTTCCTTAAGTTTTTCGAGACCCTTTTTAGCCTGACGCATTCTTACTGGTCCTTCAAAATCAAACGGAGTTGTTACAACTGCAACAGTAAGAGCACCAAGCTCGCGTGCAATCTGAGCAACAACAGGAGCAGAACCAGTTCCTGTACCACCACCCATCCCGGCAGTTACAAAAACCATATCAGCACCACGAAGTGCATTTGTAATCATTTCCTTGTCTTCTTCGGCAGCCTGTTCACCAATTTCAGGACGACCTCCAGAACCAAGACCTTTTGTTACTTTTTGACCGATAGCGAGTCTTGTTTCGGTTTTAGAGCCACCCAATGCCTGTAAGTCTGTATTGATTGCAATAAATTCGACATTGCTGATCTGCGCTTCAATCATACGATTTACAGCGTTTCCGCCGCCACCACCGCAGCCAACAACCTTGATACATGTTGGACTTTTGCCGTTCTCGTAATCTGAATAATCAGGAACAGCAGATGTGTCCTCTACAATTGATAAATCCGATAAATTCATACTTCCTCCCTTTATGAATCATCTTATTATGTTTTAAAAAAACAACTTTCTCAAACGCTTTAAAATACTTTCTTTTTCTTCTCCACTTGCAGCAGCAGGCTTTCTTGATTTCCTGCGTTTATCACGGACATTTACAAGACCTTTATTTGCAACAACAAGTCCTATTGCAGTAGCAAATTCCGGCTTACGGTATTCTTCTTCGATTCCGCCAAGATTTTCAGGAACACCAATTCTTATAGCATTAGTTTGGAAAATCTCCTGAACAAGATTTACAAGACCAGGCATTTTTGCACCGCCACCTGTAAGGATGATATTTCCAGTAAGCTCTTTAATTACATCACTTGTGTTCTTTTTAATTGCCTGGAAAACCATCGTAAGAATCTGAGTCATACGTGCATTTATAATTGCAGAAACATCTGCTCGTGTTGTAACAGAAGGAGGCCTTCCCCCGGCACCCTTAATGATTACATCAGAGTTTGTTCCCAATGCACTTTTATGACAGCAGCCATCTTTAATCTTAATCTGTTCTGCTTCTGAAACTGGAATACCATAAACTACGGCAATATCGTTTGTAACAAGATTTCCACCAACCTGAACCGAAGCTGTACTTACAGGTGCACCTTCATAAAGTACCATTACATCTGTAGTACCTGCACCAAAATCAATAATAATTGAACCAAGCTCAAGCTCGTCATCATGTCCAACAGCCTGAGTGATTGCAAGAGTCTTTAACATAACGCCGTCAAGCCCATAACCGGCACGGCTCATACATGATTTAAAATTCTGAATTACAGTTTTAGAAGCTGTAATGATATGAACCTTTGATTCAAGTTTGTAACCAAGTCTGTTTATAGGATCAGGAATATGACCAATTCCATCTACAAGATAATCCTGCGGAATTACATGGATTTTTTCTCTGTCGGCAGGATAATTAATTGCAGTTGCAATATCAATTACTTTTTCTACATCTTCGCGTGTAACGGCAGCAGAACCACCTTTACTGTTATTTCTGATTGGAACTACACCACGGGAATTCTGGCTCTCTATCTGAGCACCACCAATCGAAGCAATTACAGAATTAACAAGGACACCTGCTTTATTTTCAGCTTCTTCTATTGCCTCTTTAATTGCATCCTTTGCATCTTCGATATTAACAATAATGCCGTTTCTCATTCCGGCAGATTTTTGGGCAGACGTAGCTATAATCCGAAGTTCTCCGTTATCATCAACTTCACCGATTGCAACCCTTATTACGCTTGTTCCTATATCAAGTCCAACTATTATTCTATCGTCCGCCATTTTATTAAGATCCCCTACCTTATCTTACACGAAACAGAGCCATAACGCAAATCAATTTCAGAAACATCTGCACCGATTTTGTTTACGACATCTAATACTACCATCATATACTTTAACGCGTCTTCATTCAATGAGCGATCTGTTAAAACTTTTATTTTTGATTGAGAAGGTATAAGAGCTAATTCATAGTTTCCTGTATCTTTTGGAAGAACACATATCTCGGAAATGCCGGCAAAATAATTATTGCCAAGTGAACTGATTTTATAAATCTGATCGATAAGCGGACGATATTTTGAAGGAATACGCATTCCACCAGACATATGTTCAACAGGAAGTCCAGAGATAATTGGAATTAAATTTGAGTTTACTTCATCATTATCCTTTACAGGAAAAAGAACACCATTTCTGTCTATTTGAACAGGATTTGTATAACCGTCATCAACAATAAAAGTTAATGCAACAGGTTCGCGTTCAACAACATTTATATAAATTCGATCAGGAAATTTCTTTTCAACCATAACATTGTCAATTCCTGGTTCAGAAGAAAGAATTGCTACAGCTTCTGAAACGTTAAAATTTGCCCAGTTTGTGCTGTTCATTGGCAGCAGCTTTTCTGCAATTTCTTCTGCAGAATAACGGTTCTGTCCCGACACAGTTACCTTTGGACTTGAAAAAGCAGGCATGACGTACTTGTAGATTACAAGCTCTGCAACCAGAAAGAAACACAAGATACCAAAAATCGCTTTAACGATTTTGATTTTTTTCTCGCCCCCTTCATCCTTCTGTGCAGACTCAAATCTGTCAATTGAAACTGGCTCCACTACAGTTTCTGCGTCATTCATCAATACTCCGATATTACCCATTTTGTTTTCCTTTTTTTGTAGTTTTTTTTTATATTACAGTAAGTGTATCCACACTTATGTCGTCAATTTTTTCATATTCCACCGCTTTTTCATCGCAACGCGAAGCATTCAAAATAAAGCCACACATTGCAAGTGTTACTATAATCGATGAACCACCGACCGAAAAAAACGGTAGAGGAATACCTGTTGACGGAAGCAATCCGCAGACTACCATGCAATTTACAACTGACTGCATGACAATTACAGAAACACAACCGAAACAACCATATGCAGCAAATCTGTCTGGACAACTGAATGCTGCTTTATATCCACGCCATGCAAAAAGCACAAGCATTAAAATATATGCTATTACACCAACGTATCCCATAGCTTCTGACCAGCCGGCAAAAATATAATCGGCTTGGACTTCTGGAATACTGTTCAATTTTGAAAGCCCTCTTCCAATTCCAGCTCCCCATACACCACCGGCAGAAATTGCTGCTTTTGAAGCATTTGCCTGATAGTTAAAGGATTGGGTTCCTTCAGATGGCTTTAAAAAACCAATAATTCGCTCAATTCTATACTGCTCTGATGCAACAATAATTATTCCAACCGGAATTGCAATAAGCAGAAATGGAAAAACCCACCTTAGTTTTGCACCGGCAACAAAGAATAAAAGGATTCCAACAAGAGTAATGAATACACTTGTTGAAAAATCTTTCTGAAGCAGAACAAGCAGAACCATGAGCAGGAAAACTCCAACACAAGGAAGCACGTCCTTTTCGCCGGAAACATCTTCGCTAAGTTTGTCAAAATAACTTGCCAGATAAAGCACAAGTGAAAATTTAACAAGCTCTGACGGCTGGAATGTAAATCCAAACGGAAATCGTATCCAGCGGCGGGCACCATTCTTTTCGATTGAAAGTGGTTTTATAAAGGTTAACGCACAAAGCACAAGCGTTACGAGTACAATGTAAATTACAATCTTCTTTATTGTTTCCATATCAAAAAGGAAGAAAGCAAAAAAGAGAGCAACACCGGCAGCAGAACAGATAAGCTGTCGTTTTACAAAATAAAAAGCATCATTATTAAAGAATCTTGCTGCATAACCTTGAGAACATACAAAAATTGTGAACATTCCAAGGCCCCACAAAAGAAGAATTGAAATAAAAAGCCAGATATCACTTTTATGATATTTTTCGGCAGGCTTGTGTGCATAAAAATCGTACTGTGTCATTATTTGCAAGCCTCCTTTTTTGTGATAAGTGGAATGATTTTTTCCAATGCCATGCTGTGAGAACCCTTTACAAGAATAAGAGCATCCGGCTTTGCAAAAGAAAGAATCTTTTCTGCAGCAGCTTTATAAAATTCGTCATCATTTGCTTCAAAATAAACTGTATTATTACCAGAAACCTGAGCAGCAGATTTCATTTCCGGTCCCACAAGAATTACAAGAGAAGCATCAGAAGCGGCAACTGCTTCACCAATTTTCTTGTGAGCTTCTTTTGAGCTTTCACCAAGCTCTTTCATATCTCCTAAAACAAATATTTTCTGTTCGTTTTCTTTTGAATCAGCACAGAATTTTATAACTTTTTCCATTGAATCAGGATTTGCATTATAACAGTCACAAACAAGAACAGCGTTTACGTCTGTTTTTAAGCATACATCCTTTATTTCCATTCTGCCCGAAACAGCAGACATTTTTTCAAGACCAGTTTTAATTTCATCAGCAGAAATACCGATTTCTTTTGCAAGAGCAATAACTCCTAGAGCATTCTGATAATTGTAATCACCAGAAAGAGGAAGAGTAATTTCTACACCGTCAACACTAAAACGTGTACCTCTAAGACCAAGAGATTCAATAAATTTAACACCGCTTACATTCTCTGGAACATTCTTGCCAAAGCGAACAACCTTTCCAAAAACGTTTTCTGTACAGAAATCTGCAAAATCATCATCTGCAGGAATAAAAGCGGCACCATTTGCCGGAATATAATCAAAAGACTTTCTTTTTTCACGGGCAATATTTTCGCGGCTTCCAAGAATTCCTATATGAGCATTTCCGATATTTGTTATAATTCCAAACTGTGACTGCCATACTGCAGAGATTTCGCCAATTTCATTTACACGGTTCATTCCCATTTCAAAAATGCCGGCTTTTTCGTTACCCTTAATCTGGAACATAGAAAGTGGAAGACCTGTTTCTGAATTAAAATTACCCTTTGTATAAGCAACTCCAGCATCACCAAAATGAGCCTTGCAGACACTTACAAGCATTTCTTTTGTAGTTGTTTTACCGCTGGAACCAGTAATGCTTATGCGGATCATTTTAGAAGCAACCTTACGGGCGTATGCAGCAGCCGCAGCCTGAAGTGCATGCAAAGTATTATCGACAGCAATGAAGACCACAGAAGCAAAGGAGGAGAAATCTTCTGTGGTCTCATTCCTGTTTACAAAAACTACACTTGCACCCTTTTCAACTGCCTGAGGAATATATTTATGTCCGTTCTGGAATTCCCCTACCAGAGGAACAAAAAGACTATTTTTTTCAACATTACGGCTGTCAGTTACAACAGATGTAAAGCAGCACTCTGTAAAGTTACCGATTACAGCTCCATTACATGCAGAGACAAGAGTTTTCAAATCAAGAAGGCTTTCACTCATTTCTTTTCTCCTGTCATTTCTACACGAACTATGTCTTCGGCTTCGGCTTTATGCATTCCAAGCTCTTCTACTGCAATTTTTTCGATTCTTTCTGCACTGGAAAGCTGACTAATATCGCTTACAAGCTTTTTATTTTCTTCAATAAGCTTTTCCTGTTTTAATTCAAGCTCCTGAATTTCTTTTGTAAGATCTGTATATTTTTTTGCCTGCATTGCATAAAGACTGAGCATAAGAGGAATTGTTGCTGCAAAAATCAAGATGAGCAGAACTCTGAAAAAATATTTTATTTTATTTTTTGTAATTCTGTTCATATTAATACCCCACAACTCCGTCAAGATGATATTCAGTAGCATCAAACAGCTTGCGGACAACTCTAAGCTTTGCACTGCGGGAAGGAGAATTAACCTTAATTTCCTGCTCTGTCGGGCAAACAGGTTTCCTGGTAAGAATTTCTGCACACTGACGGCCGCCACATCTGCATACAGCAATCTCCGGTGGACATACACATTTTTTACCAAGATTTCGGAAATAATTTTTAACAATTCTATCTTCAAGGGAATGAAATGTAATAACTCCCATTTTTCCATTTTCTTTAAGACAGTTAAATGCAGAATGAAGTGAACGAGGAAGACGTTCAAGCTCTCCGTTTACGGCAATTCGTAAAGCCTGGAAGGTTCTTGTTGCCGGATGAATCTGTCCGTAACGATAATTTGCAGGAACTGCATTCCAGATAATTTCTGCAAGAGCTTTTGAAGATTCAATTTTTCCACCATGACGGGCTTCTACAATAGCACGTGCAATTCTACGGCTAAGCTTTTCTTCGCCATAAAGATAAATCAAATCTGCAAGCTTTTCTTCCGGAAGTTCGTTTACAAGATCTGCAGCAGATTTTTCTCTATTTGGATTAAGACGCATATCAAGTTTTTCATCATATCTAAAGCTAAAACCACGTTCAGATTTTTCATAATGAAAAACAGAAATTCCAAGATCAAAAAGAATTATATCAGGACGCTCATATTCAGAAGGATAATTTTTATAGAATTCATCAAACCAGCCGTTATAAAAGTGAACACGTTCGCCAAAAGCAGACAAACGTTCCTTTGCTCTGGCCTGAATTACAGGGTCAGCATCTACGCCTATTACACTAAGATTCGGATATTTTGAAAGGAAATTAAATGTATGTCCACCTTCGCCTAAAGTCGAATCAACCATTACAGCTTGATTTTCGTACCTCTCCCCCAAAGGACTAAGCAAATCGAGACATTCATTCAATAAAACCGGCGTATGCACGACTTCCATTTTTTTTAATTAAACCACCAGAAACCGTTATCCCCACCCAAGATAACAAGCTCTGACAGTCCCCTTCCACCCAATTTCTAAAATATATATCAATTCAGGCTATTTCTTAGAACCGCCTAAAAATTAATATCATTAAATTCTTCAGCCGCTTCCTGGAACGACTCGTTGCTTTCTTCAAGATATGTTCTGTACGCTGCTGCATCCCAAACTTCTATAAACTTAGCAACTCCAAGAACTGTACAATCCTTTGAAAGCCCTGCATGTTCACGCAGGCTCTGGGGAATGGAAAGGCGTCCGTTTTTATCGAACTCAACCTGCTGGGCTGGTGCAATAAAATGTCGAACAACCTGCATACTTTTTTCCTTCAAAGGTGAAGCATTAGCCATCATCTTTGACTGAAAGTTTTCCCATTCATCAGCGGTAAAAAGCCATAAGTTTTTTCTTGGACCCTTGGTGACTATAAGTACATTGCCAGGCACGGCTGTCCTCAGCTTGGCCGGGAATGAGAGCCTGCCCTTTTCGTCAATCGTATTATTGTATTCACCAGTTAATAGATTCATACCCACTTATTACCACTTTCTACCACTTTTTCCCACTTATTAACCATTTTACACCAAAATTTACTAAAGTCAAGCACTTTTTTTGCCGAAAATAAAAAATGTGTTATTTTTTGCCGGCGGACGGTAATCAATATCACAATACCGGAAATAAGTACAAAAGCATTCTGCAGGTTTATCTTTTATTTTGGAAAATCAAACAATCAACACTTACAATGAAAGTTCTCTTCACAATACCTTAAAGCTTTACTACGCATCGCAATATGACGGTAAGACAGAGGTAAAGGCAGACGGTCATATTTATGACATTCTTTGTAAAGACGGACAGGTAATTGAAATACAGACAAAGAGCCTTTCAAAGCTTGCACCAAAAATAAAAGACTCACTTGATAAGGGACATAAGGTAAGACTTGTTTATCCGTTAGTGTATAGAACAAGAATTATTCTTACATCAGAAGATGGAGAGCTTATTTCTAAAAGATTAAGTCCTAAAAAAGGTTGTATTTATGATATATTACGCGAACTTACAGGATTAACAGATATTCTTTTAACCCCAGATTTCACGCTTGAAGTAA
The DNA here is from genome assembly GCA_017963165.1 of Treponema sp. Next base: position 17,705 of record JAGCTZ010000213.1, read on the forward strand.
TTACAATCAACATGATTGAACATAGAATCAGAACAGCAGAGCCGGCACAAACAAAAAACAAGAGCCGACGATTTCGAAAAAACTGGCTGAAAGTAAACAAACGGCTTGAAGAAGTCCTGGAAACAAAACAATTCAAAACAAAAAAAGATTATCTTTCCCTACTCCCAAAAGACCTGCCAAAGGAATTCTGTGCAAAGGATTTGAACCTGCCAAAATATGCACATATTCTTTTATGGGTTCTTTCGAGGATTCCTGTAATTAAACAAACACAAACAAAAGGAAAAACTAAATTTTATAAAAAGATGTAATCGTCTGAATTGGATTTAATTAACGCACACACACTAATTTAAAATAAAAAAAGACCTCGTTTTCGAGGTCTTTTTTATATTTAATGCACTCAAAGATTACCAGTTGTCTACCATATCATCTTCATCGTGATTTTCCATGTCGTAAAGATCTGTTACAGCACGAAGATCATCGAGGTAAAGATAATATGTACCACGAGCCTGCATTGGGTTACAATCTATACGGAATCCAAGAATCTTGAATCCAGGTTTGTCACCATAATATACACTGCTCTGAACAATACCGTGTTCTCCATCTGGACTAGGTGGAACTACACAAGTAAGCTTTTTCCAGCCACTGAATCCAAGAGAACCCATATAAAGTTCATAGTTTCTTCCAAAATAATCCTGAAGAAGGAGATACATTTCATGATCCTGGTTACGACCACAAGCCCAGATAGAAACAGTTTTTACAGTTCCTTCAATTGGCATAGGACGTCCAGCCATAATTGTAAATGAATCAAGACCACGGCGGAAGAAGTCAACTCTTACACCAAGTACAAGAGTATCTTCATCTTCTTTTCCTTCATCTTCCTTAAGAGGTTCCTTCATAGAAGGGCTGCCTTCGAAAAGACGAGCAGCAATTGTACCATCATCAGGAGAAATATGAACATACCAAGAGCCTTCACGCTCAAATTTGTCTACAGAAACTTCACGGAGAGAAAGCATTGCAGAATCAGCACCAACAGTTTCTGGGTTTGGATCCTGAATGCTCTGTGCAAACAGTAAACCTGCAACTGCAAAAATTAAACCAAAAGCAACTAATTTTTTCATTTTGCGTCTCCTACAGACTGAACTCCGTCATCACTTCCTTCGCCGAAATCAACATCTCTAAGCTCATATCCATCGTAGATATATGAAAGTGAATTAGATGTATATTTAATTTGATCAAAGAATATTACGTAGTCATCAACATATTCTGCAGCATCAGAACGAATTCTAAAGCCTACAAAAGTCATGCTTTCTGGACCTGAACGTAAATGTGAATGCTGAGAAATCCAGCCAGGAATATTTACGATAATGTTTCTCCAGCCATTGAAAGCAAGAGTTCCAGCCTGAAGTACATTTACACGACCATAAGCATCGCGAACCATAACCTCGAGATAATAGTTATAGTTGGCACCCCAGATCCAGAAATCCATCTGGCTTACAGTTCCAACAAAAGGAATCTCAAAAGGCTTTCCGTCTACAGTAGGATAAACTTCGAACCAGTTATCACCTTTGCGGTTGAATGCAGTTTTTACACCAAAAACCTTTGCACCATCTTCACCATCTCTACGAAGCTGTTTCAGAGAATTAGGAATACCATCGTAGTAACCTGTCTTTGGAAATCCTTCTGCAACAAAACGGCTTGAATTAACGGCCCAATCCCAGTTGTAGCTCTGACCACCATAGGCATAATCCTGACCATTTGGCGTGTCAAAATTATCCAAAACAAAAGTCTCAATGCTCTTTGAGCTAGGCTGCGCAAAAATTGGCAGACCAATCATACAAAGACATGCAAGACCAATAAAGACTTTAAGTCCCCTTTTCATGCAAAACTCCTTAAACTTTATCATTCCGATAAAAATATTATTACATTATTATATCGGCATAATCAGTCGAATTTATAACTTATATAATTATATTTCCTATATTATTCTTTGTCAAACGAAATTCTAGGTTATATTTTCTTATAAATTCGTCTGACTCCTTCATAAAAGCCATAACTAAGGACTGCACTTAGCATTTTATCGGTTATATTTTCGATAAAGCCGGCAAGATAGGTTGAATATAGAAGATTTCGGGTAACAACATAGATTCCCTGGACAGTACATTCGGCATTCTGACGGTTTACACGGGCTCCAAAAAGCAAATCGGCAATAATATTACCCAAAATTGCATTACTTAAGGCACTCCATACCCCTGCCCATAAAAAAGCTTCAATTTCGTAAGACTGGCTTCGTTCCAGTATAGGTCTCACAGCATTTTTCTTATCATCATGAAGAAAAACAAGCCAGGCAAGCAAAGCCGTAACAAGATGACAACTCATAAAAGGAAGCATAGTATAATCAAACAAAAAAAGGATTCCATTAGAAAGTGCCGCACACAAAAGCCCCGGAATAAGCCCGCAAATTGCCGTAACTCCAATCGTCATTACAGAATCAAGATACAAAGGAAAAGTAATTTTTGTTGCTAAAACAGAGCCAAAACAGTTTACAAGCAGAGCCACCACCAGCACGCCACAGGTGAACAAAATATTTTTGAATGAATAATCCTTCTTTGCAAAAATCATATAATAACTCCAAGCACTTTAGCAGCTTCTACCAGTTCAAGCCGGTCTTTTACATTCATTTTCTGGTAAATCAGTGATTTTTTATTCTGAATTGTCTTTACAGATTTATTTAAAAGGTCTGCAACTTCATCAACATCCTTTTTCTGGGCAAGCAGGGCAAAAACCTCCTGCTCTTTTTTGGTAAGCATCTGATAGTTTTTAAATAAAGCCTCTGTTTTCTGCTCTCCATCCTCACCGGAATAAAAACCGCCGCCAGCAGCTGCTTTGCTTTGAATGAGTTCATGAAGAATTGCTTTGGCTTCCTTGCAGTAAAAAAGATTTCCGTCATTTACACAAAGAATTGCCCTTTCAATTTCTGCAGCATCAAGATCTTTTGTAATAAAGCCCTGAATATCTTTTTGCAGAGAATTTTTTATATGAATAGGATCATTGTACATTGTATAAATTATAATTTTGAGTTCAGCTTTTATTTGACGCAGCGGATCAATAAGCACAAGCCCGTCCTCTCCGTTCAAATTCAAATCTACAATTGCAATAGAAATTTCGGGGTTAGATTTTAAGTACAGCTCTGCCCTATCTAAATCTGAAGCAAGATAAAACTTAAAGAGAGGATTTTTCTTTTCCAGCAAAAAGCTCAGACTGTCGCGAAGGCCCGAATGATCATCAATGAATAATATTTTTAATTGTGATTGCAATTGTTGTTCCTCCATTGTTTACAAATTCAACAGTTCCGCCCATTGCCTTTACTCGTTCCTGAATATTTTGAATACCGTAGTGCTTTTTAGAATCGCTTTTATTAAGTTCATCAACAGCTTCAAGAGTAAAACCAATGCCGTTGTCGCTTATAGTAAATTTAAAATCCTGGGCAACATCTGTAAACTTTACACAAACATTGCTTGCTTTAGCATGGCGGGCAATATTACTTAAAGATTCCTGCAAAATGCGGATAATTTCTATCTGAAGACTCTGAGGTAAAGAAGAAACGTGAGATGAAGCAACAAACATTTCTGTCTTGATTTTATAGTTGCTTTCAAAGGTCTGCAGCATCTGGCGGATTATCTTTTCAAAATCCTCAGAAAGGTCAATATGAAGGGCACCGATAAGATAGCGTACTTCTTTTAAAGCCTGATTTGCATAAAAGTCAGATTTTTCCTTGTCATCCTGCTCAAGATAAAACTTAAGGGCTGCCAGATCCTGGGCAACACCATCGTGAAGATTCCGGCTTATCTTCTGCTGCTCATCTGTCCTGAGCTGAATGTGCTTTATCTGGTTTTTCTGTTTGATTGATTTAAAAACAATACAAAGGATAGAAATTAAAAGCAAAAGCGAAGAACAGTACATAAGGCTGTCGTAACCAAAAGAAAGTGTAATTTCCTTCTGCGAAATTTTATCCTGAAAATCAAGAATTAAAGAAGAAAGCTCCTGCTGAATTTTGAGCCCCTCCTCCCCTTGTGCAGCTGCCTGATCTTTAAATAGTAAGATTATTTTATCAAGCTCTTCTTCCAGAGAAAAATCAAAATAGGTAAAAGGATAATATTTTTCTTTTAAGGAATCCAGACCGGAAAGAGTCTGAGCAGAAGTATTTTTATCAAGAGAATTATTCAGAATAATCAGATTTACAGCTTCATGCTCATATTCCGCAAAAAGTCTGGAAGCCCTGTTTTTATAATAAATGGAAACGCTAAGCGTAATAAGCCCAAAATAAATAAGAATCATCTCTATGGAAAAAAGCTTTTTAATCAGAGATTTTATGTTCATGAGTTATATTATAGCATAATTTTTTTTATTTAGTCGGGAAATTTTCCCGAGTTTTTCCGGCAAGGAGAAGTTAGAATTATGAATAAATAACAAACATAGCTGAAATTTTAGGAGAAATTGGTTATGAAAAACCGTATTAAATGTACAACACTCGTTTTATCGGGCATTTTTGCACTGATATGTTTTTTTGTTTCGTGTACGGGGGCTACAACTCCGGAAGCCCCATCTTCTTCTTCAGAACAAACAGAGCTAGTTGAGCCGTCAAAGCCATCTGATTTACCAGAGACTACAGGACAGTCTAGTTCATCAACTACATCGAATCCATCAAAAACCCCAGAACAACCTAATCAAACAGAAACAACGACTACGTCAGAAACTTCAGAGCAATCGGAAACATCACAACAATCAGAAACTTCACAACAATCAGAAACTTCACAACAATCAGAAACTTCACAACAATCAGAAACTTCACAACAATCAGAAACTTCACAACAATCAGAAACTTCACAACAATCAGAAAC
>JAGCTZ010000214.1 GCA_017963165.1 Treponema sp.
AGCGACTGCGCGCCGTCGCAGAGCGCATGCTGCGGGTCGTTATGCACTTCAATCATAAGGCCGTCTGCACCGGCGGCTGTTGCTGCCATTGCAAGAGGTTTTACATAAGCTGAAATGCCACATGCGTGGCTCGGGTCAATTACAATCGGCAGATGCGTCTGCTTTTTCAGCACAGGAATAGCCGAGATGTCGAGCGTATTCCTTGTTGCAGTTTCAAAAGTACGGATGCCACGTTCACAGAGAATCACGTTTTCGTTGCCGCCGGCCATAATGTACTCAACGCTCATAAGAAGTTCTTGAATTGTGTTTGCAAGACCGCGCTTAAGCAGAATAGGCTTCTTGGTGTGACCAAGTTCTTTCAAAAGTTCAAAGTTCTGCATGTTGCGTGCACCAACTTGAATCAGATCTACATCATCAAATAGCGGAAGCTGCGAGAATTCCATTATTTCGGAAACAATCGGAAGTCCGGTTGCTTCTTTTGCTTTAAAAAGGTACTCAATGACGTTTGCACCGAGGCCCTGAAAAGAGTAGGGCGAAGTACGCGGCTTAAATGCACCGCCGCTGAGCATTGTCGCGCCAGATTTTTTAACCTGCTCTGCGATGCTTACAACCTGCTCTTCAGACTCAACAGAACATGGACCAGCAATTATATTGAAGGTTCCGCCACCGAATTTGACACCGTTTACGTCTATTACGCTGTCCTGCGGATGAAATTTTCTGTTGGCGTTTTTATACGGTTCCTGGATGCGCTTTACGTCCTCTACAATGTCGAGTGAGCGGACTAAATCTATATCAACTGCGGAAGTGTCTCCGACAAGTCCGAGAACAAGCGAACTTTCACCTTCACTTGTGTGGATTTTTACACCGAGGCTAGTAAGCCATTTCTTTAGATTTTCAAACTGTGTCTCGTCGTGGTCTTTTTTTACTACTACAACCATATATATGCTCCTGTAAATAAAATCATATTGATGATTCATATTATGCGAATTAAAAAATGAGAACAAGTGGAATTTTGAAAATTCTATAAAAAAATATAGCATAGATATGTATTATTACTATACATTATACGGGTTATAATACAAATAAGGCTTTTTAAACTTTGTAATTGTATAGTAATTTGCCGATTTTTAGCTGAAAAACAATCTGGTTAAATTCGGTTTAAAAATGAATGTAAGAAAATACTTGTATTTTGTATAATATAAGGAAAACGGTTTTGTTATAGGGGGATTTACCTATTTGTAAATCGTTTAACGTTCGCTTATCATTAATGTACAAAGGAATATGGAGGAAATATGAAAAAAATCGTGTTAGTTGCTGCAGCAGCAGTCCTGGCATTGAGCTTGGTAGGATGTAGCAAGGGCGGTTCTTCTGCTAAAGGCAAGAAAGAAGCTCTTAACATCTCTGTTTTCACTATTCAGCAGCGTGAACAGCCGCCTGCTGACAACAAAGCCTACAAATGGATCGAAGAAAAATTCGGTGTAACATTTAACTGGGATATTCTGGTTGGTGATAAAGACCAGAAAATCGGTTTGCTTATCGCTTCTGGTGACCTTCCTGATCTCGTAGAAGTAGATTCAGAGAAGTTCCAGGGTGCAGGTTGTCTCCGCGACCTTAAGCCGCTTGTAGAGAAATATGCTCCTAACTTAAGAAAGCATTATGAATCTGCCTGGAAGAAGATGATTGACCAGGATTCAGAAAAAGATGCTAACGGAAACATCACAAAAGAGCACATCTACTCTCTTCCTAACTATGGTGTTTATGACGGAACACCTTCTGATACATACTACAACCAGAACGGTTGGTGGATTCAGAAAGCAGTTCTCAAAGAATTCGGCTATCCAGAAATCAAAACAGTTGATGAATATTTCGATCTTATTGAAAAATATTACAAGAAATATCCAACAATTGACGGTACACCGACAATTCCATTCTCAATCATCACAGCAGACTGGGAAGCATTCGACTTGTGGAACCCGCCAAACTTCTTGGCTGGTTATCCAAACGATGGTAACGGACACATCACTCTCGAAAACGGTAAGTATATCTACACAGACAACTTTGTTGATGAGAATGCATACAGATGGTTCAAACTTGCTAACGGATATTTCCAGAGAGGCTTGATTGATCCTGCTTCTTTCACAGACAACCGTGACCAGTACTATGCAAAGATTGCACAGGGCCGTGTTCTTGGTATGTTCATTCAGGGCTGGCAGTTCATGGGTGAACCAGAACAGACACTTTGGTCAGCTGGAAAAGATGAAAGAACTTATGCACCTCTTCCATTGACATTTGACAGATCTATTAAGCCGCACTACCGCGACCGCTCACTTCCAAACCTTCAGAGAGGTTATGGTATCACTGTTAAGTGTCCTGAAGACAAAGCTATCAAGATTCTTCAGTTCATGGATGAAATGATTAAAGAAGAAAACCAGAAAGTTCTTTACTGGGGCTTTGAAGGTGAAGATTATCTCATCGATACAGACGGTTCTAAGACAGGCACAAAGGGTGCTGCTTACAGAACTGACGAACAGCGCGCACAGCAGAGAGATCCTGTATGGATTCAGAAGAACCGTGCTTCTCTCTGGATAGAAGAAGCTCCAAAACTTGAAGGTGTAATGTCTTCTGGATATTCACGCAATATGGATGACCTTGAATGGGAATATGCTCTTACTCAGAAGCCGGTTGACATTGAGCTGTGGAAAGCTTACGGCGTAGGTTCTTATGCTGAATTCGTAGATCCAAATCCGCCAAAGAATGCCGGTTGGTATCCAATGTGGCAGTGCAACCCATCTGCTGAAAACGGTGGAATCGAAGAAGAAGCAGCAGTTGCTATGAGTGGATTTGAAACAGTTCAGAGAAAGTACCTCCCATTGATGATTATGGGCAAACCTGCTGATTTCGATAAGACATGGGATGAATACACAAAATTGCTTAAGCCGCTTACAGAAAAATACAACAAGTTTATGCAGCAGCAGCTTGATCACCGTGTAGAAGCATTCGGTGGTTTTCAGGACTAATTAAGTTTCTGGCATGAATGTCAGACTTAATCTGTGACGGAGGAATACGTTTGTATTCTTCCGTCTAAAAAAGTCCACGGATTTTCTGTGGGCTTTTTTTTAATCATTTTTTTAGTTGAGTGTTTATATGAAAAATAAAAATGATTCTAGTTCTGCATCGGCACCAGTCAATCCAGAATTAGTAAACAAGAAAACAAAATGGATGATTTTGAGTAAGCAGAAAATGCTTATTCTTATGTCTGTTCCATTCGTTCTATACATTATATTGTTCAGATATGTCCCTCTCTGGGGCTGGACAATGGCATTTCAGGATTACAAACCTTATAAATCATTTTCACAGCAGACTTGGGTTGGCTTTAAGTGGTTTGTACAGCTTTTTACAGAAAAAGAATTCCTGCTTTCTTTAAGAAATACAGTAGGAATGAGCCTTATCAGTACGGCTCTTGGTTATATTACTGCTATTGTTCTCGCAGTCTTTTTGAACGAAGTACGTTATATTGGTGTCAAAAAATTCGTTCAGACAGTTTCTTATCTCCCGCACTTCCTTTCTTGGGTTATTGTTACAAGTTTGGTTGCGAATGTACTTTCCGTTGAGGACGGAATTTTAAATGATATATTATTGTGGCTTGGAATTGTTAAGCAACCTGTTCAGTGGCTTGCCGTACAAAAATACTTCTGGCACATCATCGGTTGGACTTACGTTTGGAAGGAAGTAGGTTGGAACACAATTGTTTATCTTGGTGCAATGACTGCTATTGATCCGTGTTTGTATGAAGCAGCACAGATTGACGGTTGTGGACGTCTCCGCAAAATCTGGCACATTACACTTCCTGGAATTAAACCGACAATCATTATCATGATGATTATGTCTGCCGGTCATATTCTTGATGCTAACTTTGAAATGCCGTACTTGTTGCAGAACGGTATGATTCAGGATGTAGCAGAAACAATTGATATTTATGTATTGAAATACGGTTTCAAACTGTCTAGATACGGTCTGGCAACCGCTGCCGGTATCTTTAAGAACGTAGTTAACATCTTGCTTCTTATTATAGCTAATACAATTGCAAAGAAGAGCGGTGAGGAGCGTTTGATATGAT
>JAGCTZ010000215.1 GCA_017963165.1 Treponema sp.
GCCACTGAGAATAAAAAGCCGGAATGTCTGTTCGCTGACCTGTCTGGATTATCATTTTTGACCAAGTACCTTCTTATAAATCTCCAGATCCTTATTTCCAAAGACATTGAAGACAACCTTCTTCACGCTGGAATCTGGATTTTCTGCCAACCACATTTCAACCGTCTCAACTGCAATCTGAGCAGCAAGGTCTTGAGGGAATCTGAAAACTCCGGTAGAAATACAGCAGAAAGCCACCGATTCAAGCTGATTTTGTGACGCAGTTTCAAGGCAGTTTTTGTAGCAGTTTTCAAGAAGAAGCTTTTCGCGAGCACCCACACTTGTGTAAATAATGGGGCCGACAGTGTGCAAAACATAGCTGCTTGGAAGATTAAAGGCCGGAGTAATTTTGCATAGTCCGGTTCCTTCTTCGTGCCCCTGCTTTTGCATCAGCTCGTTACAGGAAAGTCTGAGTTGAATGCCCGCAAAGGTATGGATACAGTTGTCGATGCAGATGTGAAGCGGCGCAAAGCAGCCAAGCAAAGCAGAGTTTGCAGCATTAACAATTGCATCAACTTTTAGCGTGGTGATGTCGCCCTGCCAGAGATAAAGTTTTGGGTTCCTTTCTGTCGGGCTTAAATCCGCAATATCCGTAATCCCCCGCTCTTCATTAACCTGCTGCAGGTACTCATCCTGTATTCTCAAAAAGTCTTCGCTAATGGAATATGGACCACGAATATTCATCAAAGCCCGGAGTATATCGCGCTGTCTTTTTTCATCATCAGGAATTACAAAGCCGCCTTCATTTCCGGGCACAAGACCCAGCTTAAAGCCTGCACTACCCTTATCTTCTTTGAGGAGTTCTGTTATCAAATATGTGCGTCTTTCTTTTTGTGTCATTTTCTTTTTCTCTTCATTTGGGCGTTCCCGCCACTTGCTTCGACTTTGCTCAGCAACCGGCGGTCGGGCTTTCCGCACTTCCGCGCTAACCGCGCTTCATACCGCAAGCGGTACTGCTTCGCAGGTGCTCCAATCCCTAACGTGGAGAACCCTTATAATCAGCAGACTCTGCAACCGTCAGATAATGATTTTCGTCATCAATTTTATATTCAGTTTTATTTTTCAAAACTTTTTTTGTCGCACAAATCTTCTTGTCAGCATACTTCACTACGTCCTTGATGACCAGCTTTTGAACCGCACTGATAAAATCCTGCATTGCCTCATAATCTGGCACACCGTCGCAAACAGGAAGCATGATGTATTTATCTTGCACAACATTCCAACCGCCGAGTTTGTTTTTGTATGAATAAATCGGCAAGTCCGTAACCTGATTTATACATGCAACCATAAACAAATATTGCTGAACTGAAATTTCTTTGTCGTTCCAATTCCAGCGGATTGCATAAGCGTCTGATAAAACCGTGAAATCATTCGACTGATAATAAGCCCTGTAAACATCGCTGTTTGACGGAATAGAAATCACATGTTTCAATACCGTTGCTTTTTCTTTTGGCACATAATAATTCAAGCCTTGATTCATGAAACTAGAAGTCAAGCAAGGAAGTGGATTTTCTGCAGTAGGTTCTTTCGGCAAATCTGCTGCTTTATATGGCAATTTTACAGTCGATACCCTATCGAATAAATCACCCATTCTAAATTCCTGCCACTCAAGCGCGTCAAAACCAACAAGTGCGTCTTGCTCAGCTTTTGTCAATGTATAGTCTGACAGTCCCGTAACGGCGAGGTAAGATTGCAGTTCGCGTACACGCTCCTCTTCGAGTTCGCGTATAAAGCTCTCCATAAAATCAAAGTCGATTTCGTTGTCTTTTGTAATAGGGAGAGTAATATTTTGATTTTCTATAACCTCAATACTGAAACTAGATGTTCCCCAACCAAAAGTGCTGAATGAACGTCGCATTGTTGCTAAAAAGAATTGAGCATTATCTTTGCTAAATCTCTCCATTTTCGGCTTCAAGATTTTGATTTTATCACCAGTGAAATACGGCTTTTCTTGATAGAACATTGTTGCCGTATCTTGTCCAAAAGAGATTGTGTTTCCGTCATTCAGATAAATTTCGTCTTCATCGATAAATCCTTTCTGTCCATTATCAGAACCTTGTCGCACAATATAAGGATGTCCGCCAGTTTCAACGAGTGTAACTTTGTTTGCGTCAAATCTCTGTTTATACGAAAGAACATCAAACAAATCACCGAGCCTGTATTCGCCCCACTTGACCGCCTTCAATTTTCTGCCAAGCGGGGCATCTATTTTCCCAGGCTCTTTTTCTCTGCTTCTCCGTTCGCTTGATTTTTCAAAAGGTTGGAAACTTCCCATGCAAGATAATCAGCAACAGTTTTCTTGAAGTCCTGCAAAGTCGGCTTTGTGTCTACTGGCGCACTCTGGTTCCAGTCTGCTCCATTTTCAGGATCAATCGTACTTTCGTAATACTCTTTTTCTGTAAAAATCTTCAACTTGCTCTTTCCGAATCGTACAAGGCTTACAACTTCATCGTATCGTTCCTTAGCGTTGTCTGTATCACGAAGATTAATGCTTGCTCTTTTGCGGTTTGTTCTTGTGTAGCCGTCATTGGAAAAATCAATGAACTTTACTATTTCGTCTTTCTGGTGTGCTTCCCCAACTCGGAATACATAAATATTTGTCTGCACACTCGATTTTCCAACAAAAAGATCAATCGGCATTTTTATACTTGCCAAAAGCGTAGAGTGTTTCAGAATCTTTTTATTGTATTCAACCGCCTTTCCGCTTCCCGCACTGTTCTGAATGATGATTGCTGCATATCCTTTGTCCATCATGGAAAGAGCCTTTTCAACAAAGACCATTCCGTTACCGCTGGCAGAATAAGGCGGATTCAAGACAAACGCGGTTGCGGGGAACTTTTCGCTCGTTCGCACAAAGCCGTAATTGCCGTTGAAGTCGGTCAGCGAGTTCTTGTTCAAGATGTTTGAAGAGCCGTCGCCCATCAAAATCATATTGAGGATAGCCAGCATATAGATTGACGGCAGGATTTCCAAGCCTAAAAGTTGATTTGCCTTTATGAACGCTTCTTTTTTCTTGAATTCGTCCGGACTTTTGATGCTAGATTTTGCGTCATCAATCATAATGTTCATCGCCGCAACAAGAAGTCCAGCCGAACCTGTTGCAAAATCCCAAACATAGCTGTCTTTGTTAACACGGGCAAGGCGAGCCAAAAATGAAGCAACATAAGACGGTGTAAGAACAACGTCGTTTAGTTTGTCTTGTGAAAAGCCCAGCCAGTTGTACATCTCGTTGAAGAGCTTCCCTGTAAAGTCTGTTGTGAGCCCGATTTTGTAATAAAGCCCCAAGTCGTCAATAACTTTTGAAAACACGCGTTTTAGCTGGCTTTCGCCGTTTATTGGCTTGTTGATGTTCTCGTTTGTCAAAAGCCCCTCACTGAATGTTTGAATGATGAGGTTCTTTTTGTCTTCGGGAACTCTCTTTGCACTCAAAAAGGCATTGATTTTGCGAAGCATTATGTCGCCGTCCCGCTCGCCTTTTTCTGCACTGCATTTAAGGTCAGATTTTTCAAGAGGCTTTACTGGATTGTCGCCTTTTATGCCGAGGTTTGCGATAATTGAAGCGGCAACAAGATAAATACGTGCGCTTTCTCCAAGTCCTGATTCGTTTTTGTAAATGTCGTTGTTGAGTTTTACAAGACTTGAAGCGATTTCTGCCTCTCGCTTTTCTTTGCTTTTTGTTTTTTCTTCTTCTGAAAGGTTCAGTGCCCTTACTTTTTCAATGAATGAGTCGAAATTCTCTTTTTTGAGGAATGACAAATCACTATATTTCGCAACTTCCTGCCCATAACCGAAGTTCTTTCCCGAAACATAATAAACGCCAATTTCGTGGTGCAGTTTTCCGCTGTCGTCCTTGTAGCCCGTAACGCCGATAGAGATGATGTCTTCATAGTCCGTGTATTGCAAAAGCGCGTTTGCATAATGAACTGCACCATTTACTGCATAACTGTTTATGCTCTTGAAGTCGTCTTTGTTGTCAGCTGTTTTTAGTGCGACATTGCCATTTTCGTCTTTTTTTACCAACTTGTCGCGATAGCCTTTGTATTCGATTAAAACAGGATAGACCGTTCCGTAAGCGTCTTTTGCAAGCAGTTTTGCATCAGGTCTGTTTCCACCGTTTCCGCCCTGTTTTGATTTGTATTCGTCCAGAGCTTTGTCGATTGAATCGTTTAGGCTTTCCTGTTCAAGTTTGTAGTCAAGTTTGTATGATTTAAGCCAACCATTCACAAGGTCAGCGATATTTGGTTCTACGGATCTTTTTTCTTTAGACATCATTTTCTCCATAATATTTTTACGAGTTCTATTTTTATTATCGGTTCATCAACCATTCCGCAATATCCCACACCGCAATTCCTTCATATTGATAGGCCGGGTGTTTTGTCCGTGCGATAATCATTTTTGGATAAGCATCTTTTATGCTCAGAAGCGGTGAACTTTCCCTTTCCATTGTTTCCGCTCGGGAAATGTCGTCGCTCACCTGGATGTAGATTTTTTCATTGCGTTTTACGGCCACAAAATCAATTTCTTTTTGGTAAAGAACTCCCGTGTAAACTTCATAGCCTCGGCGCAAAAGCTCTATGCAGACTATGTTTTCGTAAATCCGCCCATAGTCCAGATTTTTAGTTCCGAGTTTTGCGTATTTAAAAGAATGGTCTGCAAGATAATATTTGTCCTGGCTTGCAAGATATTTTTTTCCTTTTATATCGTAGCGGCGGATTTTGTAAAAGGCAAAGGATGCACAAAGATATTTGATGTATGAAGAAACCGTTTTATCATCAACCTTGCTGCCTTTTGAAGTCAGTGTATTTGCAAGGCTTCTTGCAGAAATTTCAGAGGAAATGTTATCAACAAGAAAATCGTTCAACATGTCCAGAAGAGGAAGATTTTTGATTTTGTATTTTTGCTGAATATCCCGGACAATCAGAGTTTCAAAAACTTCATTCAAATAATTATATTTATCATCAAGAGAATCATACAGATAAGACCCCGCCATTCCTCCTTCCATTACAAAACGGTCAAAGGCCTGCTGTAAATCCTTGCAGTCAAAATAGGCAACAAACTCCTTGAAGCTGAAAGGAAAAACCTCTATGGAAAAAGTTCTGCCGGTGAACAGTGTGGCCAAATCATTTGAAAGCAAAAACGCATTGGAACCTGTCAGATATATGTGATATTTTTCTGAAGCGTGAAAGGAATTTACCGCATGTTCAAAATCCTCGCATAACTGAACTTCGTCTATTAAAAGAAAATTTTCTTTTTCCGGAGAATAAAGATTTTCCACATATTCATTCAGAGTTGTTGCTTTTTTAATAGTAGAGAATTGAAAAAGATTGTAATTGATGTGAATGATATTTGCATCTGGAAACTGATTTTTAAGATATTCAATAAAGAGCTCCAGAAGCTTAGATTTTCCGCTTCTGCGAATTCCTGTTATGACTTTTATGTCGGAAGTGTAAATTGTATTAATCAGTTTTTGCAAAAAATCTTGTCTTTCTAATACTTTCATAGAAGTATTATACACTCTCCATTCCGCATTTTCAAGTATTTTTCGATTTTGCGGAATGAAAATTAAATTCTATTCCGCAATTTTAAAAATTTTTCAATTTTGCGGAATAAGACTTTGTAAAAACTCCCAAATATCATTATTTACGCAAATACTCTGTTTTTCAATCTCGCCAGGGACCTCTGCCTCACCCTTGTTTATACAGATATAAGCAGCTTTTGGATTAGCATAGGTCATCTTCCAAAATGGATATTTAATGATTCCCGGAGTGTTACCGCCAACACCAAGCTCCAGAAAAACAATACGGTCATCTTTATTCTTATTCAGAAAATCTTCATAACGGCTAGCAGCCTTATTCCAGCCTTCATCTTCCACAAAAGTGTCGTCAGCGCGAAGGTTCATGCTCATAGGCTTTCCGCACACAGGACAGCGGGGAACCAGTTCAGACGGGACAGTCATTTTTATTCCTTCAAACCCATTTTCCGGGAGTTCCAGACCACCATCCTCCTGAATTACAAAGCCCTGTTCCTTAATCATTTTTTCAACAAAAAGCTGATTGTCGTAAGTTTTCTTATGACATGGCTGGGAACACTGCCAGAGACCGTAATCACCCTGAGTATAAAAGAGTCGTGACTTATCAAAACCCGCCTTCTGAAAGCAATGGTCAACATTCGTTGTAATGACAAAATAATTTTTATTCTTCACAAGTTCAAAGAGTTCTTCATAGACAGGAATCGGAGCGTTCATGTAGCGGTTGATTATTATGTAGCGGCTCCAGTAAGCCCAGTGCTCTTCAAGAGTTTTGTAAGGATAAAAACCACCGGAATACATATCGTGAAAGCCGTACTTCTTTTCAAAATCAGCAAAATATTTTTGGAAGCGAGGCCCGCTGTAGGTAAAACCTGCAGAAGTAGAAAGTCCCGCTCCTGCACCGATGATAATTGAGTCTGCATTTTGTAAGATTGATTTGATGTTTTCCATTCTCCACCTTTATAGATTAAAAACAACAGGCTTAGAAAAAGCTTTATTCTCTTCAAGTCCCTTAACATGACCAAGATTGTTCAGACTGCCGGAAATCTCAGAAAGATAGAAAACCTTGAGCAAGGAATGATTTGCATCATTTTTGTACAGCTGGCGAACTATGGAAGATTTTTCCATAATCATTTTCTTAACCGTAAGATTTTCTTCAAAGACAACCCTTGCACTCATACGAATCCAGGCTGTATCAATTTCATTCTCCATAAGACGGGAGCCACAAAGGTCAATATAAGGATTCACAGAAAGCTCCTTGAACATATCCTTCTGGCTGTTTGTGCAGAACCACAGCTTTTCATCATGGACTACCATGTACTGAACAGGCCTCACCTTTGGCTTCCCATCCAAACCGATTGTTGCCAGATACTGTAAGCCTACTTTATCAAGATATTCTGCAATTTCTGTAACTGTCATTCGTGGCTCCTTTTAAATTATTTTACGGGGAAAAACATTCCAGCCGACATATCAAGATAGTTCAGACCTGAATATTTTGGATATGCTGACTGCACTGCCGCCTTAAAACCAGCAGCATCAACATTTTTGATTGCGATGTTTTTAAGCCCTTTAAGGTATTCTATCTTCATTTTAACATCATTCAGATTTTCCACAACATAATGACTTGTCAAAACAAGGCCGATTTTTTTCTGAATATAAGATTCCAGTACGGAAATGAGAGCATCGGCATGAGCTTTTCCTGCGACAATTGAATGAACATCGTGTCCCAGCATGTGAGTATAAACCACATTGATTTCAGGAATGAAGATGTCGAAGGCTTCCTGAGTGCGGGTGATTTTCATTTCCACACTGCAAAGGGTCAGGCTGTCACCTTCAATAAAATCCGTAGTCGTATAGATTGATTTATCGAAAGCTTCCCCAAATGCTCCCGCGAAGTTTGAAACAAGCCCTGCCCCGCCACCATTGTGATTGTAGTCATCAGCATTTTTTGTCGAGTAGACCTTGCTTCCCTTCATAAAAGAAGCGCCCGCTCCGTGATAGGCGATTACAGCACCTTCATATTTCAAGCCTGTGTCGGAAATGTATTTTTCCAGCTCCTTGATGTTGTCAAAAAAGCATGGTGACTCAATCATGAAGCAACTGCCAGCTTTTTCCACCAGAAAACATTCGTCCGAAATCAAGTCATTCGTTTTGAATGCGTGAAGTTTGACTGAACCAAAATCATAGATTTCCATTACGCCTTTTGAAAGCTGAACCGATGTGAACTGTGTCTTTTCCATAAAATTACCTCGTTAAGTTTTTATCTTAAAAGCAGGTGATCAGGCTGATTAAAAGATATGTATTGCTTTTTGTTGTAACTTATTTTTTACAACTATAAATAATATAGCGTTGTAATTTATAAATGTCAAGTGATGTTCTTTATTTTTTACAACAGATATGATATATTTTATTCAGGAAAGGCTTATGAAACTGAATACGAATCTTACGGTTGCAATTCACACTATTCTCTGCATTGCTTATTTTGAAAAGGATAACAAAGTCACTTCCGATTTCATTGCAGGAAGCACCGGAATGAACCCGGTAATTATAAGAAAGATTTTGGGGAAACTCCAGGCAGCTGGAATTGTAGAAACAAAAGCCGGAGTCGGGGGCTCTACCCTTTCAAAGAAAGCCGAAGAAATTACCCTTTTGGATGTCTACAAGGCAGTGAGCGAAGAAAAGGAAAGCGAGCGTTCTGTTTTTAATTTTCATGTAAATCCTAATCCAAAATGTCCTGTTGGTAGTAAAATCCATGCTCTTCTGGACCAGCCATTAGATAATGCCCAAAAGGCTTTGGAAGAAGAATTGAAAAAAACAACAATTAAGGATTTGATGGGAAAGCTATAATCTAGTGCCCTATCATCGTATTTGCCCGGTATTCTGCATTCAGCTGGGCAATTTCTTTCTTACCGTCTATGTACTGCTGATAGTCAATTTCCATGCCGCCACAGGCACAGCACATGGAGCAATCGCTTCCGCA
>JAGCTZ010000216.1 GCA_017963165.1 Treponema sp.
TATAAGCGAAAACTCACTGTCAAAGACCGCCGTAATGTAATCAGCCAAATCTGCAAGCGCATAAGTGCAGAGAAAACGCACGTCATCAACAGAAGGTTCATGCTGAAGCCCTGCAAGAAAATTTTCCATTCTTGAACCGCGCGGCGCATACGGCGAAAACAACAGCTGATGCTCTTTTTCGCGCGCCTTACCGCAAAGAATGGCGTTTATAGTGTCAATCCAGTTAATCCACAACTGTTTTGTGCTTATGTAGCGGCGTATGTTGAATGCCGTGCTTTCATCGCCCTGCTTTGCGGCATTTTCTGCAAGCTTTAGAGCCGCCTTTTCAGACAGCGCAAAAAGCTTGGCCAGCCCCGCCCTGCTGAAAAGCGCGTAATAAAGCTCAATGCTCAAATCAAACCACGCCGCATTGTGCCCGCTTTCTTTAAAAAAAGCCGAAAGATATGCACCCGACGGGTACGGAGAATTCAATTGCACTAATGGCGGCGTGATTATCGTTACGTTCATTTTACGGCAGATTTTTTCAGCTGAAAGGTTCAGACTAATTCAGATTAAATTGAAGCTTTCAGGCAGCAGCTCTGCAAGCGTGAACTCTTTTATTCCGCCATTTCCGTCTGTCAAAATGATTTTGAAGTCTTTTCCGCAGAATTCAGACATAACCTGACGGCACACACCGCAAGGCGGGCAGAAATCTTTTATCACAGGCTCGCCTTTTTCGTTTTCAGCACCGCCAACAATCGCGATTGCCTCAAAAGAGCGCACGCCCTCGCTGACGGCTTTGAAAATCGCTGTACGTTCGGCGCAGTTGCTCGGGCCGTATGCCGCATTCTCGACATTGCAGCCTGTAAAGACTGTTCCGTCTTTTGCAAGCAAAGCCGCCCCCACATGAAAATGTGAATAAGGCACATAAGAAAAATCCATCATTTTTATGGCAGTTTCAATAAGCTGAGTTTTCTGGTTATTCGTCATGCGTACATTCTAACATCTTATGGGGAAAACTGGCAATTGTTTTGATTCGTGCGATAGCATTCACAGCTTGACCTCTTCCGCAAAAGCTTATTCCACGCTGTCCTCATAAGGCTTTTTCGCAAATCACAGTTTAATCACCATCAGATTTGGAATATGCTCAAAATGCTTGACCTGGGAAATTACGGTCATGCCGTTTGCAAGGGCTGTTGCGGCAATCCACATATCATTTTCTGGCATTACATTGCCATGTGAAAGAAGGTCTTTTTTGATTTCTCCATAAACTTCTGCTACAATATTGGAAACTCCGAGAAGCGGATAGTGCGAACAAAAGCTTTTTGCATTTTGTTTATTTTGAACAGCATGTGCAGATTTTGCAGCGCCATACATAAGTTCACCAAAAACAACTGTACAAGTGCAAAGTGATGAGATTTTTGAGAGTTCATTTACAAGTTCCCTGTCGCCATTCAAAACACGCACGATAACATTTGTGTCCATAAGATTACCATTCATTTGGCTCTATCCTTCTGCACTCATCAATGGCAGACATCATAACAGAGGCATCCTCATCATTTAGAACTCCGCAAAATTCTTCCAGAGGATTTTCTTCTTTTTTTCGCTTGGAGATAATGAACAAAGCAAAATCGTAAAGCTCATTTTGCTCAGTTTCTGTCATTGTTTCATACATTTTCATCAATGCTTCTGCCATATTACACACCTCCACCCTTTTTATTCTATCACAAAAATGCAAAAATTGCATTAGCTCTTGCTTTCAATGGTCTTTATCCATTTGAGATATCCATCGCGCAGAGATTCTTTGTATTCGATTAACTGTGATTCGGACATTGTTCCATTCCTCTTATAAACCTACTGACAGATTTATACTATCATCAAATTCGTTTAATCTATCATTTATTCTATCATTTTTATCATTTATTGGGTCATCTTTGCTATTTAATGGATCATAGGCATTTATTCTATCATTTAAAGTGCCATTTTGACCTTTTAAAGTGTCATTTATTGTGTCATTTATTGTGTCATTCGGCAGATTTTTTTAGCGGCAACTTCTGCATTCCGCACCCGTTTATGCAATTATTTATACAGGCAATTCCCCCTGCGTATTGCGTGGTTTGACTAAAACATCTTACTTAGCTTACATAACTTCTTTTTTAATCGCGATTTCGCTTGTTGTTGCTTGGCGAAATCCGTCTGCTGTTGGTATGGCGAAATATGGCAACCCCACACAACCACCGTCTTTGTTCTGAAGCCTGTATACTTGCTTTCCGTTTACCGTATAGCACGTTATTTTTTCCAGACCTTGCGCCGCCGCATATTGCTCTATAGTCAATTTAATTTCTCCATAATCATGTTAATTACATTGTATAACTTTCTGACTAATCGTAAAAATTTCTATCAAATCCTAGCACAGTATACTCTTGCTCTGTGAGTTCATTACCCTGAATAATTTTTTCTGCGATAGTTATTTTAACATCACGAATAAGACCTTCAAGATACTGTGGTGCGCGATTTGATGTAATTATATCATTAAGGTAAACTTCTTTTTTCTCTTTATCTGACAATTCATCCCATACAGATTGCAAGAACAATTCAGGTTTTACAAGCATTATTTAATAATTTCCAACCACTTTCTTATTAAAATATTCAATAAACATATTAACTGGATCATCAGTCTTATGCATTAAAATAGAAGTAAGTTTTATATAAGTATTAGTATTAGGAGCAAATTTCCCGTTATTTTTTTTCAAATAATCAATCATTTCGTCGTATTCTTTTAAATTAATTGCCTTTAAGAAAGCTATTACAAACCCTAAAACAATATTTGAATAAGCATCTAAAAACATATTGTTAATATCAATTGATGGCAATATCCGTTGCATATCCCTTAAAGATAGATTAAACATTATCATTACTTGAGATAGAGTATTTGCAAAATTTTCAATATATTGACAAATAGGTGGATATACACCTTTAGATTTTAATTGTTCAGCTTCGCTTCTAATCCAAGCTGAATATATTGAACTTGTTGAAAATGGAATTTCTTTTTCAATAAATTTCTTTATATACTTATTATTTGAATTTTCTAAACCGTATTTATTCTTTACAATATTTGCAATAACTTCATTGTTATAAACTAATATGAATTTTACACCATCTATCGTAAACAAATGTTTTATTTTCTCTAAAGTTTCTAATGCAAAATCAGGTCTGCATCTATCCAATTCATCGATTACTATATATAAAGTTTTATTAGCTTTTTTAACCATTAAACTCAAAGAATCTTTTAATTCTTTACATAAATTCACTTCTTCCTTTTCTGGATTATAATCAAACTCTTCAAATACTGAATCTGAAACAGCGGAAACCAATGCATTTACATTTTCTGTACCAATTTTATCTATTAAAAGATTTATACCAAATTGTCCTGCCGCCTTAGCTGATGCGAAAGCTATTTTTTTCGCCTTTTCTACAACTGTTTTTGCATCTTTTTTAGAAATCTTATTCTCTTTCATAAATTTCTTAAAAGCTTCATAAATCATAGAGAAAGGATTTTGTATATAATCTTTTTCAAATGCATCTATATGAATAACTGAATACTTTTCTTTGTCTATCGAATTTTCCCACATCTGGATAAACGCAGACTTCCCCGTTCCCCAATCTCCAGAAAGACCATATACATGAAATTGGGTTGATTCGATAGAATTATTAAATTCTTGAATAAATTGCTGTTCATCAAGTGAATCTTCTCTCTCATTACCATATTCGTCTTTGAATTTATTATTCATATTTCCTTTCTCTCCTTATCCTTCAATCACGCCGTCTGTATCAAACAAGTGGTCGAGTTCATCAGGAGTTTGCATTTTCAGGACTTTTTCTCTGATTTCGCCTTTTGAGAAGTCCAAACGCTTGAATTTTTCGACACCGCCATCACGGACTTTTCTGACAAGCTGTATGCGGCCAATCTTCGGCTCGGCTTCTGCGTAGCGGGCAAAGCCTTTGGCTTTTGGGAGATTGTCTTTAAAGTCTGGGTTATGCGGTTCAAGTATATCTACAACATAACCGGCTTGTGATTTAGAGTCTTTTCTAATTATCAAGAAATCTGGATAAGCGGGTTTTGTTTCATTATTTATTTCATACGGAATAGTTAAAGCCCAAGACAATCTTGGCGGATTCCTTAGCCAGCAGACAAAATCAGGCTTCTGCTGCTCCTCTTCAATAACACCATCTTCCCATGTGTTAAGTCTTATTTTAGCCTTGCCAGTTTTTTCATCAGCAAACAGATGATTTGAATACTCTTTTCCATTCGGGTCTTCTGGAACAAGAATAGATTCTGGCAAAGAAAAATTGTGCTTGCTGACAACATCACCATCAGCAATAATATCGCTGTATTGCTTTTTTACGCTTTCGCTTTTTTCAACAATATATCTTCTGTTGTTGTCATTGTATTCGTGGAATTTTTTTTCAGCATATTTATTAACTTCTGCAAGGCAGCTTTCATCAAGAGCAAACAGAATACAATCAATTTTGAAAGCATCAGGATTTTCAGGGTCATAATACTGCTGCCCATAAGCCTGCGGAAAGCCGAAACTTGCAAGTTTTGCGTCTACAATCCTAAGCTGCCTGTCTAATTCGCTGTTGCTCATATAAAAAGAATCTTTTTCTTGTCCATTAGTCAAATCTTGACCAAATACATCAAAGATTTTTATAGAAAGCTTATATGTCAGAATGTCTTTAGCTTTTTTGTCATACTCGCCGGATGCACGGAGCTTTTCTGCATAGTTATGGATCATATCGACAACATCTTTAGTGACCGTTCCAAGTGCAGAACGGTCTATATTCTGATATGTCAAAAGCGCTGCCAATGCTGTTAATGATTTGAGATAACTGCTTATCTTTACAGAACGAACCATATAAGTAAGCAAAGCTGTGTCGTTTATGTACTTTGTTATAGCTTCTCTATCTATTGAAGAGACAAATAAATCTGGTTGAGTTTCTGCACTGTTGGAAGCTACACTCTCAATCTGCACAGAATGAGTATCAGCCACATTTGCACTATTGCCGCCCCAAACTTGTTTCGGGGTCTGTGCATAACCTGAAACAGATGATGAAACAAGTTCAGCTTGATTTGCACCCTGTTGGTTGCTTTCAGAGTTTTCTTGCGAACCCCCATTATCAAACAAAAAACCTTGTGTCGGGTCATTATAAGCCGGTCTTGAATGAGAAGGATGAACTGTCCAAGTTTTATAAACAGGCGCTTCAAGACTTTCGGCATCAACGATAGCAGGAATATCGCCGCATTCAGATTCTTGCAATTCATTGATAACAACCGCAACATTTTCGCGGTTAAAATACGGAAGATACAAACGCACATCATTCAATGAATCATCAACAAGAATATGACTTTGCATTGGAGTGCGTATCATCCGCCCAAGCAACTGCGCAATATAGGTAACATCTTCTGCTTTTCTAAAGCTCATCATTGTTTCAGCGCGGGGACAATCCCAGCCAGTTGAGAGATTTTCTTTAAACAGAACAACTTTGACGCGCATATCATCAACAATATCGTTCGGCTCAATATGCGGAACTTTTAAGCCGTTCAGAGAAAGCGTTGAAACATCGCCAAATGTATGCACAACTTCATTTTCTCTAAACTTAACTTTTGTTTTTTCTTCGATTTTGGCTATAACATCATCAAGATTAGTATCAGAAGTTGCGCCGTTTGTTCCGGCTTTTACCTGAATGACAAAAATTGGATTTATATATTTATAATGCTGTTCCTTGCAATACTGATTCCAGTGCAAAACTTTATTTATCCATTCTTCAGTTGCAGCATCAAGCACAGCCATTTCATTAGACTTATGAGCATTATCTGGATATGTAATAACGATTCTATCTTTTAAAAGACCAGAAGAACGCACATCAGCTGGCTTTACGATTACTTTCTGCAAGGTTGAATTTATATCGCCAATAAGAGTGTTAAAACGAGCCGCCGTTGCACTAATGCCAATAACAAGCGGCATTGGAGCGCTCAAGCCAAAATCTGGTGCACCTTTAAGAAATCGCTGCA
Organism: Treponema sp.; assembly: GCA_017963165.1. The sequence goes on from JAGCTZ010000216.1 coordinate 6,053, forward strand.
TAATAGTTGTAGCTTTTCCAGCTTCGTTTTTGTCCTGCATTCCGCGGTGCGCTTCATCAATAATAAAATACAGTCTGTCAGATTTTTGTTTTACCGTATTTTCGATTGTTTCCCAAATTGTATATTGCCTTGAATCTGAATGTTTGCAGAGATTTGCTGTCTTAGTTATTTTTTGTGTGTTGATGAAATAAATCTTGCCGTCGTCAAATGTTTCTTGGTCAAAGTTATCTTCTCTGACTGTTATGCACTTGCTTACGGTAATCTTATCTGATTTAAGGAATTTATTCTTAGACTGCTCGTTTAACTGCGGAGAATCAGAAAGCCATACAAAAATTGCATCAGGCTGCTCGTTGATTTGTTCCGTGCCGTACAAAACATCTTCAACAAAAGAAACCATGATTATTGTTTTGCCCGCGCCTGTAGGAGCTTGCAGAGAAACAACTTGCGGTGTATGAGTTCTATGATATGAGCCTAAAGCTTCTGCAACTTTTATTCGTAATTCATTTACTGCGATAGTCTGAAATGGAAACAATTCTATAGTCATATTGTTAGGCTCTTTGAGATAAAACAGATTCTGTCTTTGGCTGAATACCAGCTTCTTTTAAAAACTTTTCAGCTTTATCTTTATAATACGAACTCTGCTCTGCTACAGATAAATTTTTAGTCTGCTCATAATTGTATTCGCGGATTTTGTGAATATCATCGATTGTAAAATCTGGGGAAATATCGGGTTTAGTCATTTTCGTCTCCTTTAATGAGCATTTCTGGTGTAATAATATCTATCGGGCTAAAGCCTTTTAAATTAGTAATAGCCCGAACTCCGTTTATAGTTTTTACATTTACAAGATGCTTAAAATTCCAAGAAACAATATAATTACAAGCCTCAAGAACAGCTATGGCTATATGCAGACAATCATCATGGCTCTTATTATTTAGAATTCCAAGATCTATTATTTGACTTGCAAGTAATTCTGCATCATCATCTTTTGTTAGGAAAGTAAATTGTATTTCCTTTAATTTATTCATAATATAGGAACGTTTAGGCTCATAGCAGTCCGAAACTTCGGCAATCGTAACATCAGAAAGATATATGATTATATCATCTCTGTTTTTTAATTCTTCCCAGAATTGCAATGTTGCTTTCATACGGTCTGGACTATCTTCTTGCTTTAAATAACTTAAAACCGAAGTATCAAGATATATTTTTGTTTTACGAAAAATCTCTGCCATATTTCTAACTCCGTAACATGCTATTATATCATATCCTGTTTAATTCCGCTCCACGTTAATCCTGAAGTTATCAAGATAATCTCTATAAAGCTGATATGTTTTTTTGACTTTGAGGCTTTGCGACATTGCTTTAAAACCTTTTTCAAAATCTGTTATCAAATACACAGTTTGAATTTCTGGATGTTCATGAACTTGAACTTCAAATTCTGAAAAAATGTTTTCGTCAATCAAAACAGCAAAGCGGTTTTTTGCAAGAATGATGTAAGGCGGAAGAGATGCTGAAACAAGTTCAGCATGACAGCTTGCATCGGACGGGCATTTTCCCCATGCACCAGCCTTTAGCCATAATGTTGGAAGCATCTCTTTGAACTGACGGCCAAGAGCGACGGCGGTTTTGTCTAAAAAACTGAGCTTAAAGAATGCCGCGTTTGATTTAAAACCGTCTGCCATAGGAATATCTGAACCGATGTAATTGCCTTTGAGCGGATTGCCGTTTATGTCTTTGCCTTTTATTGAACAGACTGTACGCGGCCAGGTAACATAGTTTGCGATGCCAAGTTTTTCCCATTCTGCGTCACCGGGATTAAAGCCTTTTGCGCGGAGCTGCTTTGATTCTTCATCTGAAACTTCGTTGTTTGTTACCATAACGCATTGACGTTTGCCGCCGTCTTCTGCATTCAAAAGATTAACCGCGTGAAGTGTTGTGCCGCTGCCTGCAAAAAAATCGACGATAAGTGCGTTTGGCTTGTTTGCAACAAAAAAGCGGATTGTATCGTGAACGGCGTAGAGGGATTTGGGAAATTCAAATTGACGTTTTGCAAATATTTGTTTAATTAAACCGCTACCACCTAAACCACCAGCCTGATGAGTTGAAACATGCCATTGAGTACCAGGCAACCATCTCGGTTTATAATCTTCAGCAGATATAATCATTGCACCATTTTCTTTTTTGCCTGTTACTTTGTACTCACCTTTTCCAATTTTACTAAGTTCACCTTCCTTTAAATATTTCAAAGCAGTTCTTTCTGATTTATATTCACCCCAATCGAATGCTCCAATTTCGCGTAATTCGAGAAGCCTGTTTGCAGATATACGCCAACATGCTTCGGAATCATCAGAAGCACGAGGCAAAACAGCAACTTTACCTTCTGGTGGTTCGTAATCTTCTGCCGATATATTTAGCGGAACAGGTTCTCCAACCCCTGCAAAGTTATGTGTTTCTTTATCAAAAAAAACAGGATAAAACAAATTAGGTCTATCCACTCTCCTTCCATTATTTCCAGAGCGTAATAAGCTTTCCCAACGAACATCAGATTGTCTTTTCACTCCATCTTCGCTCCATTCTTCACCAAGCGCTATTGCAGATGGGGAAGATTCACCCATAAAGACAAAAAAATAATATTCATCTGTTCTAGAAAACTCAGCACGAGCAACACCAGAAGCATGTATTGCAACACTCACCATTTGAATCCTAGCTTCCGGGAACAACTCTTCCAAAAGACAGCCCAAATGCAGATATTCCTTTTCATCAATTGTAACAATCATTACGCTGTCGGCGGGGTTCAAAAGTTTCTTTGCCAAAAGCAGGCGCTTTTTCATCATGCTAAGCCATTTTGAATGGCGGTAAGTATCGCTTGAATCTACATAATCATTGTTATATTTCCAGTCGCGCGCGCCGGTATTATATGGCGGGTCTATGTAAATGCAGTCAACCTTTTCGGCATAAAGATATTCCAAAAGCTGCAACGCATGGTAGTTGTCCGCCTGAATAAGCGTATGTGTGGGTAGCTCCGTGTCATCAGAATTATAAATTGCGTCAACCGGCTGCAAATACGGATAAATCGGCTCACCGAATTCAGCAACACAGACAACTTCGCTTTTTATAAAATTAAAAAACTGCTTTTCGTCCTTATCTGTGCAATAAATGTTTTCACCTTCTATTGCAGTAACAGTATAAGTTTCATTGATGTTTCCTGTCTTTAGAGCAACCTTTGCGCCCCTGCGGATTTTAACGTCATACAAGGGCACACACTCCGGCAAATGCTCTTCAAAAACAAGCCCGAATTTCTTTTGTTTTGTGATTTTATCTAATTCCTGTTCGATGCGTCGTTTCAGTTCTTCATCTTGTATTTGATTTATCAGTTCGTTAATTGCTGCCATCGGTGTTCCTTTGCTCTATGCTCATACGCTGATTCATTATACAACAAATCTTTTCTTTTGACAGATTTGTTTTGCATTTTATTGCCTAGCGACACATCTTCCGCTCGACTAGCAGTGCACCCTCCGCTCGCCTAGCGGCATAATATTGCCAAGCCAATGGCAAAACTTAGCCAAGCTAACGGCAAAATATTGCCAGGCTAACGGCACAATATTGCCAAGCTAATGGCAAGACTTAGCCAAGCCAATGGCAAAAATTTGCCAAGTCAACGGCAAAAGTTTGCCAAGCCAATGGCAAAAGTTTGCCAAGTCAACGGCAAAAGTTTGCCAAGCTAATGGCAAATCTTAGCCAAGTCAACGGCAAAAGTTTTCCAATCGTCGATAGAACAATGTGCGTATAAGCTATAAAGGGAAAAGCGTGTTTCAGAGAAACAGCTTATTTAATTAATGAATTTTCCTTGACAAATCAGAAATATACATTGTATATACTAAATAAGAGAGGTGCATTGTGCAGGCAGTAGTTCAGAAATGGGGCAACAGCCTCGGCTTTCGGATTCCTTCGATTTGGGCAAAAGACAACAATGTAAAGAACGGCAGCAAAATAGAAGTGATTGTCGAAAAAGAAAAAATTGTCATTATCCCGCAAAAGAAAACGCTCGATGATATGCTGGAGCTCGTAACACCTGAAAACATTCATTCAGAAATTCCGACTGGCAAAGTTGTGGGCAAAGAAGAATGGTAAAATCAAATTATGTTCCAGAAAAAGGCGACTTGGTTTGGCTTGATTTTGACCCACAAGACGGGCACGAACAAAAAGGCCGCCGCCCTGCAATTTGTGTTTCGCATAAAAAGTATAATCAAAAAATCGGGCTTGCACTTTTCTGCCCTATCACAAGTCAAATAAAAGGTTATCCTTTTGAAATTGTGCTTGAAAATCATTCGATAAACGGCTGCGTTTTGAGCGACCAAGTGAAAAATCTTGACTGGGTGCAACGCAACTGCACTTTTATAGAAAAATCAACCGAAGAAGAAATTGACGCTGTTGTTGAAAATATAAAGCTGATGATTGAGTAAACTCAAGCTATTGCTGAAAGAGTTTTTCTGTATACGTAAGAGTCGGGGATTTGTAGAACGCTAAAGCTTGGGGCGCGTTTTTATAAGCGGTTTCTGCAATTTGGGCTTTGCGGCAAAGGCGGCGCAAAAAATCTGACTGGCTGTACGCATGTTCTGTTGCGACAGAAGCCTGAAGCAGCGTGCGCTTTAAGTCTTCAGTTGGCGCGTCTGGGTTGTCCATAATCAGCGAATCAAAGCCAGGCACAAAATCAAGCGCGCTACTCATTTTCTGCCAGTCTGAAAAAATGCTGATGTTCACATAAAGCCCGTCAAGCTCAGCTTTTTCGATATACGGATAGCGCGGATCTTTTGCAGCTTCGTATGCGCAGTGCCTGATTGCGCCTTCTAAGTTTTCAATGCCGCAATACAAGGCGAAACAGCCGCGGTAATTTGTCAATGTTCTGAAGCGCACCGCAACGCCCACGGAGTTTTTCTCTGACAAA
>JAGCTZ010000217.1 GCA_017963165.1 Treponema sp.
AAAACGATTGTATCCTTAATACGACCTTTAATAATAAGTTCATCGTGAATTGTAAAGATTGCAAGGTCACCTGTATCGAGCCAGCCGTCTGGTGTAAATACTTTGTCTGTAAGCTCAGGATTTTTGTAGTAGCCCTTCATTACAGTAGGACCTTTAATCTGTAATACACCTTCTTTACAGCGTCCAAGAATATAGCCGTCCTGAGGATCAACAATTCTTGCTTTTACACCGCGGATTGGAGAACCAATTGTGCGGAAAACAGGCGAAGCAAAAGGACGAACCGAAACAATAGGAGCTGTTTCTGTAAGACCGTAACCTTCAAGAACTTTAATTCCAATGGCCCAGAAGAATTCATCAATATTCGGAGGGAAAGCACCACCACCACTTACACCACAGCGGAAGTTTGTGCCAAGCATAGCTTTAATTTTGCGGAATACAATCAAGTCGCCAAGAGCATAAAGCGGCCACATAAGAATCCATGGAATAAAGAATAAAATCCACCAGACTGGAGTGATGTAAGTTGTAAAGCAAGGATTCTGTTCAAACATTTTGCGCTGCATTCTTTTATGAAGGATTGCAACCTTTACAAAGAAATTGAACATATTGTTTACAAGACCACCAGCCTTGCGCATTTTTTTAGTAATACCATCATAAACTGCTTCAAAAACACGAGGAACAGCAGGCAATACAGATGGATTCATTTTCTTAAGGTCTGCAAGCAGAATTGAACCAACAGGTTTTGAATAAGTAATTGCACAACCTTGAATAAGAATAACGTATTCAACTTCGCGTTCAAAAACATGCCATACAGGAAGAACGTTAAGCGCGCATTCACCAGGGTTCAGGAAGATTCGTTCAACAATTTCATCAAGCTGTGTAAGGAAGTTTTTGTGAGTAAGCATTACACCCTTTGGAGTTCCAGTTGTTCCCGAAGTAAAAATGATTGTCGCAATATCATCAATTTTTCCTTTTTCAAGTTCTGCTTCCACTTCGCCGGCATGCTCAATTCGCCACTTCTGACCTTCTTTTAAAAGCTTATCAAAATAATAAAGCGCAACTTCATTTGTTTTTGCAAGAGCTTTTACTTCGTCCTTAACATCATCTTCCTTATCAAAAGTGATAATATTTTTAATGGCAGGAAGCTTTTCATGTAAGTTTAATATTTTGTTGATTTGTGAGTTGTTTTCAGCAATAACAAAACGACATTCCGTTACAGAAAGAATTTTTTCCAAATCAAGCGGAGTTGCATCACAACCACGAGGAACATCAATGGCTCCAATGCTCATAATTCCTATATCGGCCTGCATCCATTCTGCGCGGTTATCCGAAATAAGCCCGATAGGTTCTTCTCTCTTTAATCCAAGCTGCATAAGAGCAGCACCAAAGTCCAGACCAAACTGAAACATTTCTCGATACGAAACTGGGATGAATTCGCCATTCTTCTGACGTTTGTATTGAGCATTAATTTCTGCAAATTTTTCTGCAGAATCTTTAATCATTTTTGGTACTGTATAATCTTCTTTAAATTCCATAAATGAAATTATATAGTGCTTTCTTGAAATCTACAAGGTATTTTGACAAATTTGGGTGAATTTGTCAGAATAAAAAAATCGCCGCCATTAACGAAAAAAATCCCAAAAACCAGGGAACAACTGCAAGGTCAAGTCGAATTCCCAGATAATCAACTTTTATTAAACTAACGAACATTAGTTTCCGATAATTAAGATATGAGTAAAAAGAATATTTCACAGGAAAAAATTATTCAGGCATTTTTGAGTTCGGCTTTTGATAAGAGTGCAGGTGCAACTTCACTTGCAGATGTAGCCGACTCGCTGGAAATAAAAAAAGCCTCTCTTTACAATCACTTTGAAAGCCGCGATGCAATGTACGCAGCCTCTTTAGATTATTGTGCTCAGGAAATAGGAAAAGTTGAATTCATAACTCAAAAGCAGCTTGATTCATATCTTGCCGGAAAAATGACTTTACAAAGCTTATTCAAAAAGCTTATTTCAAGATATTTTGCTTTGTTTGATTCAGAGCCACTATTTAAGATGTATGTTTTTGTTCATTCAGAACAATATTTTAATGCAAAGGCTTTAAAGATTGTTCAGAATCAGATAGAAAAAATTACAGACGATATTAAAGGCTTTTTGCCTGTTAATGTAAGCAGACCCGAAAAAGAAATAAAGGATCTTGCTTCTGTTATTTCAAGTTTGATTATGCAGCAGCTGGATGCATATATTGCACTTAGAAAAGAAACTGTGCGCCAGAATCCAGAAACCGGAGCCGGAAGTCTTTTTGAGTTGCCGTCCGATAATAATGTCATTAATAAAGCTTCGCGCCTTGTCGAAAACTTTTTGTCTTTAATTGCAGATTAATTGAAAAATGCAGATTAATTAAAATTATAGGCGCGGCACCATCGTCCGCCGGTAAATTTTCCAAATACATATTTGTTCGAAGCAGACTCGTTTGTGATGTAAAAGCGTCCGTCAACAGCTTCTATTTCTTCGGCCATTGGTGGCAGCGTATAGCATTCTTCCATATTTGACATTGTAAGCTTATACAAAGGAACAGTTTCGCCGCAAACCTGTTTTGTTCCAGTCTGTGCAATTTTATCAAGATTGTATTTATAAACGTATGACTTACCAAGTCCCCAGGAGGTTGTAAGGTAAACATAATTTCCTTCAAAGCACATTCCCTGAATCTGATTTGGAATAGAGTAAGCTACCTTTGCCGTTGTTGTTTTTCCATCTGCATTTATTGCAAAACCTGTCACAAGAGCATATTGAATTCCGTCTTCTGTATCAACCTTATGACTTTCGGACAAAATATAGTTAGGATTACGGTAAAATTCTCCGGCATAAATAAGCCCATTGTTAGTAGTACAGTAAGCAATTTTTATTTTGTCATTATCTTTTTTTAGGTCAAGAATTTCACTGTAAGCAATACTTGCTTCTTTTTCTGCGCTATCAATTACTGATTTATCAAAAACATAAAAACATCCGTCACTTGAGCCTGCAATATAAAGCTTGTTGTTCATAAGCGTAAGGCCGCCTGCGTGACCTGTAAATGCTGTTCCATCCTGATTTGCCATTCTTACTGCAGTGATAAGCTTTCTGGTTGTCTTATTAACTACAAAAATAGGAGAAGCAGAACCATCCTTCATGTAGCCGGTAAGATAAAAATTGTCGGATGCAGCATCGTAAGTTATTCCCTGGGCAATATAGTTTTTGTTTGAATAAGGAATTACAAAAGCCTCTTCGCTGTTTTTAAGACTTGCACGGGCTGGTGCCTTAGTAAAAATATTAAAGACAATAACGGCAATGTCAAAAATAAAAAACAGCGTAAAGAGAATTATTGGAATGATTTTTTGAACAATAAGTTTTCTCATTATTCTTCTACATCATAACAATTGATGTGAAGGTCCTTAAGCTGCTGTTCATCAACAGGACTTGGACATTCATCCATTGGGCTTGCTGCCAGGTTGTTCTTAGGGAATGCAATTACCTCGTGGATAGATTCCTCGTGGCACATAAGCATTACAAGACGGTCGAGTCCTGGTGCAATTCCTCCGTGTGGTGGAGCACCAAACTTAAAGGCTTGAACTAAGAAGCCGAATGCTTTTTCTGCACGTTCGCGGCTGTAGCCAACAATTTCAAAAATGCGTTCCTGGAGTGCAGGATCATTAATACGCATAGAACCGGAAGCAAGCTCGTAACCGTTGAGTACAAGGTCATAAAGGTCACCCTTAACAGCACCAGGATCCTGTTCCAGAGTGTCCCAGTACTGCTTCTGTGGAAGAGTGAACATGTGGTGTTCTGTTTCCCAGTGATTTTCTTCTTCGTTCCATGCAAAATATGGGAAATCTATAATCCATGCAAAGTGGAATTCGTCGTCTGGATTATAAAGGTTCAAATCTTTTCCAAGTTGCTTACGAACGGCACCAAGCGCTGTACATGCAAGCTGCCAGTTTTCGTCGCTTACGAACAAAAGGAGATCGTTCTTTTCTGCGCCAAGCTTACTGCAGATTTCTGCTTCGTGACCTGCGTAGAACTTAGAGATTCCGCCTTCGAATACAACATCTGGGCGCCCTTCGACAGGCTCAGGGACCCCAGTTACTTTCATCCAGGCCAATCCCTTTGCTTTATATGTCTTTGCAACTTCTTCGAGCGCTTCAATATTTTTGCGTGAATATTTATCTGCAACGTTCTTTACGACAAGCGCTTTCAAACCGCTTCGTTTGTGGCGCTGAATATCGCGACCAGCGTTTGCTGCTCCTGCTTTGAAAGCATTAAAATCTGCAAGGCCTGCCATAAAAGCAGCATCCTGCATTTTCATATCAAAGCGCAAGTCCGGCTTGTCAGAACCATACAAATCAAAAGCGTCTTCCCAGGCAATGCGGTCAAACTTAGCAGGAAGTTCATAATTCAAAGTCTTTTTGAAAATGTACTGCATCATGCCTTCTGTAGTGCTCAGAACTTCTTCGCGGTTTGTAAAAGACATTTCCATATCAATCTGTGTAAATTCAGGCTGACGGTCACCACGGGCATCTTCATCACGATAGCAGCGTGCAATCTGGAAGTACTTATCAAATCCACTTACCATCAAAAGCTGCTTGTAAAGCTGTGGCGACTGTGGCAAAGAATAAAATTTTCCAGGATGAACGCGTGAAGGTACCAGGTAGTCGCGGGCACCTTCCGGTGTACTCTTAATAAAGGTTGGAGTTTCAATTTCCAAAAATCCTTTGCTTGTCAAATATTCGCGTGTAGCAAAAGCAACCTGTGAACGCAGAATAATATTATGCTGCATTGGTTCACGGCGCAAATCAAGGTATCGGTACTTTAAGCGCAAATCTTCGTTTGCAACAACAAGAGTTCCATCCTTCTGACGAACTTCTTCAATACTGAATGGCAATTCCTGCGAAGTTGTAAAAATCTGAATATCGCTTGCTTCAACTTCTATTTCGCCAGTTGCCATATCAGGATTTATATCTTTATCACTGCGGGCAGCAACAACGCCTTCAACAGCAATACAGTATTCACTTTTAAGCGAGGCAGCAATGTTACGAACATCTTCGCTTGCCTTGTCGCCAACCATAACCTGAGTAATTCCATAACGGTCACGAAGACGAATAAATAAAAGACCGCCCAAATCGCGGGTACGGCTTACCCAACCGTTTAAAACAACTTTCTTACCAACATCACTTTTGCGGAGCTCGCCGCATGTAACAGTTCTCTTTGTGTTTTCCATAGTAGAAACATTTTAACGATATACCGGCATTTATACAATTACAACCAAAAAATTTACACCAAAAAAAAATTTCTATATATAAAAAACTATGGTATAATAGTAGAAATAGAAAAAGGGGGACGTATGTCAAAATCCAGAATTTCGATCTTAGTTTTATTATTTGCAAGCATCTTATTTTTAACAACAGGATGTCAACAGAATCCCGAGACTGTTATTTTCAGCAGAGACTCTGCAACTCAAACAAAGCTCATCAAATTCAAGACAAAAAATGCAACATATCTTGCAACTCAATGGTCAGAACAAAAAGATGGTTCTAGAGCTGCAGCACTTGCAGGCGATGACCCGGCAGACGGCGGACAAACCTCTGATGACGTTGCTACTGTAAAAACAACCGACTCTCTTGTTGCTGTTGTTCAGGATGAAAACGGAGATCAGTCTGTTCAAAATGTAATGGAGCTTCCTAAGGAGTTAAAGCTTGCTTCCTGGTGTACTCCTCAGCCTGTACGCGAAGTTTACAAATGTCCTTATCCTACTATTGAATACGAAGCCAAAGGCTTTTATACAGTTTTTGCCTGTCCAATAGACTGGTGGTGTTACGAAGATGGTTCTCCAGCTCCTCATGTTGGACAAGTTATGTATGTAAAGCCAGATGGAACAGTTGTTGATATTCTTAATTTTGAAAATGATGTTCGCCGCTATGCCGCAACCTGGATTAAAGAAAACGATGGTGAAGAATATATTCAGTTTGATGACAACGGTAATATTTTTATTCTTACACATGATGATTCTGTAGGTAAAACAGTTGTTTACCGCTACAATCCTATGAACGACAAGATTGACGGCTATACACTAAATGTTCAGGGTGATGTAGATATCAGAAACTTTAGGATTACACGTGATGGAAAATGGATTTTCCTTAACGTAATGCTCCGTCATCAGCAGAATAATGTTTATGCACTTCAGGTAAACTCAACTGCAAGACCTATTACAATGTATGAATTTAACGGTGAAGTTCCTGAAACTGGTAAGGATCCACAGTGGGCTGTTTCAAGCATCGAAATTAACCCTACAACAAATGAAGTTTACTGGTATGTAGCTACTTATCTTGATGATACACGTGCAGAATCCGGACTTTATGTTGCAAGTCGTAGTACAAACGGCGAATATAGTGCCAGAAAAGTAAAAAGATTTTATTCAACTCCAAGCTGGTGTTTGGGTAATGCTGCCACAAAGTTTATCAGAGGAAGAAATGTAGGCGAGCCTGATTACGAAGGCTTCCTTGATTATCTTAAGAGTATTTGTAATTGCGATAAAAATGATGTTGTATTTACACTTGCTTATTTTAAAGACAGATGGGAAGAATACCGTGAGTGGAATGGAGAAGAAGATGGAAAGAAAGATTTTTCTCCTTTGTATGCAGAAGATGAAAACGGAGAACCTCTTACGGATATAGAAGCACTTCAGTATCTGTTCTCTAACACAGTTGTTGATTATTATGACGGAATTGCTGGCGAAACCAAGGACTTGTTTTCACTTTTGGAAAAATATTATGATGAATGCTGGCGAGTAGCACAATATGATGAAGATGATATTTTAAGAAGTGGAAAAGGTATTTGTCTTAACGAAGGCTATAAAAATGAAACTGCATTCCCTTGGGAAAAGGTTCTTATAAATAAAAACACAGGAGAACCTGCCGTAGAAGTAACTTTCAACAAGGGTTATTATTCCGAAAATGATTCAGGAATTATCCTTGCAAATGACGAAGGTGTATGGGTTTTAAGTGATGTCTGGGATGGAAATGCAAATGATGGACGAGGTGCCAACATTTATTCTCATGTATTTAGAATCACAGATGAAAAAGGAAATTTTCTTTTGGAGCAGCCTGGAGATATCTTAAGCCAGCAGTTCTGTACACGTGATTCCTGCAGAAGAAAATCTGATACAGATCCTTGGTTCAAACAGCCGTTTAATGCAAATACAACAGGTATTGCAGCTCTTTCAAAAGATAAAAAGACTGTTTATTTCCACAAATAAGGCGTTACAAAAGATTTGCTTGCAAACGACTCTAATAAAACAAGAATCGAAAGAATTTATTCATTCTCGCTTGAAGAAGACCAGTTGATTTACAATGCAAAGGTTAGTGATGGTTCTTATATAATGGTTAGTATTGATCTTGACGATACAAGCCACGTCAACCTGCTTCCATTAACAAAGCAGGTCGAAAGTATGCTTGGTATGTGGAGTGAATAATTGATTGTCGGGTAGCCCCGACAACCTTTTAGGCGCCAATAAACAGCAGAGAAAAGAACATATAAACGTTTGCTGCAAGGAATGCGCAGTTTCCTACAAGATGCATAAAACGGATTTTTCGCAGGTTGTAAAAAAGGAAGCCAATAATATAAAATGCTGCCGAACAGATAAGCATGGCAAAGCTTTTTGTAGAAAGGTTGTTATATAAGGTTCCTGTCATTACAAAAAGCGAAACTCCGGCAAGTGCATAAAGAATCTTATTTAATTTAAGATGCTTTCTTCCCGAAATTGCATAAAACAGAACACCAATTACAGATACTGCCCAAACAAAACCAAAAATAATCCAGCCGGCTTTACCCTGAATTTTTGTGATTGTATAGGTTGTATAAGAAAAGCCCATACAAACAAAAGCAAAGACATGCGATAATCGTTCAAAAACAAGCTTTGGAACCATTGCTGTAATTGCATGATGAAGACAGCTGAACAGATACATCAAAATCATAAAGGCAGAGAACAAGGTAAAACATACAATTGTAAGGCTTCTGTAAGCCATGCCGTCTTTAACACCAAGTGTATCAAGAATTGCAAGGGCAGCAATAAAAAGTGCTGTACCTATTCCTTGAACAATAGCAGAACCAATTTCTTCGTTTGTAGAAAGAGGTCGTTCCTTTTCCATGTATTCAATTGCCCTTTTTTCCTGCTCAATACGTCTCTGGGCACGAGCCTTTTTTCTTTCTGAACGTGCGTAATAATCAGAAGCATATTTTGCCTTAAGACGTTCTGGATTTTTTGAATACTGAATATGAATTGCGCGAACTTCTTCTTCGTAATCGCGGCGGAGCTTTACAAGTCTAAATTTCTTCTTGAGTTTAAGAGATTTTAGAGTAGACTTTCTTTTTGCCTTTGAAGCAATTTCGTCCTGAATTGTTTCCTGAACATCCTGAATAGATTCCTGGACTTCTTTTAAGGTTTTTGGAATAGCCATTTTATTATGCCTCCTGATTTTTTAAACTTTTGTATAATTCGTATAAAAGAATGCCGGCCGCAACCGAAACATTCAAACTGTCAATTTTTCCGCAGGTTGGAATAGAAACTATGGCATCGCATTTTTTCTGCAGCAGGGAATCTATTCCAGAGCCTTCGCTACCCATAATAATAGCAGATTTTTGTGAAAAAGATATACTGGTACAAGATTCACCTCCCGCATCAGCACCATAAACCCAAAAGCCTGCTTCTTTAAGCTGCTCGGTAGCACGAACAAGATTTTTAACAACTGCAATAGGTACCCAGGCGCTTGCTCCGGCACTTGTACGGCCGATTATTTCGTTGCCTGCAATGTCGCTTGCGCTGTTATGTTCTGGAAGTATTACAAGAGAAGCTCCAAACTGGTCGCAGCTTCGTATAATTGCACCAACATTATGAGGGTCAGTTATTTTATCAAGGATAATTACTCTTGCAGAGCTTGTGTTCTGGGTAGTAAAGGTTTTAAGCCAGGCATCAAAATCTACAAGATTTTCTGCTTTAGAAGGAGCGCCTTTTACAGTCATTACAAGACCGCGGTGATCACGTAAAGCTTCATCAAGACTGCTTACAAGAGAATCAAGCTGTTTGTCATCTGTCTGTTCACATGGAACGCCGGCTTCTTTTGCAGCAGCAAGAATCTTTTTTACGCGTGGACCTGGCTTGCTGTAAAAAAGCTTTATGCCGTCAATTTTCTGAGAACGGATTTTTTCTTCGATGGAGTGAAATCCTGTTATTACCATATTTCTTTATTTGTAGCCCTTTGACCCTTCGACAAGCTCAGGGATCGCGTCGCCTCAATTAGCGTCCGCAGCACTGCTTGTACTTTTTACCGCTTCCACAAGGGCATGGATCATTACGACCAACCTTTGCACCAACGCGTTTTACTGTTGTAGGAATAACGTTTCCGGCAACATATTTCCAGTCTCCGTCAATCTGGCGGAACAAAGAAATTTCGTGGTGAACATCGTGCATCTGATGAAGAGTATAGTCAGCTTCGAATTCTACGACGAATTCGTCATCTTTTTCGCCTTTTTCGGTACGAAGTATTTTAAGTCCATTCCACTGAGACTGCTTGCTCCAGTCTTCTGTTGCTTTTCTGTCAATTTCGCCAACTTCTTCGCCTTCTACACAAGAACTGATAATGTAATCAATTTCGTGTTTTACATAAGAAGAATAGCGTGCGCGCATACAAGCTTCGGCGCTGGGAGCTTTTGTTTTTCCTTTAATAATCGGTTCACAACACTCTGCATAGGTTTTGCCCGAACCGCAGGGGCATAAATTGTTATTTGTACTCATGATGACTATTTTAGTGAATTTGTCGGGAATCTACAAGATAAGCCCTTCGACAGGCTCAGGGACCACGTTTGTTTGCTCAGGGACCACGCTTGTTTGCGCAGGGGGCATGCTTGCTTGCACCGGGGCTACAGTTGTTTGCGCAGGGACCCCGTTTGTTTATAATCCTCTGGCCCAGGCGTAGGTACTCAAATATGGATCAGGACGTACAGGATTAGCAGAAGCCCATATTTCGCTGATAGAACCGTCTTCTGTAATCTGTCCGATTCTTGCAAATTTATTCAGATGTTGATTTGAACCTTCTATTGTGACAAAGCCTTCTGGTGCAATGTAACTAAGTCCCTTTGCAGCAATACGCACCGCTTCTACATCAAAGGTCCCGGCTTTTTCGCAGGCAGCTGCCCAAAGGAATACAGAAAGATACCCTGCTTCTACAGGATCACCGACATGCTTTTTTCTGCCATATTTTTCTTTATATCGGGAAACAAACTGTCTGTTTTTGCTTGTTTCTGTTGATTCAAAATAACTCCACGAAACATACTGGTCTTTAAGGAATTCGGCACCAATTTCGTTAATTTCGCTTTCGGCAATAGAAAAGCTCATAATAGGAAAATCCTGAGCTGTAAGACCTGAATTATGGAATTGTGTAAAGAAAGATACGTTTGAATTACCGTTGAGGGTGTTAATTATAACATCAGGCTTTAATTCTTCTATTTCCTGAAGAATATAATAGAAATTTGATTCTTCCATAGGAACATAACGTTCGCCGATACATTCGCCGCCAAGTTCATTAAGTTGTGCCTTTATGATTTTGTTTGCAATCTGAGGGAAAATGTAGTCGTTTCCAATAAGATACATTCTTTTACCAAAGTTTTCGGCACAAAAATCAATGGCCGGGACAACCTGCTGGTTAGGACAGGCACCAACATACATAATGTTCGGGCTTGCTTCCATACCTTCGTACTGAACCGGATACCACAAAAGATTGTAATATTCTTCTACAACATTTTTAACAGCCTTGCGCGAATCCGAAGTCCAGCAGCCAAAAATAGAAGCAACCTTGTCTTCCTCTATAAGCTTAAGAGCTTTGTTTGCAAAAATTGTATAATCACTTTCGCCGTTTTCCTGGACAACTTCTATTTTATGACCAAGGACGCCGCCAGAATTATTAAGCTCTTCTACAGCCATAAGCTCTGCATCAAGAACTGCCTGTTCACTGAAAGCCATAGAGCCAGTTGTCGAATGAAGAAGTCCTATTTTCACAACCTTTTCATCTTGAGTTTCGCAACCAGTAGAAAAAATTAAAGCAGCGGCAAGACATAAAGAAAAGAGAAAACGATTTTTTGTAGAATTACCAAGTATATTTTTTTTCATTTTTTATTCCTAGCTTATTACCTCAAAGGTTTTCATCATGCCTTTGCCTTTAATCTTACATTCAATTGGATCTGTAAAAGAAAAGCCCTTTCCTTCAAGCTTATTCTTTAATGCCTCTGTAATTCTAATTGCTCCAGGATTTGCAGCTGTTTCCATTCGGCTTGCAACGTTTACTGTATCGCCCCAGACATCATAAATAAATTTATGTGTTCCAATTACACCTGCAGTTACAGGGCCACAGTTAAGACCAATTCGTATATTAAATTTGATGTCGGCTGTTTCGTTGTATTTTGCAAGATCTTCGTACATTCCCTTTGCAAAGTTTATCATAATGGCGGCATGATTTTCGTTTGCTTCCGGAACACCACAGGCTGCCATGTAAGCGTCTCCAATTGTCTTGATTTTTTCTACACCCATTTCCTTGGCACGTTCATCAAACATACTGAACAAAGCATTTAAGGCAGATACAATTTCTTTAGCAGAATGACCACTCGAAACATTTGTAAAGCCTACAATATCAGAGAAGAGTAGTGTAACTTCATCAAAGTTTTCTCCGAATGATTTGTTACCTGTTGTTTCTTTAAGTTTGTCTGCAATTTTGTCTGGCAAAATAGAACGCAGCAAATTGTCCGATTTAATTTTTTCGTGTTCCAAAGCGGCTGTACGAACTTTAACAAGTGCTTCGAGTCGCAGATTTTCCTTTTTGATTCGCTTTTCGCGAGAATAGAAATAGAAAGCGGCACTTCCCGCAATTAAAATAATCAGGATAATCCAGAAGCCTGCCCGTT
Organism: Treponema sp.; assembly: GCA_017963165.1. The sequence goes on from JAGCTZ010000217.1 coordinate 11,979, forward strand.
GATACAGATATGGCCTTTGGAAGAAGAACATCATTTCGTCATGATCTGATTCAATGTTGTTCGCATTTATTGCATAAACATTAAAAGAATGCTTTCCCGGCGAAAGGTTTGTGTAAGAAACAACACGATTCATGTCTGGTTGCGTAAAATCTTGCTCAAAACCTGTAAGCATATGCGAGAACATAATCCGTTCCGGGGCATCAAAGCTTATACCGGTAAACTTAATATCAATTCGCTTTGTTCCAGGTTTAAGGTAAATCATCTCGCCTTTATGTTTGTATTCAACAGAATCAATTGTAATTGTCTGAATATGAACAAGAGGTGTAACAGAATTCTGTTTAGTATTAAGAGGGTCGTAAATAGCAATGCCGTCTACCATTGTGAACCAAAGGCGACCTTTGCTGTCTACAATTGAACGTGCCGTAGAACTTGGACCATCGGAATCAAGCCCGTCATTTTTGCTAAAGTATTTTGCATTTACAGTACGCTGGTTTCCGGCAAGAAAGTTTTTTAATTCGGAGCTGGTAATTGTTGCAATACCGTGGTTATTCGTAATCCAGGCGTTACCGTTTGCATCAAAAAGAATCTGGAAAACAGAGTTAGTTCCAAGTCCATTTTCGGAATTAAGATTTGTGCAGGTAAAACGCAGCCCTTTTTCCGGATTAAAATCATTTATATAACTAATACCGCTGCCTGTACAAATCCAGTAATTGCCGTTTTCGTCCTGCGAAATTTTAAAAATAACGTTTCCGGCAATTCCATAAGTAGAAGTAATATGCGAGTAAATCTTTTCATCTTTCATGAGGAAGATTCCGCCGCCGTCTGTACCAATCCAGATTACGCCGTGAGTATCCTTATAAATGCACATTACATATTCAGTTTCAAGATTTTCGGCCTGCTTAATGTTATTTATTGTTCCGTCCTTGTGAATAATGCTTAAACCTGTTGTTGTTCCAACATAATATTCACCAGGCTCAGTTTCTACAGCAACGCGAACCTTGTTTCCAACAAGCCCTTCGTCTGTAGACCAGGATTTAATTGTTTTCCCATCATAAATAATCTGACCAGGCTTTGTGTAGCAGCTTACAAGAATTTTGTTATCAGAAGTAACTTCTATATGGCGGATTCTAAGGTCTTTTGTATAGCGGGTAAGGGCATTTTCTTCAAGAACATCATCCTTATAGCAGAAAACACCGCTGTCAGTTGCAGCCCAGACTCTGCCATCTTTATCTTCATCAACACAGTTTACAGTAAGACCAAGTCTGCTAAGTTTAAATTTACCATAGGTCATTTTTCCAATACCGTTGTGGTCTGTAGCAAACCAGATATTATCTTCTCTGTCCTGAATTATTTTATTGATGTTTGAATTAGCAAGCTCCGGAGCGCCCTGATATTCAATAAATTCACCTTTTGATAAAACAGCAAGGCCTTTTTCCGTACCAAACCATATATTTCCGGCTCTATCCTGCAGAATTGAGCAGGTTGGAATAGAATCAAGAATTGTATTTGTGGTCAGATGTTTTGCAATACCATTTTCCATGCGGTAAAGTCCGCGATCACCAAGACCAATCCAGTAAATTCCGTCTGAATCCTGAAAAATTGCGGTTGCAAAATAACGTCCAAACTGCTCAAATTCGATAAGCGAACGGAAAACGCCGTTTACAAAGAGAAAAAGGCCTTTTTCGTTAGAAATTGTAAGCCATACGCGGCCAACAGAATCGCAGTAAATATGAGAAGCAATTACGCCGTTTGCTGTAGTTCCCGGTGCAAACTGAGGAGAAATTAATCGTCCTTCGGGAGTAAGATAAACAACACCGCCGGCAGTTCCAATCCAGATATTTCCGTTCAAATCTTCTTCGAGAGCACGAATAGAATTGTTAGGAAGACCATCTTCTATAGTATAAAGCTTATTTCCTAGTGTTTTTGAGATTAATTGAAGACCTTCGTCGTTTGAACCAAGCCAGATATCGCCGCGTGAATCCTGAAGAATTGCACGAGCCGAAACAAATTCATAGTCCTGGTCGAGCGAGCGGTTTACGGCTGTAAATTCAACTCCGTCAAAGCGAACAACACCTTCATAAGTTCCAATGTTTATATATCCGTCTTCTGTCTGATAAATATCGTTTGCGGTAGTTCCCGAAAGAGAGCCAAAAGAACTCCAGGACTGATAAACATAATTATCAAAAAATTTGTTCTGCGAAAGGCAGGGTAAAGTGAGGAATACTAGAATTGTACTTATAATCAAACACTTTCGCATAATAACATATATATTCTATCGTATTTTTAGCGAAAATCAAATTTTTTTTAAGGGTAGCTGTGGGTTGCCGTGGGTTGCCGTGCCGTTATCGAGGGGGTCGCCGTAGAGTTCCCGTAGCTTTGCTGCTCCCCGCAATGACGAAAAGCGGCAAACAATTTACTCAACCGTTACCGATTTTGCCAGATTTCTTGGTTTATCAGGATCAATTCCGCGAAGAACCGAACAGTAATATGCAAATAACTGCGAAGGAATAATCGAAAGCATAGAAATAAATACTTCATCTGTTGCAGGAATCTCAATAACCTCGTCTGCGCTGCTGTCAAAAGAACCGTCATTGCTTTGTGTAATAACAAGCGTTGCAGCACCGCGGGATTTAACTTCTACAATGTTACTTATAAGCTTTTCAAAAAGACTTGGCATAGTAGCAGTTGCAACAACAAGCGTAGTTCTATCAATAAGGGCAATAGGACCATGCTTAAGTTCGCCGGCAGCAAAAGCTTCGGAATGCATATAGCTTACTTCCTTAAGCTTAAGTGCACATTCAAGACTAGTAGCGCTGTCAAACTGGCGTCCAATATAGAAAACCTTTTCCTTATTAAAGTTGCAGGAAGCAAATTTCTGAACAATAGCCTGATTATCAAGAATTATCTGTGATTTTTCCGGAATAGTTTCAAGTTCATCCAAAAGTGCACAGTATTTTTCGTTATCAATAGTACCGCGGATTTTTGCCATTTTAAGAGCAAGCAGACTCAGACACATAAGCTGAGTCGTATAAGCCTTTGTAGAAGCAACAGCAATTTCCGGACCAGCCCAGGTGTAAATAACATCATCAGCTTCGCGGCTTACAGTAGAACCAACACAGTTTGTAATGGCAATAACACGAGCACCGGCTTCTTTAGCAAGACGAAGGGCTGCAAGAGTATCTGCAGTTTCGCCCGACTGGCTTATTACAATGAAAATATCGTTTTTGTACAAAATAGGATTGCGGTAACGATATTCACTGGCAACATCTACAACAACAGGAATGCGTGCAAGACGTTCAAAAGCATATTTGGCAACACAACCTGCATGATAAGCAGTACCACAGGCAGTAATTACAATACGACCGGCATTTTTCCAGTCATCGCCAAATTCTACTTCATCAAATTTTATATCAATGTTTTTATTGTTTTCTTTCAAAAGATGAGGACGCAGAGTGTCGTTAAGAGCCTTTGGCTGCTCATAAATTTCCTTAAGCATAAAGTGAGCATAACCGCCCTTTTCTGCAGAAGAAATATCCCATTCTACATGATAAGGTTCTTTTATAACTTTTTCGCCGTCTTCGTTGAACAAATCAACATGGTCATTATAAAGAACAGCAAGCTCTTTCTGTTCCAGGAAGTAAACATCACGGGTATATTCCAGAACAGCAGGAACATCACTTGCAATAAAGTTTTCATTTTTGCCCAAACCAATAATAAGAGGGCTTTCCTTACGAGCCGCAATAAGTCTATCCGGAAAATCCTTACAAACAACGCCAAGAGCGTAGCTTCCTTCCAGCTTACGGATAGCCTTTAAAACAGCAGAAAAAATATCAGGATCCTGTTCGTAATAATAATTAACAAGATGAGCAATAACTTCTGTATCTGTCTGACTGCGGAAAACAATTCCCTGAGACTGAAGCCACTTTTTAAGCTCCATATAGTTTTCCACAATACCATTATGAACAATTGCGATGGAACCACTTACGTTAGTATGAGGATGCGCATTTACATCACTAGGTTCACCGTGAGTAGCCCATCTAGTGTGACCAATTCCAAGAGAACCCTTTATAGTCTCGTTGGCAATTTTTTCTTCAAGAAATTTAAGCGCACCTTTAGCCTTACGAACAACAATATCTTCGTCACCAAGTACTGCAATACCAGCACTATCATAACCACGATATTCAAGCTTTTTAAGAGCGTTTATAAGAACAGGTGTAGCCTCTTTTTCTCCAACATAACCAACAATTCCACACATAGGATTCTCCTTGAATAGATAATTAAAAAGGCCAAAAGGCCTTATGCATTACGCATTATTTTCCAAGATCTTCAGAAATCAAAAGAAGCTGTTCTCTGATATCTGCGGCACCCGGAGTGTCTTTAAGCTTGTAAACACCAGCAATGTCTTTAAAGTAAGGCTTAAGCTTAGCAGCCTGTGCTTTATCATTGATGTTTGCATTATAGTCAGGAATAACAAGAGTTGCTCCTGGAGATATGAGTTCTGGGTCACTTACGTTTTTAGAAGCAACCATGATAAGCGGGAAGTAATAACCGTTGCTTGGCCCATATTTAGCTTTGGCAATAGAAGTAAGAGTGTCTCCTTCTGCTACCGTATAGTTTTCTGCACCGTCAAGATTAACGATACCAGAATAATTGCTGTAAACTTTTTTGAATGATTCATTTACGGCATCCTGATCCTTAGTTGTCTTACACCCAGCAAGTACAAGCCCAACAACAAGTGCCATAATTACTAAAGATAATTTCTTCATAAATCATCCTCCATATAAAATATTATTCTAGTATATCAAAGAGGATAAGGAGGGGGAAGTCTCCCCCTGCGCCCGCACTTCGTTGCGTTCTACCCCCTCTGCGGGCTCAAACGCCGCCCGCAACGCCTGCTTACTCCCAACCAAAGGTTGCCGGCGGCTTGTTGGTAGCGTCAAAATAAAGCGCATCAACAAACGGCAGCTCTGCAATTTTGTGAACAATAGTCTGGAGCAGGTCCATATCAAGCATTGCAAAACGCGCAGTCATTACGTCTTCGGAAACAACCGGGCGCAGAACAAATGTCGAATGATCCTTTGCGCTTGCGTAAGGAAGAATAATAGTAAGGTGCTGGAAGATTTTGTCGTACCAGCCGGATTTATGAAGTTCTGTAAGAACGATATTGTCTACTTCGCGTAACTGGTCAAGGCGTTCACGGGTAGTGTAGCCCTGCTGAATTTTTAAGTCGCTGTCTGCAATCTTTGGATTCTGATACAGTTTAATACAGGTGCGGTTTATATACTTTGCGCTGTTTGTGATTGTGCTGGAGCAGGCTTCAAGCTTTTCGCGTTTGCCCGGAAAGTGATAAAAACCACGCCCTTCGACAGGCTCAGGGACCCCGGAGCCTTCGAATGTCAGTAAGGCCGGGAATCTATAAGTTCTAAAATCACCCTGAACACCAACAGAGCGTACAGGAAGAATGCTTCTCTTAAGACCTTCGGTGCATTTTTCGCAGAACATATCAAGAGTGATGTTGTCCAGCTCTTTTTGAGCAAGTTCAATTTCTTCTTTATCCTTGGCGGCAAGCTCTCCGTCGCTGCAAAGAACATTTATAGAAAGACCAGGACCCGGGAACGGATGACGCATTACAAGTTCATCTGGCAAACCAAGCTTGTGGCCAATTGCACGAACTTCATCCTTGTAAAGGTCGCGTACAGGTTCAATAATCATTCCCTTTGCAATAAGCTCCTGAATTCCTGCAACACGGTTATGATGAGTTTTAATTGTATGAGAATTTTTTGTACCGCCAGATTCAATGATATCCGGGTAAAGAGTGCCCTGGGCGAGCATCCAGTTATTCGGATCAAGGTGCTGCTGTTCTACAACACGGTCGCGTACGGTAATAAAGTTTTCGCCAACAGCCATTCGTTTTTTCTGTGGATCTGTAAGGCCTGCAACTGCTGTCAAAAAGCTTTCGCTTGCATCTTCGGTTATAAAGTTAGTCATTCCAAACTTTTTATAAGCCGCTGCAACATTTGCACTTTCGTTTTTGCGCATAAAGCCGTTGTCTATGTGAAGGCCAAGAACCCTATCCTGACCAAGAGCTTTATTCAAAAGGGCAAAAGTAATTGTAGAATCTACACCGCCGCTTAAGAACAAAAGAACGTTTTTGTCGCCGGCATCTTTTTTAATATTTTCAAGAATATAGTTAAGTACAGTATCCTGATCCCAATTTTTCTGCATACCGCAATAGTCTGCAAAGTTCTGGAAAATCTGGTTACCGCAAGGTGTGTCTTTTACCTCGCAATGAAACTGGAGTGAAAATCGTTTTTTAGAAAGGTTTTGTGTTGCAGCAAAAGGACAATCTTTTGTGGAACCAACAGCTTCAAAGCCTTCACCAAGCTCAAGAACTCCATCCTGGTGACTCATCCAAACCTGCTGGTCGCCGTTTATATTTTTGAAAAGCGGGCAGCGAGCATTTTCACCGCTCATTCCATCTTTAAATTGGAGTGTTGCAAAACCAAACTCGCCTACAGCAGCTTTACCAACCTTTCCGTTGTAGCCTGTCTGAACAATATAATGTCCGTAGCAGAGACCAAGAATTGGAATTTCAAGATTTAAAATCTGTGAATTAAAGTCGGGAGCATCATCATCATAAACGGAAGAAGGGCCGCCCGAAAAAACAACACCCTTTGCATTTTCAAAAGTCTGTAAATTGGCAGTTGGAAGTGCAATTTCGGAATAATAGCCGAGCATACGGAACCGCTTGGCAATAAGATGAGCATACTGGCTGCCAAAATCCAAAACAACAATTTTTTCACGTTTCATAAACAGATTATAATAGAAAACATTATGAAAATCAATTTTACATGAGCTTTCATTTGGGGCAAACGCATTATAAATACAGAAAATAATTTTGTGACTGGAAGCCATTATAATAATGATATTCTATTTATAATGCGGCAGCCCTGATAATGTATCGTGTAGTTTTAATTAAAAGTTGCAAATTAGTATAGTAAGGTATATAATGTATTTATGAATACGAAAACAGTTATTTTGAAAATTCAGTTCAGTTCAGTTCAGGTCAGTTCGGTTCAGAGATAACTGTCACTTTTTATAAAAATATAACCCTGTTTATGCGTTAAAAAACGTGTAGACAGGGTTTTTTATTTTAACCTAGTCTCATCATCAGGAGGAAAATTATGAGAGACATTTTCAAAAAACTAAGTTTGGCTCTTGTTTTGATTGCAGCAATTTTTATGATAACCGGATGTCCACAAGAACCTCTAGACCCTTCAAAACATACAGTTACTGTACAGACTGCATTTGGAATATCTTTCCCAATCTATGTTGAAGATGGAGATTCACTTGATTCAACACCAGAATTTGAAAAGTATAAGAATCCATCTATGGGTGATTACGAATTTGACGGTTTTTATACAGAAGATGGTGAAAAGTTTAATACAAGCACACCCATTACAAAAGATATAAAATTGTATGCAAAATTCAAGAAAACAACAACAATAAATGGAGACGGAAATACAACAGAAACAACAGAAACTGTGTCTGCTGATGGAAATAAAGAAACAACAACTACGACAACAGATAAAGATGGAAACGTAATTGGAGAAGTAAAAGAAAAGGAAGATTCAGAAGGTAATACAACAACAACAACTACAACTACTACTACAGATGAAGATGGAAATACAGTTGTTGATGTTATTACAACAAATGGAGATGGAGAAGTAATTGAAGAACACTCTGACGTTAAACCAAGCGAAGATACAACTGTAGAAAAACTTATTAATTCCGGAGTTAATGCTTGTCTGAATTTTAATATATCACAGGGTATAAGCTTCTTTGACGCTGCTTATAAACTCGATCCAACAGATGATCAGGCAAAGGTTTTCTCTGCTCTTGCAGATTTAGCAAGCCTCAGTACAAACGGCGAAATTGCAAAGTTCTTAAAAGACTATGCAGGAATCCAGAATTATCCGGCAACAATGAGTGCACTTATAAATGCCGACTGGCTTACAGAAGGCAGCATTACTTATGAAGCAACAGATAGAATTGATTGGCCTCGTATACTAAGCGAAGAATCAAATAAAAACGAGGATGGGTATACTTATGGAACTGTTGTAAGAGCCAGTCGTGTTACAGAGCCTGTTGAAGGCGAACCAATTGTTTACCTTAGTGATAATATTGTAAATCAAAAGAAAACCTTTAATAACAAAGAATATGTTTTTAGTCTTAATGATGAACAATTTTTACAATATGAAGACAGAAGAGATAATGGAGAAGAACATAATATTGGTTATTATGAAGAAAATAAATATCGAGACAAGAAACCTTCATGGCATTATTATAAGATTGATGGTACAGGTGATTATTACATAAATGTTTTTGGTCAATATAATAACAGATTCGAATTTTTAACATACGACGGCAAATGGATTAGTAATGTTGTAAATAAATACAATGCAAAGATTTATTATTTAATTTCTGCCGAAGAAGATTATATTGAATACACCTACAACGAAACAATGCATTTGCCGGTATTAGATTCTCTTGAAAACGAAAACTGGTTCAAGAATATAACTAAAGATGAAGCTTATATTGCTAAACTTATGTTGGCAAATGTTATCAAAGGAAACAGCAAAGGCTTAGATTCTGCCGTTGATGCTCTTTACGATTTATTGTTCGAAAGCAAAGAGTACAAGAGTGCAATTGCAAAAATTGACGATGTAAAAGCTTCTGTACAGGTTCCTTCCGAATTAATAGACAGGTTTGGTCTTCTAGACTACTATGCCAAAGGAGCAGACAATTCAAAGGTTCTAATTGGAAAAACAGAACTTAATCTTGTAAAGAGTCTTCTTGATATTTACAAGGGCGTGTTCGAATATCTTCAGAGCTATAGCTTTGCAGTAGATCTTGGTGCAATAAAAAAATCTAATGTGTTTACAATGGATTGGGATAATGAAGACGAAGCTATGGATTTTGTAGATTTCCTTTATGACAACAAGGCCAAAATAGATCCATTCTTAACAGGCTTCCTTACAGTAAAAGACGAAAAGAAAATGAAGGCTTCAAAAGCAACCTTTGCCGGTATTATCGGCGATTTGATTGCTGCTTACGATTCTGTTATTGGAACAAAAGATTCTCCTTCAATTTACCCATCAATGATTACTGATTATGCTGCAGATGCCGCAGTATTCCGCGAAGGTGCTACACTGTTAAAAGAAGCAATCGAAAAAGGTGGAATATTCTACTTCACAATGGGCATACCTAAAGCATGGCCTAAAAAAGCAGGTGAAGGAATTGCGTTTGTAGATTTTGGTAAAGTTTTCACACCAGGATATTTCTCTATTACAAATCTTATTGAAACAGAAACTATAAAGGGAAAGAAAGTTCCTGTTTTCTATTACGACTATTGGGAAAAAGGTGAAAAAATATATCATGCAATAACAAAAGTTACCTCTGTAGACGATTTTAAGAAGATTCCTGTAATCACGGAGAAACATGGCGATGAGGAATATAAAAAATATCAGGGAAATGTTTATATACATCACAACCTTACAAAACTTCTGTCAGATATTACAAATGCGTACCAGTTTAAAGGAGCACCATATATCGATCTGTATCCAGAAGATATAGATTTGCTTTATAACTTCTGGTACAAATAACATTCTATAATTGAAAGTCAGTTTCTTTAAAATTGCTTCCGCTGTTGTTATTTTTTTAATGACAGCGGAAGTCTTTTATTCACAGCAGTTTACTCAAAAAGCCGGCTCAGGCATCCTTTATACAGACAGTTCTGGTACAGCCTGGGATTATACGCTAAGCCAGAAAATTACAGGCACAGCAGCAGACAGCGAAAAAAGTTTTTTTGTTCAGGCAGATTACACTTTTTTAGATTCAACTGTGTCGTATGTAAACGGAACCTTTCATAATGTAAATTTTAGCGCAGGCTCGGAATGGCAGAAAAATCAAAATAACCACAGTTTAAAGTTTGACGGCTTTCTAGGGTTTGTCCCGGAAACGCTTAAGCTTAAATTTGGAAGAATAAGGCTTTCGCTTGATAATATTGATTACGAATGTTTTTCTACAGATTATGCTTCGCAGGTTTCAGAAAATTTTTCTTATTCCTTAAAGTTTTTTTCGGGTTGTCTGGCTTCGGAATCCGGAAACTTGTATATAATGATTGGGAATTTTAATGTTCCGTTTTATGCCGGAGCATTAGTAAATCTGCAGCTGCCTTATGATTTTGGATTAAATCTTTTTTATACAAATGCTAATCTTCTTTTTTATGATGAAGATTCAGAAAAGCTTGGTGATGGCGCCCTTTCTTTATTTTGCATAAATGCCGGAAAAAACTGGACGTTCAATGCGCAGGCTAATCATAAGCTTTTTGCGGAGCTTGGTTTTGTTTATTGCGATGGTTCTACAAATATTAAAGTTACGGCAGCATCGCAAAAGCTTGTCTTATATCCTTTTTCGTTTTTGGGAATTAATGCGGGTGCTTCGCTTTATTTTATTAATGCCGGTACAAAATATAAAATGAATTATGGGGACTTTACAGTTTCTGCAGGCTTTGATGCACTTTTAAATTGTTATTCTGTCCTGACATATTTTTACAAATATAATTTTAAAACCTTAGTGTGGTTTACACTTCCAAATGGCAAAGAACAGGATTATATTACGTTTTCAAATTTTGACAGTTTGTTGAACGGTTATATAAATGTGTCATACAAAAAGTCTGTGTTGGATTTTTATGTTGATAAAAAATTTGTTGTTCCTGTCATTACGGAAAAAACAAAAAAATTGTTTGGTGTAACTAACACAAATACAGGTTTTGTAAATGAAAAAGACCCGCAGAAGCTTGCCAGAACAATTTTACTTTCGGGGCTTTCTGTGGGCCTGAAATTGGAATTATAAAAAAAATGCCGTGCACTTATTTGGCACGGCATTCATCTCAAAAAGATTTTTATTTCATCTTAATTGAAACTTTATAATCTTCGTTTGTCCAGTCTGGATTAATAATCATATCAAGGTCTGTGTTCAAAGAAACGCCTTTTGTAAACGAGTAAGCACGTTCTGTTTCAGGGCAATAGAAGGTTATTGTAACGCCTTTTGTTCCGGCATTTACCTTAAAGTTTTCGATATTTGAATCATTAAAGTCAAATATTTTTTCGCCTGTACTTGTGAGTGAAAGAACGATATGGCCGTCTGCAGAGAAAGTCCAGTCTGCATCCCAGTTTGCATCTTTCCAAGTACCTTTAATTCCGCCCAGATCAAGAGCGAAAAGACCAGATGCCATTACGGCAAGAACAATAATTGCAAAAAGTTTTTTCATAAAAAATCTCCTGAAAAATAAGATTATTAAAATAATTATAACACACTTTTTTTAGAGTGGTAGAAATATTTTTCAAAGAGCATTGCAACGTAGGGTTTCCGCATTATAAAGATTAATTATATTAGCGGGTCCCAGCGACGGAAAAAAAATCAAGGTATCCCCCGGCATCCGTGCGCCAGCCGTCGTAAACGCGGCCGGCCCCCTGCCGGTCCCCCCTTAATTTCTTTTTCCTGCGTCCCGCATATACCTTTATAATTTATAATGCGGAAACCCTGGATTGTCATATCGTTTTTACATATTTCAATGACAAGAGACTTTATAAATGATATTATACCCGCAGAAGGAGATTCAGATGGCGCGCGAAATAGAAATAAAAATTCCTTTGACCGATGACGAATACAAAAGCATTTATGATGCTATTTATTCAAAAACAACTTTTGATGGAGTTTATTTTCCTAATAGTAACAATTTTAGGGGAGTGGAGCATCTTTTAAAAAATGATGTTTATTATTCCAGATACACCACTCACGAAGAGCGTGTAAAAAACGGCGAGCCAAGAGTTATTAGAATTCGAAGCGAACAGAATCTTTCTACAAATGAAAAAAAATCATATTTTTGCATCAAATACAAAACAATCGAAAACGGAATAGAAATCAACAGCGAAAACGAAACCTTTGTTCAGGATGAAACTGTAATCGATACACTGCTTAAGATTTCGGGGTATACAACTTACTTTGACAAAAAAAAGGATGCGCTTTCTGCCTATTGCCGCAGCTCCCTTAATGAAGCAATTGAATTTCATCTTGAGCTGGAAGTAGTTAACGGCCTTAAATATGTCGAAATAGAAGTAACCGAAAGCGATTTACCGGCTGATGAAATTCGTCTTACGCTGGAAGGACTTGTTACTCAACTGGGGCTTGATGCTTCAAAACGTGATTCGCGCAGCTGGATGGAAATAATTAATCATTTATAGAAACGCAGGTAACATCAGGAAGCTCAGAAAGCTTTTTTGTAAGCGGAACAGTTTCTATTGCTTCCGGGATTTTTCCAATATAAATCAGCGATGTGTTTCCGGAAGTTTTTTCAAACTTAGTATTTAATTCAAAAATCACAATTCCAAAGTCTGTCAGAATCTTGCGGCTTGCAGCTTCATCAATATTATTTGTAGAAAAATCGAGCTTTATGATTTTGCGTTTTTCGGCTGGGAAAACCTTTCGTTCAACAGGTCCAATAACAAGTAAAAGCAGGAACGAAAAAATCAGAACAATAGCGACCGGAATATAAAGCTTTGCACCACAGGCAACACCAAGAGCTGCCGAAGTAAAGATAATTGCAGCCGATGTAAGGCCACGGATATTAAGACCCTGGTTTACAATTGCACCGGCGCCTAAAAAGCCAATTCCTGTAATTACAGCAGCAGCAATTCTTGTTGAATCTCCCTGAACAGCCGAAGTAGAAGCAAGATAAGAAGAAGCAATTGTCAAAAGGCACGAAGAAACACTCAAAAGAGTAAGAGTTCGGATTCCAACTGTATGCTGACGCATTTTTCGTTCAAGTCCAAGACAAAAGCCACAGACAAGACTAAGAGTAAGTCTGATTGCATAATCTATGTAAATATTCATATTCCTCTATAAGGCGGCCCTTCGAGAGCCTCAGGGACCGCGACTACTTAAAAAGTGAAAAACCGTTGGAAACTTTGCCACCGGCTTTTATCCAGCTACAGGCTTGTTTTGCCGACTGATGATTTTTAAATCCTTCGATGGTGCTTATGCTTTCTTTTACCCAGTTACCAAGCTGTTTATCGCTGTTAAAAAGCTCGTTTGTCTGGTCACATTTTGCCAGAAGCACAGAAAGATACTGTTTATCGCCTACAAGTGTCGCAAAATTTTCTGCAAGTGCAATAAATGCGGCCTGCGCAGAGTTTACGATATTGCTTGTAGGATGAATATTCATATTTTTATTTCCGGAATGGAAAACTTCTGCTTTTGAAGGATAAGTTTTGGTAAGAAAAACAACTGTTACAGGCTCTTTGCGCTGCTCCAGACGAACAAGAAGCTCGTTTGTAAAGTATTGGAAGCTTGTAATCATTGTATCAATTGCAGAAGAAACGTCTTCGGTGCGGTCAAGTTCAAATTTTGTACCAAAATAGTAGGAATCAAAATAAATGACAATCTGATTCAATTCTTCAAGCTTAGTTTCTGCCCTTATTAATAATGAACGGGAGGCAATTGCAGAGGCGCGGTTCCAGGTAGCGGCCTGTATACCTTCTGCTTCAAAGTTCGAAACATCAGCGTCTTCTTTTGAAACACAAAAAACCTTTCTTGTAGCAACAAAGGCTTCTGCAAAATCAAGACAATCAGGCAAATCTTTACCAACAATTAAAATATCAGACATAAAAATATTATAGCACACTCTAGTTTCACATTCTAGAGTATGCTATAATCGAATATATGAAAGTTTGGATAAAGTATTTGATTGGAATTGCTCTTGGTGTTATCACGGCAGTTCTTCTTCCTGTAGATTCTGTAGCAGGCGCAAATGTTCTTCAATTTCTTACCGACCTGTTTATAAGATTTGGACGATATCTTGTTGTTCCAATCGTTTTTTCTTCTGCAATTATTTCTATTAATAAATTAAGAACTTCAAAAATACTTTTAAAGTCTACAGCCTGGACTATAGGAATTATAGTTATTACTTCGCTGCTTGTGGCTTTTGTAGGACTTGTTTCTATTCTTCTGGTAAAGCTTCCGCGTATTCCAATTACAAACGATATTGCCGGCGAAATTACCGGAATTGATGTAAAATCACTGATTCTGGCACTTTTTCCTTATTCTGCTTTTGATGCGCTTAAAGAAGGCTCCTTCTTGCTTGTAGCTTTCCTTTTTGGTGGTTTTATTGGTTGGGAAAGTGCAAGCGATCTTGCTGCTTTTAAGCCTGTTTTTGCCCTTGCAGATTCACTTTCGCAGCTTTTCTATCATATTTCAGTTTTCTTTACAGAAATGATGGCAATTTTTTCTATTGCAATTGTGTGCAACTGGACAATCAGCTTCCGCACAGCCTTTGCAACAGGAATCTATACACCGCTTATCATAATGCTGATTTGTGATTTTATTTTTGTTGCTGGAATTCTTTATCCTCTTATTCTGCGTTTTGTTTGTCATGATCCGCATCCGTATAGAGTTTTATATGCCAGCCTTGCTCCAATGATGCTTGCTTTTATCAGTGGTGATACAAACCTTGTTCTTCCTCTTACAATCCGTCACGGAAAAGAAAGTCTTGGTATTAAGCGTCGCAGCAGTGGTTTTACATATCCATTGTTTTCTATTTTTGCACGCGGCGGTTCGGCACTTGTCGTAATAATCAGTTTTATAATGATATGGCGTTCTTATACAGCGCTCCGCATACCTTTTAATGATATTACCTGGCTGTTCTTTTTTGCGTTTGGGCTTTCATTCCTGCTTGGCGCAATTCCATCTGGCGGAGCATTTATTCTTCTTACCATTATTTGTACAAAATACGGAAAGGGTTTTGAAACAAGTTATCTTTTACTTCAACCAGCTGCAGTAATTTTGTGTTCTTTTGCAACTCTCTTTGATACTGCAACTGCAATGTTTGGAAGCTACGTCGTATCTGTAAAAACAAAAATGGTTGAGCACCATACTATACATCATTTTATTTAGAGGTGTATTTTGGAAATTCCAATAAACGAAATTGTAACGGGGAGAAAGTGTTTTTTTATATTACCGGATCTTTCTCTTATGCCTGTGACATATCTGGAAGATTTCTTTTCTCTTGGTTATGAATGTTACTATATCGGAAACGACGGACGAGTTCCTATTCAGAAAAAAATTGACAGCATTCTGACTCTTTTTAAAGATGTAATAATTTTTATTAACATTGATTATGATGTTCCTGGTTTGCAATGGAAGGATTATCTGGAAGAGCTGCTTTACAAAAAAGCAAGTAAAGAACAGTTTGGAATTATCTTCTTAAAAAGACAAAGTGTTACCGAAATGGCAACAATAGAAAAGCAATATTTTAAGTATCTTGGATTACAAAGAGGCTACATTCAACTTGAATATAAAAAACAGACAAATTTTGAATTGATTGCAAGAGCTTTATATAATAATCAGGCGCAGGGACGACGTAAAACTATTCGTGCGCTTTGTACTAGTGCCTGTACTTATAAATTTACTTATGGCAATGAAAATACTCCTATATCTGGTTCTTTGCAGGATATAAGTCTTTCACATTTTAGTATTCTTGTATCAGATCAACCACTGCCTGTAAAAATTTATGAAAAAGTAAATGATATTCATTTTAATATACGCGGGTCATTTTTCCATTCAGATGCCATTCTTGTAATGGAACGTCCTGTAGGCGAAAAAATGCTTTATGTATTTGCGTTTGTAACCTCTACAGGCGCTAATGGTCTTGATGCACGTACAAAAACTATACTTACTCCTGTTCTATATAATATGATTTCGAGCAACTGTATGGGGCTTTTAGAGCAGCAATACCGTAAAGAAGAAACGAAAAAAGAAGAAGAAAAACAACAAACTGAAGAATAATATAAATTAATTTGTCATTGCTGCAACGGCATTGACACAGGGTGGAAAATAATGGAATTCACAACAGAATCAATTGACTCACTTCAAGTTAACGAAGTTGAAATCATGAAAAAAATTGCGGAAGAATTGAGCATTCGTGTTCAACAGGTTAGCGCGGTAATCAGTCTTGTAGAAGAAGGCTGTACTATTCCGTTTATCAGCCGTTACCGCAAGGAAAAGCATGATAATCTTGATGAAGTACAGGTTCGCGACTGCGATCACTTGTATAAATCTTATCATAATCTGGAAGAAAGGCGTCTTGAAATTGTTAAGGGAATTTTTGCTCAGGGTAAATTAACAGAAACTCTTTACAATGCAGTTATGTCTGCAACAACTTTGACTGCGCTCGAAGATTTGTGGGCACCATTCAAGAAAAAGAAGAAGACCCGCGGAATGATTGCTGCAGAAAAGGGATTGGAGCCACTGGCAGATTTTATTCTTGCCGACAATGATGACTCTGCCTGCGAAAAAGAAGCAGAAAAATATATTAAAACAGATAACGAAGATTCTGCTTTGAATGTAGAAACAGCTGCCGATGCTCTTGCAGGAGCAAAGGATATTATTGCGGAACGTGTTTCTCAGGAAACAGCTAACCGTGATATAGTTCATGCCCTTTATATGAAGACAGGAAACATTGTAACAAAGGGAATTGTTCCGGAAGGACAGGATGCAGCTGTTGCAGAAAATACAAGCACTTACAAAATGTACTGGGATTATAAGGAGCCGCTGGACCAGGTAAAGCCACACCGCATTCTTGCAATTAATCGTGGTGAACGCGAAGGAGCTCTTGAAGTTACAATTGATGTTGATGTAGATGCTGCTGTTGGTGCTTTGCAGAGAAATGCTGATATTCACAACACTTATCATAAAGATGCAATCGAAGATGGCGTAGTGCGTTTGTTGTCACCTGCAGTTGTGCGCGAAATCCGCAGCGACGAAGCAGATGAAGCCGATGAGCATGGAATTGGAATCTTCAGCGAAAACTTAAAGAACCTTCTTATGACTCAGCCAATTAAGGGAAGTCGTGTTCTTGGAATTGACCCTGGTATTAGAACAGGTACAAAGTGTGCCGCTCTTGATGAAACAGGTAAGTACCTTGGTTACTTTAAGTTCTTCCAGGTAACAGATCCAGACGGTTCTTACAAAATGATTAATGATGCAATCGACAAGTATGATATTCAGGTTGTAGCAGTTGGTAACGGAACTGGCAGCCAGGAAGTTCAGGCAATTGTAAGTCGTGTAATCAGCGAAAATTATACAGATGTCGTTTATACAGTCGTAGATGAATCTGGTGCTTCTGTTTATTCTGCAAGCGATATTGCGCGCGAAGAATTCCCTGACCTGGATCTTACAATTCGTGGTGCAATTTCTATGGGCCGCCGTTTACAGGATCCATTGAGCGAGCTTGTAAAGATTGACCCAAAAGCAATTGGTGTTGGTCTTTATCAGCACGATGTAAATCAGAAAAAACTTGCCGAACAGCTTGATGAAGTTGTAGGCTCTGTTGTAAACAATGTTGGCGTAAACTTGAATACAGCGTCGTACTCGCTTCTTAAATATGTTTCCGGAATCAACGCAACTACAGCAAAGAAAATTGTTGCCTACCGTGATTCAAATGGAAAAATTACAAGTCGCGAAGACCTTAAAAAAGTTCCGGGGCTTGGACCAAAGGCTTTTGAACAGTGTGCAGGCTTCCTTAAAATTGCCGAAAGCTCTGACCCGTTGGACAATACCTGGGTTCACCCGGAAAATTATGATGCAGCCCGCGAGGTATTGCCTATGATCCAGGCTGGCCAGAAAGTTCCTGCAAGTAAAATTGATGAAATTGCTGCCAAATACAACATTGGTGTTACAACTGTCCGCGACATTGTTGATGAACTGCAGAAGCCAAACCGCGACCCTCGTGACGGATACCCGGCTCCAATCATGCAGAAGGGCGTTTTGCAATTTGAAGATCTTAAAGAGGGCATGAAGGTAACAGGAAAAATCAAGAACGTAGTAGACTTTGGCGCTTTCGTAGATATAGGTTTGCACGAAACAGGACTTGTACACCTTAGCGAGCTTAGCGATAACTTTGTAAACGATCCTATGGAAGTTGTTAAAGTTGGCGATGTGTTTGATTTTACAATCATAAATCTTGACCGCGACCGCCGCAGAATAGGGCTTTCTCTTAAGAGTGATGCCATGAGCAGAATAGGCCAATCTAATGAAGGTAGAACCAATCGCAAGTTTCCGAAGGAAACTTGGGAAGTTCGCGGAGCGAACGTCTCCTTGAGCTCGTCGAAGGGCCCTAATAAAAGAGTGGTCGTTGTTAAGAAGGGTTCAAACAACGAAAAATCCCCAAAAAACACCGATTTTAACAAAAATTCGCAGAAATTTGATAAAAATGATGACGGAATGAGTTACAATCCGTTCGCTGCGTTTTTTAATAAATGATGGAATAATGGCATAAATTATGTTATAATTTCAACTTACAAGGAGTGATATCGTATGAAGAAAATTAGTATTCTTTTGATGTCAGTATTTTGTTTTTCTATAATAATGGCAGGTTGTAATTTTAAAAACCTTGCCGTTCCAGAAGAAGTAAAAGTAAAGATGGACGCAACTTATGAATTTCCAATTGCTTCTTTTGATTCAGAAAAAAATGAAAAACTTGACATTTCAAAGTATTTCGATTTAGAGCAGCTTATTGGTGGAAGCAACGATGAAGAAGAGCAAAGTGAGTCTGCAACGCCAAACTTTAATATCTATAAGTATTATGACGGCCATTCGCAGTATCAGCAGTATCTTCTTCACATGCCAATAAAAGAAATCGATTTTGACTTTAGTTCTGTATTTGAAAACTTTGATGTTTCAACTGCAATTCAGGGCTTCAATATCAATCAGCCATTTTCTATTCCTGATGTTGGTGGAATTAATGAAAATAAAGAGGTTGATTTGACTTCTATTGAAACAGCGGTAAATACAGCTGTAGTTTTTTTAGGATTTACTTCTCCAACAGAACAA
Organism: Treponema sp.; assembly: GCA_017963165.1. The sequence continues at coordinate 30,930 of JAGCTZ010000217.1, forward strand.
GCTGTTGAATTTGAAACTACCCCGTTTTTTTCTTTTGAAAGTGTAGAATACATAAGCGGAAAGTTTGTTATTGATGCAAATCCTTCTATAACTAATCCATTTGGTGGTGATGTTGATGGAACAATGACTCTTCTAGATGCAGATGGAACTCAAGTTGCATCTGCTCCATTTATAAATAACAAAGCAGAAATTAACATCGCCGGCAAAAAGCTTTATTCAGGAATGAAATTACTCTATTCTGATTATTCTTTTGATAGTCTTGGAAAAGGCTTTTCTGCAAGAATTTCAAGCGACAGTAAAATCAAGGTTGCAAAGGGCGTAAAACTTGATTCAAGTCTTTTTAGTGTGCCTACTGTAAATGTAACATTCCCTGTTGCTTTGGGAAGCAATCTTCAATCTGTTACAATTAATGAAGGATCTCTTACTGTAAATCTTGAAGAACCTGACACATGGGATGGTGAAGTAATTAGAAATTACGAAATTGATATTACAGGTAGTATTCAATGTCAGGTAGACAAAGATCATAATTCTATAAATTTTAGTGAGGATCCTAAACAGCTTACAAGCGGTAACATAAATGCTGCTGCGACAGTAACTATTGTTCTTGATGATGCAACAATTGATTTTGAAAACAAACCAAAAGTTTATGTTACAACAAATATCCAGAAAATCAGTGCTGTTGTACAGTTACCGGAAGGCTTTGAAACATCAATTGATAAGATAACCGAGGTACCTTCTGATTTGACAAACTTTGTTGATTACATCGACTGGAATGAATTAGGCTTTAGAATCAAGGCTGTTAATAATCTTCCAACAGGAAATAATATTCAACTGGCAATCAGTTCTGAGTTCCTTGGAATTGAATCTACAACTCCTGTTGTTATTAAATCTGGTTTAGGCGATCAGCAACAGACTTTCGAGTTTATAAGTAGAGATGATCCGGATACAGAAGAATGTGAACTTCACACAGAATTTGAAGCTGCTACAGAAACAACTCCTGGAACACAGATTGATGTTCATGGTCAAATCATTCTTCCTGGTGGTGGAACAAACATTCAAGTTGAAAATGTAGTTCCTGGTCAATCATACAATATTTCTCTTGTAATTGAACCTGTATTTGATTGGGCTGTTGCTGGTGTAAAAATGCCGGAAAACCTTTCAAACTTCACAGGAGAATTCAATACAAATATCAACAAAAAAGCAATGTTTGATTCTCTTGGCGAAGATGTTGCTTCTAAACTCAATTCAATTCAAGTAGACAGTATTCCGCTTTATCTTTTTGCAAATGTTCCTCAATTAGAGGTTTTTGACAACGTAGGTTTTGCAGGAAAAATCAGGGCTTTCTACGGAAAAGATGTTGAAGGAACTGATGAAGAAGGTCAGCCAACAACTGTTATTCAGCCTGTTGTAGATCCACAAACTGCTACACCAGAAGAATTAGCAGGCTCTGAGGTTTGGATTCTTGGTGAAAGAGATGAAGATCCAGAAACTCTTGATTTTTCACCAATGCCTGCACTTGTTAAAAATGAAGCAGACGAAGTAACAACACAGTTTGGAACTTCAAAAATAGATTTTGCAGATGCTTTGAATCTTACAACAGATGATAACGAGGCAACCTTGTGTATCCAGTATGATGTTGGTTTAAGCGGTGCACATGATGTTCTTCCTGTTTCTTCTGCAGATGTTGAAGAACTTAAGCAAAACGGTAAATGTTCTATTGCAATGGACCTTGCCCTTGTTCTGACTCTTGATTTTACAATTACAGATCAGATTTCATTAAACCTTATGGATATGATGAACTCATCTGACGAAGAAGGTGAAAATTCAGAGGGCGAAGGTTCTGAAGGTTCAGAAAACTCAGAAAACCCAGAAAACTCAGAAAATACAGAAGGTGAAGAATCTCAGTCAAACAACGATATCTTAGGCCGCGAAGGACCAACAGATATGGGACAGTTTGAAGATTATATTGATCTTATTGAATATGCCGGAATTACAATAGAAAACTTTAAGCTTCCTATTTCTGGTCAACTGGGACTTAATATTAAGGTTCCTGCACAAGATGCAAATTCAGAAGATTTTGAAAAGAAGATTTCAATTGGAGGAAAAGAAACAAATCTTTCTATTACCAAAGACGATTTAAGGACTTTCCTTGACACTTATCCTCTAAATCCGGAAATCAATCTTGTTATAGGTAAAGAAAACGAAAGCAGCACATTTGGTCTTTTGCGAAATGCTCCTGTTTCAGGAAAGATAAAAGTAAAAGTAAAAGCCAAAGGCGAAATTCCAGTTTATCCATTTGCCGAAAAGAATAATGAAGAAGGAGGATCAAACTAATGAAAAAGCTTATTTTATCTTTTGCATTAATATTTTCACTCGTAAGTGCCTCTTTTGCTGACAATGGTTTTACTCATCGATTCTTTGAGATTAAGGTTGATGTTCCTGTTTCTGTCTCAAACAATCTTATTTCACTTACAGATGTTTTCCAGAAGGTTGTTGTTGTTGATTTACCAAAGATTGCCGATTCGTTACCAGACAGCGGCGCAAGCATTAAAGCAGATGTTGCTCCTACTATAAGAATTGGTGTTGATATTCCTAGAGGTCTTATTCTTGGAGTTAATATCGGTGTCGAAGCAGATGCAAGCGTTGGTCTTTCAAAGGATATTTTTGACTTCATCGGACATGGAAACGATGGTAAAACAGAAATAAAGCAGAATACTTCAAATACTTATGCCGATTTGTTTGCCTATGCAGCCATAGATGCTGGTTGGAATACAAAGCAGTCAAGATTAAAGGTAACAGGTTCTGCGTTTAGCTCTCTTGGACATCTTGATGCAGGCGACACTTATGTAAAGGTTTACTCAAATGACGACAAGAGCGGTTTTGAAGCCAAGGTTGATGCTAAGCTTTATTCTCCTGTTGATTATTCTGCCGGCTTTAATGATACACAGGCTCTTCTTTCAAATCTTGGATCCAACATGGGTTTTGATATTGGTGTTGAATATCAGAAAGACCTACTTAAATTCCTTACTGTTGGTGGAACTGTAAGAATGCCTCTTAAGCCAAGTACACTCAACATGCTTTCTGCTGTTACAAATGATATGGAATATTCTTTCAGCTTTGACGAAATGTTAAACGGAAGTTCTTCGGAAGACAACGACGATGATGAAGATGAAAACACAGAATCTACAGAAGAAAACAATGAATCTAAAGACTTTATTCAGAAGGCTGTAGTTCTTGATACACCTTACAAGATTCACCGTCCATTCAAGGTTGGTGTTTCTGCCGATTTCCATCCATTTGGTTCACTTCTTACAACCTCTGGATATCTTGGACTTGGAGTAAGACATCCATTTGCAACAAATAAGAATGAAACTCAGGCTTATATTGATTATTCTGTTGCAGGAAGATTCAGCTTGTGGAATATCTTAAGCTTTGAAGCTTCTCATAGCCGCATGGACGAAATATTCAAGAATCAGTTTGCTATAGAATTGAATATTCGTCTTGTAGAAGTTGATGCAGGTGTTTCTTTCCAGTCAACAAGCTTTGCAAAGAGCTTTGAAGGTGCTGGTGTAGGAGCATTTGTAACAGTCTGCATAGGCTTGTAATTTTGCTCTAAATCAAAATTTTTATCTGCCGATAATTATATTATGGCAGATAAAAATTCCAAGAAAAAAACAGGCTTTACTTTAGCCTGTGTTTTATTAGCAGTTCTCGTAATTTTCATTATTTTTCTTGTAAAAAAAGATTCAATCCTTACTAATCTTAAAGAAACCCGCTTTTTTGAACGTGTATTCGGTTCTACACCAGAATTTGTAGAAAAGCATACTCCTACCGAAACGGAAACTGTAAAGATTCCTCTTGCAGAACCAGATGAAGTTGTAATTAAAGTAGAGCCTCAGAAATCAAAACAGGAAGAAAAAGAACAGACTCCAGCTGCGAAAAAGGAACAGGAACAGGCTGCCCAGGAAAAAGTTGTAGAAGAGAAGGAAACACCAAAGCCTGTCCAGAATGCATATACAGAGCTTCAGCTTTGCTTTGTCGAAATTGATTCTGAAGGTTCAATAAGCCGTAAAATCATAAAACGTTCTGTTCCAAAAACAGATTCTCCGTTGGCAACAGCCATAAAAGAAGTTCTTGCTGGTCCTGATTCTACAAAATCAGAAGAACGTAATTGCATTTCTCTTATTCCTGATGGTACAAAGCTTTTGGGTGCACGCGTTTCTGATGGTGTTGCATATCTTGATTTTAGCGAAAATTTTGAATTTAATACTTATGGAATAGAAGGCTATAATGGTCAGTTAATGCAGCTTGTTTATACGGCTACAACCTTTTCGACTGTAAACAGTGTTCAGTTTCTTATAGAAGGTAAGAAAAAAGAATACCTTGGCAGCGAAGGCCAATGGATAGGCTCGCCGCTTTCAAGGAATTCGTTTTAGTTCAAGGGCCACAAAGCTTATGTTAGGGAGTCCCAAGCTTATGTTAGGGGTCCCAAGTTTATATTAAGGGTCCCTACGCCCATGATTGGTGTCTCTGCACCCATGATTGGGGTCCCTGAGCTTGTCGAAGGGTCAATCTTTAAACGTCTTTAATATCTTTGAATAATAACTACTTTTCTCCAGATAACTATCTTCATAGGCAGCCAGCGAAATGTAGCTGTTGATTTCTTTTGACGGATCTGTTGTAAGTTCTTTAATAACGTACACAACCTGATTGTTCTGTGCCTGCGATGATTTGGCAACAATTTTGGTAAGGTGTTTTTTATTGTCTATAGAAAGCTCCATTGTTTCAAAATCTATGTAAGAACCATCGGTGCTTTCGCAGATGCGGCGAAGTACAAAAAGATTGTTTACAGCATTATCTTCAAAATAAACCGGGATAGAAGCAATTGTAAGGAAGGCTTCTTCACCGAACATCCAGCAATTTTCCATTGGTTGTTCCCAGTTAGAATCAAGTGTAATTGTTTGTCCATCAGAGGTTTTAAACTTTTTTGATTTACCCTTGATTTTTGTTTTTGAAGGAGCGTGGTATGGCTTAGCGGCAACAAGTCCTTTGAAATCAGAAAAGCTTGTGTCTTCGCCATCAATAATTCTTCCAAAGGTTATACAGGAAAGAACTGGTGTACCATCTGTAAGCTTTATGGTCTTAATATTAAACAAAGGAATAAGACTATCAAAGCAGATAGAAACGTTACCACCAAACTGATCATATTCCTGAACAGAAGTTATTTCCTTTTCTTTAAGCTCAAAAAGCTTTATTCTTCGAGAAGAAAATTCGTACAGAATATCATGAAGGTAATTCAAAATATCAATGTCATCTTCTGAATAATAATCGAAATCAGAGATAATTTTTTCACCTGTCATATCAAAAAAATCAGAATCAGGGTTTAAACTAAAAGCAATTGCAATTTCTTTTTCTGGAGAAACAGATTCGCGGCTTACTGGAGCATAGTAACGAATCTGATATGTCTGATCATCATAATTCAAAATACCGATATAACTTTCGCGGGCAAAGGAATAGTCACGGTAATAAACATACTCTCCTGCGATATCAGGAACAAATGGTGTAAAGCCTGGCAGCGCAAAGAGAGTTGTGGTGATTGCAAGAATTATTATGGTTAGAAGTGTTTTTTTCATAGGACAGTCCTTATAAAATGGCCCTTCGACAAGCTCAGGGACCACAAGCATTTCATGGGGTTCCTGAGCCTGTCGAAGGGCAACAAATAATTACGCGTTCAGCTTTGCTAATTCTGCACGAACAATTTCAATAGCCTTTGCTGCAGCACTTTCTGCCGGAACAAGCTGTGGATCCTTTTCGCAGCGGCGTTTAAGTTCAACGTTAGGAAGATTCTTGTCGCCGACAACAATGCGGATTGGGTAACCGATAAGGTCTGCATCCTTAAACTTAACACCAGGGCGTTCGTCGCGGTCATCAAGAATTACGTCAATTCCTGCGGCCTGAAGCTCTTCGTAAAGCTTATCTGCAACTTCCTTCATCTTATCCTTGTACATAACAGGAACAACAGCAACCTGGAATGGAGCGGTACTCATTGTCCACATAATTCCGTTGTCGTCGTGATGTGCTTCGATAATGCTTGCAAGAGTGCGGTCAACACCAATTCCGTAACAACCCATGATTGGAGTAACAAGCTTTCCGTTTTCATCAGGGTAAGTTACGTTCATTGATTTTGTATATTTTTCGCCAAGCTTAAAGATATGTCCAAGCTCGTTTCCTTTTTTAGAATAGAAGGTTCCACCACATTCAGGACAGATATCGCCTGGTTTTACAATGCGAACATCGGCTGTCATAAATGGAGTAAAGTCACGGCCTGGTTCAACATGCTTAATGTGGTAGCCTGCTTTTCCGGCGCCTGTAATACAGTCATGCATATCAATTGTAGAGCGGTCTGCAATTACAGGAATTTTAATTCCAACAGGACCAACAAAGCCGTGTGGAGCTCCGGAATATTTAAGTACATCTTCATCACTTGCAAGCTCTGCACCACTGGCCTTAAGTTCTGCAGCAAGTTTAGCTTCATTTACTTCAAGGTCTCCGCGGATAATTACACATACAAAGCTTTCAGGAATATAAGTCTGTCCGCCATCTGTTACAGTTTTTGCATCCTTGTAAAAGTCTGCTTTTGTAAGTCCAACGGCACTGTTGTAAACCTTGTAAATGAGTGCCTTAAGGAAGGTTGTTGCCTTTGCATTAAAGAACTTTTCCATATCTTCAATGCTGAAAACATTTGGAGTTGCAACTTCTTCATAAGCAAGGTCGGTTTTTACCTGTGGCTTACCGTCAGAATCAAGAGGAACTTCATCTTTGCAGGCAGCCTTTTCTACGTTTGCGGCATATTTACAGTCAGGACAAAGCAAAAGTGTATCGTCACCAACTTCGCTTTCTACCATAAATTCTTCTGAACCTGAACCACCCATAGCACCGGTGTCGGCACGAACAGAAATTGTAGCAAGTCCCATGCGCTTAAAAATGCGTCGGTAAGCGGCTGCAGCGTTTTCATAAGAAGCGTCCAGGTCTGCCTGATCCTTATCAAAAGAGTAGGCATCCATCATAGTAAACTCACGGCCTCTCATAACGCCATAACGTGGGCGGATTTCGTCGCGGTATTTAGTATTAATCTGATACAAAGTAAAAGGAAGCTGCTTGTAAGAAGTAAGTCCGTCGCGAACAAGAGCAGTAAAAGCTTCTTCGGCAGTAGGCGAAATAACCATATCCTGACCACCACGATTCTGCGGCTTAAGCATTTCAGGACCCATCTTTTCCCAGCGTCCCGATTCCTTCCATATTTCACCGGGCTGAACAACAGTAGGCTTCATTTCGAGCATACCGGCTCTGTCCAGTTCTTCACGAATGATTTTTTCAACTTTACGGAATGCCTTAAGCCCCATAGGCATATAAGAATAAAGTCCGTTTCCAAGTTTACGGATAAGACCAGCTCTCATCATAAGCTGATGACTAGAAATAACTGCGTCATTAGGAGCCTCGCGCAGTGTCCAGTTAATAAATTTTGATGCTTTCATAGTGGGTATATTATAGTAGAAATAAATAGTTGTGAAAATAGGGGTGTAGGAGAAGGAACGCCACCTGGAAGAAAATATTGTTCTGACACTTTGGATTTTTACTGTATTAGACTTTAGGATTTTACCGCTCTTGACTTTAGGATTTTACCATGTTAGACTTTAGATTATCACCATCTCTATACTGGAGGTAATCTTATGAATGTTTCAAGAAAAGCAAAGGATGCACTTTTGCGGCTTGCAGGTCAGTTTCCTGTTGTTGGAATAACTGGTCCACGACAAAGCGGAAAAACAACTCT
>JAGCTZ010000218.1 GCA_017963165.1 Treponema sp.
AAGCTTCAAGATATTTTTGATACTTCTTCTTGTTATGGTCTTTTACAGCATCAAGCACAGAAAAATGGGCAAGATACTGCCGGTATTTTTCTGAACTTGATGCAGAAACCATGTTCTGTCTGAAAGTTTCTGCCTGACGTTCTAAGAATGAAAGTATACCGGCTTCTTTTAAGAAAGAATCTTTCCAGCCGGAAACCTTGTGGCTGTCACAAACGCCAAGCTCCTTGCCGTACGCGCAACAGACTTCGTAGACATTCCACAGATCAAGGAATTTGAAAAGCAGCTCATAGACATCATGTACATCTTTGGTCTTTGTTGACGAATATTCGGTTTCAATGCTGATGCGCAAGTCAAGCGTAAGCCTATAGCGGATATCAAGCAGCCGCGCATTGCGGAAAACTTCATCTCCTTTCAATAGCTTTAATTTCTTGACCGCATCAGTAAATCCTGTAACAAGATGCTTCTGTTCGTCTGTCAGAGTGTGTGCTTCCATAATATACGCCTTGATTTTTTAATTGCATCTTCTCAAGAATTGATCGCAGCCATTATTACACCAACAATTACAACAACTACAAGAATAAAAAAAGGATTAAAAATAAGATTCTTTATTTTTGCCTGCTTGATTTTAGCCTGTATTTCATCATAGATTTTTTTGACTTCCTGGAATTTCGGAGATGAACCAAATGACATTTCTGCTTTTTTATACATCTGTTCCATTTTTGACCGCCATGCCGCTGAAATGGCCATTTGTCCATTTTCATCACCCGTTCTCATATCTGTTTTTTTAATGCCATTAGAAAATAACAGTTTAGGATTTATACTTGTTGACGCAATCATAACGAATTCCAAAATTTCTTCTATTGTATTTGGTACAGGGAATACTTTTATCAAATTTGCGATACCCAAATCTGTCTTGCTAGTCGTGTAATAATCATCTTTGCTTATCTCTTCGCGATTATTCTCAAGTTCCAAAATCTTTTCCATCAGCTTCTCTACCGATGACGCTACCTTCGTGCTGCCCCGCAGCTCAAATCCGCAAGAAGGGCATACCGCCTGAAATGCTTCCAGTACCGCACCGCAGGCCGGGCACTTGCGTATTTCGCCCTCAAATTTCTGCGCTCTTTTTGAGCCGTCGTTTTCTGCTACTGCAGCACCGCCTACCGGTGTTCCGCAGCCTGAACAGAACTGTGCACCTTCAACCAACTCTTTTCCACATTTTGAACAAAATGCCATAATTTTCTCCTTTTCTTGCGCTTAAAACCCATGCGGACACGTCTGCATCCGCACGGGCTCAAATCACCAGGGCAATTTGTTAAATCTTAAACCCTCTAAAAAAACTGCCCCCAAAACACCAAAAAATCCTAGAGACAATCCAGACATCAATACTAAACTGGCATCTCCTAAGGCAATGCCGGATATGCAACCCAAAATAAATGCGCCACCGATAATTGCGGCACTAATTATATGAATCTTCTTTTCCTTTTCAGCCCTAGACTTCTTGGCGTCCTCCCAATAGCCGTTAACTTTTGTATGAAGTTCCGGTTTTGAAGCTAAAAGAATGTTAAGTTCTTTCTGCATACGGGTAACATATGCACTTTTAAAATCTTTGTCTGCAAAAAAACCTGCCTTAAGTCCTTTATAATCCTCACAAACTGATATAAACTGATGTAAAAAATTTTCTTCATTCTCTGTATCAAAGACCATGTTCTTTATTACATCTACTTTTGCCTGAATTTCTTCTTTTTGAGCTTTTATCTCAGCACGTCTATCAGCTTCAGCTTTAA
>JAGCTZ010000219.1 GCA_017963165.1 Treponema sp.
ATTGAAGATTTAGGCTGAAAATGCCGATAAATTATAGATAAAAGAAAGTTGGACATTTATTCAGTTTTAAGGAGTAATTTCATGAAGTTTAAATTCAGGACTGCTGTGTTCCTACTTCTTTTGTTTATACCGTTTACTGCCAGTGGTCAGAATTATTCAGCAGAAACAGGCGATATTGAAGGTATTCTTAAAAGAGGAGAACTTCGGGTCGCAATTACAGCGGTAGACCAGCCGCCTTTCTATTTTGTTGACAAAAACGGAAAATTAACTGGATACGATATAGATCTTGCTTCAAGAATGGCAGAAGAACTTGGAGTAAAACTTGTAATAACACGCGATGCTCCAGCTTTCAACGACCTTGTAACATTAGTAGCTTCCGGCAGGGCAGACCTTGCTGTTTCAAAATTGAGCCGCACACTTTCCAGAGCAAAAACCGTTAAGTTTTCTACACCATACATGACATTCAAACAGGGATTATTGTTTAACCGGCTTCAGCTTGCTAAAGTTGCGAGCGAAGGCGAAGTAAACACTTATGTCAGAAACTATAAGGGAACAATCGGCGTTATTGCAAAATCTTCCTATGCAAATTATGCCAAATCGAATTTTCCGCAGGCACAGGTAAAAGAATACCCCACATGGGACGCTGCGGTTCAGGCTCTGGTAAACGGAGAAGTGCTTTCTGTTTACCGCGATGAGCTTGAAATAAAGAGGGTTCTTTCTTCAATTCCGCAGGCTTCTCTTACTCTTAAACCGCTTTACTTTACAGATTTAACAGACCCGATAGCAATTGCCGTGAAAAATGAAAATTCCCAGCTTCTTTACTGGGTCAACATTTTCCTTGAGAATCAGCAGAAAATGACGGCTGATGAAATTCTTTCAATCTACGCAAATCAATAGGAGAGATGTCCGTATGTTCGGTAAAATACTAAAGAATCCAATCACTATTTTTATTTCCGTAGTACTGGGAATTTTATTCGGCTTTTATGAAAAAGAAATCGCGCTTTCCTGGGGCGTAATCGGAGACATGTATCTGAATCTTTTTCAGATGACAGTCATTCCTATTCTTGTAACTTCTATTGTTGCAAGTCTTGCCCAGCTGATGAAAGACAAAAATGCCCGTAACCATATTCTTAAGATTATTTTGGTATTCTTAATAATGCTTGTTGCAGTTTCAATTTTCGGCACTTTGGCTGGTATTATCGGTCGGCCCGGCGAAAATTTAGGTGAATCTACAACAGAAGTTCTCGACAGCATAATTAAAGACTCAGAAGATACATCGCAGAACGAAATTGCGCTTTATGATGCTTCAAAAGATGCCGCTACAAAAAAATCTTCAGTAGTGGATTTCTTTGTAAACATTATTCCTGCTAACATTTTTAAGGCATTCAGCAACGGTTCGATACTTCAGCTTGTATTTTTCAGCATAATTTTTGGAATAGCCATAGGCTTTTTAAGCGAAGATTCTTCGTCGCGGCTTATAAACGCGGTTGTATCGCTGAAAGATTCGTTCCAGAAGCTTATAAGCTGGACAATGTACGGTCTTCCTGTTGGTCTGGTTTTCCTTATGGGAAAACAGATTGCGCAGGTTGGTGTAGAAATTCTTCTTGCAATGGTAAAATTCATTGTTGTTTTTTACCTTGCAGGTTTGGCTGCAATGC
>JAGCTZ010000220.1 GCA_017963165.1 Treponema sp.
CGCCAGAAAAATAGGAGAGCTTCTTTATACTCTTTTGAAAAATAATCAGTGCTATGAACCAAAAAAGTTCATTTCTTCTGATGAAAGAATTTCAAAACTTGCAGAAGAAGCATTATTCTATGCGAATAATAGGGCTGGAGATAAAATTAATCTAACTTGCTCTTGACAAAAAACATAGGAGGCGAAAGGGGTGTGTCGAAAACCGCGCAGCGGGTTGAGACCAGGGGGAAGGCTTTCCCCCTCCGTCGCTTGGGCACGCAGACAAACTATTGAATTGATGTTATGGAACAAATTGATACTTTATCTAACAATAATAAAATTATTCAAGATCCAGATTCTTTTATGTTTGGCATTGATGCAGTGCTACTGGCTCATTTTGCCTGTGGTGGAGTTCGTGCCGGCTGTAATGTTTTTGATCTTGGAACTGGGAATGGTATTATTCCTCTGTTGATGGAAAAAGCCTGTAAGGCAGCCTCCTTTACAGGTCTTGAGATTCAAAAAAAATCTGTTGATTTGGCGCGCCGAAGTGTTACGCTTAATGGACTTGAAAATAAAATTCAAATAGTGCAGGGTGATATTAAAAATATTGCTACACTTTTTTCAAAGCATACTTTTAATGTGGTTACATCAAATCCTCCCTATATGCCGTTTGACAAAAAGCAGGCTCAAAATGATTCGGAAGAAAAAGCAATTGCCCGACACGAAATAATGTGTACGCTTGATGATGTTGTCAGCGCGGCAGAATTTCTTCTTCATTCACATGGCCGTTTTTTTATGATTCACAGACCGGAAAGGTTATCCGAAATTTTTGTGGCGCTTGCAAAATATAAGCTTGAACCAAAACGAATGCGGCTTGTTCAGCCTTTTGAAAATGAAGCGCCTAATCTTGTTTTAATAGAAGCCAGAAAGGATGCACGTCCCGGGCTTAAACTGGAGCCTGCTCTTATTGTTCGCGAAAAAGCTGGAAAAAATAAAGGTGAATATACACAGGAAGTTCAGAGAATTTATAAAGACATTTCCGGAAGTATATCAGATACAAGCAGATAATTATAAGTAAAGCCATCTTCTTCTGTTACGATATATTTTCCGATTATTAAAATTTCTGTTCCTGCTTCCGGATAATCCTGCGGCCAGTTGTGTTCGCCCTGCCAGACAAAATCAATTCCTTCCTGACAGCACATTGTCGAATCATTCATGATAACAGAAAAATAAGGCAGTTTGCCTTCCGGATTATCAAAGGTTTGAAAGTTTCCTTTTATTTTGAAGATTTTGTTTTCGTAAGTTTCCGGTTCAATAAGCATCTGAAAAAAGAAAGATGATATCATTGTGAAATTCATATTTGAAAGATCATAATCAATTTTGGGTAAAGAATTGCTTATCGTGGTTTCGTTGCCAGATGTATTTTCTGAATTTGTGACGAGATTAGTGTTAGTTGTGTCTAACTGTTTATCGGATTTTTGTTTTTTGCAGGAGCAGGGAAGCAGCAGAAGAAAAATGAGAAAACCTTTTGATAATATTTTAATGAAATCTATGGTTTTCATTTTAAAATTTTTCCCAAGATTGAACAGATGATAAATGCAATTATATCTGCTGCAACAATTGTGCTTCCAACAGGAGTTCCTGTCAGAATAGAAACGAGAAGTCCTGCTATAGAGCAGACAACCGAAATAACAGCCGAACAAATTGTTACAGAGCGGAAGCTTTTAAAAATCCTCATTGCACTAAGTGCCGGGAAAATAACAAGCGCAGAAATTAAAAGAGAACCTACAAGGTTCATTGCCAGTACAATTATAATTGCTATAATGATTGCAATTACAAGATTGTAAGCCGATGCGTGTGTTCCTATTGCCTGAGCAAAGGCTTCATCAAAAGTAACTGCAAAAATTTTATTATAAAAAATTATAAAAGCAATTATAACACAAATAGAAAGCACGGCACAAAGCCATACCTCTGCTTTTGAAAGAGTAAGGATTGAAGTAGAACCAAAAAGAGTAGAGCAGACATCACCGGAAAGATTTGATGAAACAGAAAAAACATTCATCAGAAGATAACCTATTGCAAGAGAGCCTACAGAAATCATTGCTATTGCGGCATCTCCCTGAATCTTTTTATTTTGTCCTGAGCGTAATAAAAGTATTGCACTTAAAATTGTAATTGGCAGAACAAGGAACATATTGTTTGTTATATTTAGAACAGAGGCAATACAGATTCCGCCAAAAGCAACATGGCTAAGCCCATCTCCAATAAATGAAAATCTTTTTAGGACAAGTGTTACACCCAAAAGAGATGAGCATAACGAAATTAAAACTCCAACGATAAAAGCGTACTGAACAAATTTAAAACTAAAGTACATGGAAATAGTCTGAATCATATTTCCTCCAGCTGACTTGGAGATAAAAGCTGTGCTTCTTTATCCTGAATGCGAAGTATTTTTGTAGCATATTTTTTTGCAGCTTCTACGTCATGTGTAATCATTATAATTGTTACACCTTTATTGTTTAGCTGCTTAATAAGTTCATACATTTCTTCTGTAACAGAGGGATCAAGTCCACTTACAGGTTCATCAAGCAAAAGCATTTTTTGAGTTGCACATAATGCTCTTGCAAGAAGAACACGCTGCTGTTGTCCGCCCGAAAGTTCCCTGTAACAGCGTTTAGAAAGGTTTGCAATTTCCATCTGTTCCATTGCTTCTAAAGCAAGCTGTTTTTCTTTTTTATTATAAAAAGGTCTTTTTCCGCAACGAGACTGACAGCCCGAAAGAACAATTTCCCATACCGAAGCCGGAAAATCTCGCTGAACTTGTGTCTGCTGTGGTAAATAGCCTATTTCATCAGGAAGAACTCCATCGCCGGTACGGATTTGTCCTTCGATAGGCTTCTGGAGTCTTAGAATAGTTTTTATTAGAGTTGTTTTTCCGGAACCGTTTTCTCCAATTATGCAAAGGTAGTCTCCTTTTTCTACAGAAAAACTAAGTTTATCTATAATAATAGATGAGTTGTATCCTAATGTTAAATTTTCGCAGATAAGCTGTGCCATAAATTTTCAGTTATATTTTTATCAATTCAACTGCAATAAAGTCAAGTCATTTCGTAAAGTATTTATATAATTTTTTCCGTTGAAAAGCTGGCTTAGTGTAGCGCTCTCCATTGAATCAAGAACGACAGTATCGCATTTAGGATTTTTAGAATAGCCTATAACAGTTTTTGCAAGCTTTTTATCTGAATCTTCCATTACGTAAACTGCATTTGCGCCAAGCTCGTCTATTTTCTTTCCAAGTTGTGCTGCTTTTTCTTTTTCCTGATCTTTTGAAAGATTAAGCGGAGCAGGGCAATCATCATACATTCCTGAATAATTAAAGCCATAAAAATCAAACAGGCACTTGAAAGGAAATCTATCGCAGAAAACAAAGGTTGTGCTGGTTGCTTTTTGTGCTGTCAATTGAAATGCGCTGTCAAGAAGTTCAAGCTGAGCTATGTAATCCTGACATTTGCTTTTATATTTTTCTGCGTTAGCCGGATCTAATTCACAGATTTTTTCACAAATTTTCTGGCAGCAGATTATTGCATTTTGCGGGCATAAAACAAAATGTTCGTCAGCTGCTGAAAAAGAATTGTCATAGGTTTGAATCTCTGTGAGGTTCAGTGAGTTAGTGCCTGCTAACTCTTGTGCCCATTGTTCAGAAGGACCGCCGGTGAAAATGAATAAATCTGCAGTTTTTATAGCTGCTTCTTCTGGTTCACTTGGAACATAGTCGTGATAGTTGAAGCCGTTTTTTATTACAAGTGATAGATATAAGGTTGTATTTGAATTTTCATCTATTATGTTTCTTGTCCAGTCATATATAACCGGAGTCGTAGTAACAACCTTTAATCTTGGAGAAAGCATTTGTTTTTTAGGCAGACAGGAGGTAAGCAGAAAAATAACTGCACCTCCCGCTAGAAATTGAAAAAATCTTTTCATTTTTTTAGAACAATTTCTTTAGGCTTGATTTAGCTGCTTCTTTTGCCTTGTCCTTTGCAGAATTAACAGCATCGTCGGCAGCGGCTTTTGCTTTACCCAAAGTTGCGTCTTCAAGTTCCTGTCGTTTTGCATCAGCCTTTGCATAAAGCTCATCAATATTCTTTTTGTAGCTGTTCAATTTATCTGAAATATCATTAAAGTTGTTAATTTCGCCTAACGCACCATTTGTATATTCGTTAATCTTGGCAAACAATTCTGTTTCGATCTTTTCTTTTATTACACCAAGCTGATTAGTCATTTCGGCTGTAAAGGCATTTATAAACTGTTTGTCTACGTCTGTATTAAGCTTTAAATCAATTCCGGCAGATTGAGTATAACCAGCCTGAACTCCAAGCTTCATAGAACGGATTTTTTCAAGAGTATTTGCATAAATGGTAGAAATAAATTCCGGTTCAAATGAAGGAGCCGAAAGCTCAAGCTCTGTAAAGTAGCCTGTTCCAGACAAATTAAAGCCGTCGTTTTCAAAAATCTTAAGAATAAAATCAAGCTGAGTTTTTGAAGAATCAATGCCAGGTACTCCAGGAATGCTTCCCATCTTGCTGGAAGGATAAGCCAGAGAAAGCTTGTCACAATTATAATTTGCAAGTAAAAGCGGTTCCTTTGAGGATTCTCTTGTATCAACTGTAATTTTTGCCTTGTGATCAATGTTAAAGAGAGAAGCGCTTACATTTGCAACTGCTGGTTTTCCAGTAAGTTCCATGTTATTTGTTATGTCAGTAGCATCGAATGCAAAAGAAGGACCAGAACCAGCCGCTTTTTTAATCCAGAATTTTGGAGCAGAATCTGTTTTGTATACAACATTTCTTCCGTCTGCACGGGCAATTGTCATTTTCTGCTTCTTTTCTTTTTTAGGTTTATCCTTGTTTTTGTTTTTTGCTTCCATAAGCATGGAAACTCCCTTTGTGTAATATGGGTAGTATTTTCCAAGCAGCTGATAAATGATTGAATCAAAAGTTCCGGAAATAAAATTCTTTCCTGTATCAAGACTGATAGAAGTAAACTTATTAATCTGAGTGTCTACAATTCCTTTATCATTTACAATTGCTGACTGAATCTGTTCTGCAAGTCCACCAATTCCATTTATGTCCGACTGAACTTCTTTTAATGCTGTGTCTGCATCTTTCTTTAGAGATTCAAGATTTGATTTAAGGTCATTAACAGTTTCCAGTGTTTCCTTAATCTTTGTAGGATTTGTTTTAAGAGAATCCAAATCAATATTTGAAACAGCATCATAAGAAGTTTTTATAGTTTCTAGCTTGGCCTTTATTTCATCAGGCTTTGCTTTATATTTTTCGGTAAGGGCTTTTGCCTGCGCCTGAACCTCTTTAGAAACCTTAGGAGTCTGAAGTTGTTCGGCACATTCCTTCATGATTTTTTCCGGATTGTACTGATCAAAAAGTCCTGTTACAGAATCCTTGAGAGTGTCCATAGCTCCATTTGCTTTTGATTCAAGAGAAACCATAAAGGCAGATTTTTCATTTTCCTTTGCTTTTTTCTTTGCCTGCTTTTCCTTTTTCTTCTGGATTTTTGCAAGACGTTGAGCAGAAATGTCGCCAGAATATTTTCTATCTGTATTTGTATCAACGCCAAGTACCGAAAGTTCATTCGCAACAAAACGGGACTTGAGCAGCTGATTCATGTCAAAATCAAAGGTGACTGAATCAACTGAAAAAAGATTTTTCATAGGTTGTTTTTTATTTGCAACCTGCCAGCCTTTCATTTTGAAGGTAGATTTTATAAAGCTGATATTAAGATAATCGATATCACATTTTGCTTCAAAAATACTTTCGCAGGTCGAAGTAATAACTTTACGAGCAATTATATTTTTTGTAAGGGTGAGTGTAATAATTACTGCGGCAATAAATGCAACAGTTGCAATAAGAGGAAGAAGTTTTATACGTCCTTTGTTCTGTTTGATTTCTACAGCAATAGTATTAAGCCTGTTGAGCTCCTTTTTTTCAAAGGTCATGTCTGCAGGAATAGAAAACAATGCAACTTCTTTTTTGTTTTTTCCGCTTTCCTTAAAAAGTGATGTTACATATTTTTTATCTTCAGGAATAAAAAGCTTATCAAGGATTTTCTTATCGAGTTGTTTTTGTGTATAAGTTTTCTTAAACAACTTAGGAAGTTTTTTTACAGGGAAAGTTTTTATTTCTTTTGGAGGCTTTGGTTCTTTTTTTGCCTTTGGTGTCTTTGGAGTTTTAGCAGCCTTAGGAGCTTTTGGAGTTTTTTCGGCCTTTACAGACTTTTCATTTTCTGGAGTTGTATTTTCTTTTTTCATGACATTTCTCCTATTTTTACGATAAGCGGCAGCTTAGAAAGGAATACCACAAGCTTTGTCTTTCGAACAGCAGGAGCAAGGAATGCACGCCAGAACTTAAGGAATAGTCTTACAAGCCAGTAAACAGGAATATAAAGCACAAGCGAAGCAAGTAAGGAACCCATAACTATTGTATTATTGAATCTTGTAAAACCGACAAACGGAATGTCGAGCAGCCACGAGAAAAATGGACGAATCTTTTCTATATTAAGGAACCACCAGCCGATTGTGTCGAAAAGGTTATCAAGTACAGGTGCAAGAAGCGAGAAGAGGAATGTAAAAAGAATGAAAGTTCCTTTATTAATTCGTATAAAAAGGAAGAAAACGGTAAGAATGTACCATAATGCATTTGTTTTTGGCATAAAACCAAGAATCATTCCAAGACAGACTGCGTGTGCCACAGCCCCAGGATGAACATTACTGTTCAGAGCCTTAAAGAATCTTATAATTGCTTTTAGCATAATAACTCCTGTGAATTACTTTCTATAATTATTCTATTCCAACAGTTCGCAAAATGCAATAATATAATACAGAGTGGTCCCTGAGCCTGTCGAAGGGTAACTTATAGGAATTATATGAAACGACGAAACTTATTTACCTTTATTATTATATTGATTGTACTCTGTGCCGCAGGTTATTTTGCCTGGGATTATTTTTCTGCTAAAAAAACTTATATGCCTTACAACAATTTTTATGAATTAGTAGAAAAAAATCAGGTTGTAACAGCTGTAATAAAATCAGATTCCATAGAGTTTACGTGTGAAGGAAAGGATTTTAAAACAGAGAATCCGCATTCGCCTACGCTTGAAGAAACCCTTTTGAAAAATGGAGTAACTGTAAAAGTAGAACAGGATACAGCAGAAATTTTTAATCTGATTTTTGATATTATTTTTTATGTCTTTTTCTTTGGTATTATTTTTGTTGTTTTCAGAAAGTTTATTTCACCTAACACTTTTAAGGTTGTTCATAAAACAGGCGTTAAGTTTGATGATGTAGTAGGTATGGATAATCTTAAGCGTGATATGACTCAGGTAATGAAGATTATGCAGAATCCTGCTGCTTATGCGGCAAAAGGAATAAGAATGCCAAAAGGTGTTCTGCTTGAAGGTGAACCTGGAAACGGAAAAACTCTTTTTGCAAAGGCTCTTGCGGGTGAAGCAAAGGTGAATTTTATTCCTGCAAAAGCAACAGATTTTGAAAGCATGTTTATGGCAATTGGTCCTATGAAAGTAAAGCTGCTTTTCCGTAAAGCACGTAAGCGTGCTCCTTGTATTGTTTTTATTGATGAGTTTGATGGAATTGGAACAGTAAGAAATTATACAGGCAGCGCGCTTGAAACTGAAAATACAAGAATTGTTACGGCTTTGCTTAATGAACTGGACGGTTTTGAACCAACAAATGGTGTTCTTGTGTTAGCAGCAACTAATTCTATACAGGCGCTGGATCCTGCACTTATCCGTCCGGGAAGATTTGATGCACGTTTCTGTGTTCCGTATCCCGATTATGCTGCAAGAATTGAGCTTGTAAAAATGTATACCAAAGGCAAGGCTTGTGATTCAGCCTGTACACCGGAAACTATTGCAAAAATGACAGACGGATATTCCTGCGCAAAAATTGAATCTGTTTTGAACAGAGCGGCTCTTATTGCAGGGCAGGAAAATCGCGCCGAATTTACAATGGATGATTTTAGAAGAGCCTGTAAAGAAGTTTAGTTTTTCCTAACGATTCATAATTCCATCTGCAAGACATGTAATGAATCCGGCTTTTTGTGTGCTTCTGTCTGCAACAAGTGGAATTGTTTCAAGAATATAATTGCCAAGAGTTATTTCTATTTTTCCGTATTCTGCGCCGGCTATAATTTCGCCTTGAAGATAATCGGGAACCGTTACGTTTATTGTTACATTCTTAAGATTTTCTGCAATTGAATTACCAGTTACAAAAGGAACACAAACAGTCTGCGGTTCGTAGGCTGTAATAAGATTAAGACTTTTTTCTTTGCTTGCATATACTTTAACAAAATAAGAAGTTGCAAGTCCGTCTACACTGTAATCCCTGAAAATACTGAAGGCAGTTTCCATAAGAGTTGTTCCATCAGCAACTCTTCCAGCCTGACCTTCCTTTGTATCTTTACCTTTTCCACCCATTGTTACAGAAAGAAAACGTGTGCCATCGCGGATAACTGTAAGTGCAAGATTGTAGCCGCTTTCATCTATATAACCTGTCTTTAATCCATCGCAGCCTTGTAATTTTCCCAGCAGAGGATTTGTGTTTTCCTGTGTAATTCCCATTGTGATATGTTCTGGAAGTCCGTTGCTCCAGTCTTGAGCACCGTAACGGTCACCCGGAGCCATATTCTTTTCTTTAGGGTATGTAAAGCTTTTTACAGAATGAAATCTTCTTAAGGAATCGGGATGTTCAAGAAGATAAAGCCTGCAAAATGCAGCCATTTCTCTTGCAGTTGTAACATTCTGTTCACTGTAACCGGAGCTTTCTACAAAGTGAGTGTGTGTAAGTCCAATATCTTCGGCAACCTGATTCATTCGTTGAACAAATTCTTCCATTGAACCGCAGATTGCGTAGGCAAGCGCATAAGCTGCATCATTTCCGGAACAGATTGAAAGTCCAAGCAGCAGTTCTTCCAGTGTAACAATCTGACCTTTCCCTAAAAACATAAGTGAAGAATGTGGAGGCATATTGCAGGCCCAGCATTCCGGAGGAAGTGGAATAATGTCATTATAATGGAGTCGTCCGGCAAGAACTTCCTGTTCAACAACATACATTGCAAAAAGCTTTGTCATGCTTGCCGGTGGAATTATTTTGTCTGCATTTTTTTCATAAATAATATTGCCGTTAGAAATATCAATAAGAATTGCAGAATCGGCACCAATTTGGATTCCAAACTCGGGTAAAGTGTAGGGAAGCGACTGAAGAAGTTCGTTTTTTTCTGAATATTTATTTTTTAGCTCAAGGTTTAATTGTGCCGCCTGTTCAACAGGAACAGGTTCTGCAGCTGTAAGCTTTGCAAATTGAGATGCTCTGGTACCTGTGAAAATAAAAAACGCAGCTGTCAGTAAGACTGGTACACTACAGGAACAAAGCACTATTATCTTCGATTTCTTCATCTAATTCCTTCTTTTTGGCTTTTTTGCATTATATTGAATTTATGCTAAAAAAACTATAAAATAACTGCAACATTTTTCAGGAGGAATAAGATAAAAACTGTCGATTACCGTCAGTTTTTATCTTTACAAGTTTCCTTTCGGAAACTTGAATATATACTGCACATTCTCACTTCGTTGCGAATGTGCGAAAAAAGTTATTCCCAAATCTGAAGATTTGCTCATAACTTTTTTAGGAGGAATAAGATAAAAACTGTCGATTACCGTCAGTTTTTATCTTTACAAGTTTCCTTTCGGAAACTTGAATATATACTGCACATTCTCACTTCGTTACGAATGTGCGAAAAAAGTTATTCCCAAATCTGAAGATTTGCTCATAACTTTTTTAGGAGGAATATATGACAAAATTTCGTGGTGCTTTTACAGCTTTAATTACACCTATGAATGGTGACGGTACTGTAGACTTTGAGGGCTTCCGCAAAAATGTCAAACATCAGCTCGAACA
>JAGCTZ010000023.1 GCA_017963165.1 Treponema sp.
ACTTTTCAAAGAAGCTGAATATTCAAGCAACATATGATTATTGCAAAGCTGTGATGGATTCTACAAATAAAATGCTGAGTCAACTTCAGTTTGCAGATTTGAAAAAAACATTTACAGATGCGGACAGAGAACGGCTCGTTGTCAGCAAATGTGTGAGCAGCGATGAAAATGCCGTCTGGCTGATTGATTACTGGTGCGGAAAGAACCTTGCAGGGCTCATAAAAATGCCATTCTCCCGCCACTGGATTATGCATATAGAAGCAATGAGACGCATCAAAAACAAGCTGTGCCAGCAGGCGAAAAAAGGCGTAGATCCGATTGCCTATTGCGGACTTTCGTGTGGTCACTGCTTTCTTACACAATGGTGTAGCTCTTGCAGAACAATTTACAACACCTGCTCTTTTGCAACCTGTTCGCCTGATGGTGTTTGCCCAAACGCTGCCTGCTGTAAAGAAAAAGGACTGGACGGCTGCTACGAATGTAACGAGCTTTATGACTGTAAAAAAGGCTTTTACGCACTCGGAAAAGAAACTAACGCCATAAGAGCAATGTCGCTGTTCATTCAAAAGCACAGCAAGAAAGAACTGCTCAAAGTTCTGGACACCATGCATTCCAAAAAGAAGTTCGAAAAAATCCAGGAAGTTTTGGGCGGCGAAATTGACGAAGGCTTAAAAATTCTGGAAAACTGGAGAACGGAATGATTCATCTACACCTATCTTTCAGAAAAAACAGCCGAATAATGCTGCACTCTGGTATTATTTAGAGGGAAAATGGGCAAACTAATTATATTAAGAGGAAATTCTGGCAGCGGAAAAACAACGACAGCAAAAAATTTGCAGAAAAGATTTGGCAGAAACACTATGGTCATCTCTCAAGACGCAATAAGAAGAGAAATGCTGATGGCAACGGACGGGCCTGATTCAAAAGCCATTCCTTTGATGGAAAATCTGCTTAATTATGGCTACAAGCACTGCGAAATTGTTATACTGGAAGGAATTATGTACGCTGACTGGTATAAGCCATTATTTGAGACTGCCAAAAAGCTGTACCAAAACCAGATATACGCATATTATTTCGACATTCCTTTTGAAGAAACCATGAAACGCCATCAAAGTCGCCAAAAAAGAGCCGAATTTGGCGAAACAGAAATGCGCGAATGGTGGCGCAAAAAAGATTATTCCGACATTCTTACGGAAACAAAAATAGGCGAAGAGCTCTCTATTGAGCAGATAGCAGATTTGATTTATTCGCGCCTTGCTTAGGAACTGTCATTTTATTAGACAGCCCCTAAGCCTGAATCAGCTACTCATTCTTGGCGGCTTCCAGAAGTTTCCAGTATTCGCCTTTTTTGGCAAGAAGCTCGGAAGGTGTGCCGCTTTCTACAATGCCTTTGCGGTCAACAACAAAAATGCGGTCTGCGTTCGCAATTGTCGAAAGGCGGTGCGCAATTACAAAAGACGTACGCCCTTTAAGCAAAGCCGCAATTCCTTTCTGTACAAGCAGTTCAGTCTTTGTGTCTATGCTCGATGTAGCTTCATCAAGAATAAGAAGCTTGGGCTTAGAAATCATCGTGCGCGCAAAAGCCAGAAGCTGACGCTGACCGTTGCTAAGCTCGCCGCCGCGCGCCGTCAATTTTGTGTCATAACCGTCTTCCAAAGAGCGTATAAAATCGTCGGCATGAACAGACTTTGCAGCTTCAATTATCTCGTCTTCTGTAGCATCAAGTTTTCCGTATTTGATGTTATCTCTTATAGTGCCGGAAAAAATGTAATTGTCCTGCGTCATTATACCCATAGTCAGTTTAACGAGAAGCATCAAAACATGCCGATGAAAACAGTATTCTTCAATCCTCTCGATATCAAAAATCATTGAAAGAAAAAGCTTTTGTTCCTTCACGCAAATACACAGGAAAATACATCATTATTACCACATCAGGATCAATTGTTTCGATAACTTCAGTAGTTACCACTGAGACATCAGCATCATATACATAATTCAACTGCCCAAATGTCATTGCTAAATATGGATTAAGAGCTTTTCCAAAAGAATCAGTAATAGTCAAAATCTTAACATCATTTTTACAATCAAGATTAGTGTAATTGTCTAATGAAGCTCCCATCACATGGTCATATGTGTATCTTGATGTATAATCTTTGTTTGTCAGAGGCTTCATATTTATCATTAAATCCTGCATACTGCCAATTTTTCCTGCATCATTTTGCAAAGTTGTTTCAAAGTTTGGTAGTATCAAATCAAAATCGTCTATTCCTGCATAATATATTCCTGTACGCTGACCTCTTGAACCGAGATGCCATTTTTTATATGTTGTAACGGTATAATTATTTATATCTGCGATTCGTTCATCCACTTCACAGCCTGTCTTTCGAACTATATAGTCTTCTAAGATTCCGTATGCATAAAATCCTGCTTTTGTAGTCCAATGATGATCTGTTTTGTACATCATATCATATTGGTTTATTCCATCATCATGCATCGTTTGTCTAAAATCTATAATATCAACACAGCCTTGCTGAATCATTTGCAGAAATCTGTCAAGATTATCGTTTCCATAATCACTTATCCCAACAGGTAATTGTGGATCATATTTACTTGATGTATACGGAGTAGCCGCGTATACAAGGGCAGTACCTCTATTTTTCAAATATTCGTTGAACCTAATTGTTGCGTCAGCGCATTCTTGTAAAACTTCGTCAGAAGAATATGATATCGGTGAGAGTAAATAACCATTATTCAGTTTTACAACGCCATTCATAGACGGTTGTTTAAGAAAATTACATAAAGCTCCGTTCAAATTTACAAAACCGAATTTATTATAAAACGTGCTTGCGATATCAGTTTCAAATTTTGTTCCTAAATCTGGTGTCCATTCATTATAGTCTTTTTCTTTATTGATATAGAAATTCATTAATTTTTTATAACTCAGAAAACCAAGACCTATAACTAAAAGCAAAAATAATATCATATAAGAATAGTTCATTATCTTTTTCATATCTCAAAACACTTCCCTAAAAATTAAAGTAGATAAATGGATTGTGTGCTCCAAGAATCAAAAAAGACACAGCCCATAAAAAAAGGAATCCATATCCAATAGGAACGACAATTGCAGAACAAGAAAAAAACTTAGAATCTTCAAGTTTTTCTTTAATAATTTTCACGATAGGCGTAGAAAATAATAAGCCTAAGATAATAAATATTCCATATTGACGTAAGTTATATAAAATATCAGCATCGACAACTGCATCAGTGCCATAATATCCCAACATTGCAAGACAGTATCGTATACCTACCTTTATTCCAGCGGAATTAAATATAACCCAGCCGAAATTGACACATACCAAAGTAAATATCTGCCAAATAATTCTAAACAATACATTTTTACATTCAGATGGTTTTATAATCATCTTTTCGATAACAAGCAGGATAAAATAACCAAATCCCCATGCAATGAAGGTATACTTGGCACCATGCCAAATTCCCGTTAACATCCAGACTATAAACATGTTTATTATCAGCCTATACCAGGATACATATCTTCCCCCAAGAGGAATATAAACATAATCTCTGAACCATTGACTTAAAGATATATGCCATCTGCGCCAAAAATCAGTAACCGATTTTGCGATATACGGATAATTGAAGTTTTCGTCAAACTTAAAACCAAATAATTTGCCCAATCCTATTGCCATGTCAGAATAACCAGAAAAATCATAGAAAATTTGCAGACTGAAACATATTGAACCAAGCCACAAATAAAGTGGATTTGCAACCGTAACATCACTTGAAAAAGTTTTTTGCGCAACTAACGCAAGATTGTTTGCAAGAATTATTTTCTTGCAAAAACCCAGCATAAATCTTCTTGCACCATCTGCAAATAAATCAATGGAGTATTCTCTATGATAAATCTGTTTTTCAATTGTCGAGTATCTTACAATTGGTCCAGCTATCAGCTGAGGAAAAAAAGATATATACAGAGCTACAAACAAAGGATTCTTCTGCACTTTTACGCTATCTCTGTAAACATCTATAACATAAGAAAGTGCTTGAAATGTAAAAAATGAAATGCCGATAGGCAAAGCTATTCCTAAAACATGAAAATCAGTACCAAACAGTTTGTCTGTAACAGCAATTGAAAAATCTAAGTATTTATAAACAAACAGAATCAGTATATTCAGAGTAACACCTGCAATCATACATATTTTTGAAAGCATTCTTCCTCTATATTTATCAATTATTAATGCCATCAGGTAATTCATAAATATAGAACCTGTCATTATGAAAATAAATTCAGGCTCTCCGTAAGAATAAAACACAAGGCTTGCGATTAAAAGAATATAATTTTTATATTCTTCTTTTGCTAAGTAATACAAAATAAGTACTGCTGGCAAAAAGAGAAATGTGAATAACAAACTCGAAAAAACCATTGTTTTATCCTTAAATTTGATTATCTTTTGATTTGTTAATTTGATGAAAATTATTGCTGCATTTTTTAGTACATTAAAATACTTCAACACAAATTTCAACACCTTAACTTTTTCAAAGAAAATTTTTTAATATCTTAATAAAGTAATCTTATGTCGTTTTGGCAGAATGTGGAAAATGAACTGTTGTATAAAAATATGAGCCGTAAAGAACTTGCAGAAAAGGCATCTTTTGCTGTTAGTGGAATTTCATTAGGGCTTTCGCACGACAGTATTCCCTATGCAGATGTGGCTGTGCGTATAGCGAATGTGCTTGATGTTTCTGTTGAATATCTTATTACAGGACAAGATTCGCATACAATTCCAAAAGAGGAGACTGCAATTATTCAGCATATCAATTCAGATTTGCGGAAGTTAGATAAATATGATTTGGAGTCTGTTTTATCACTTGTAAGACGGATGGCAACAAAGCAGTCTCATTATTGATTTTGCAAAAAAGATTGTCGAGTCATCTGTCTGTCGACAGGTAGAAGCCCGACAATGACAAATTTTAGTTAAATTTACAATTGATTTCCAGCTACTCATTCTTAGCTGCTTCCAGAAGTTTCCAGTATTCGCCTTTTTTGGCAAGAAGCTCGTAAGGTGTGCCGCTTTCTACAATGCCTTTGCGGTCAACAACAAAAATGCGGTCTGCGTTCGCAATTGTCGAAAGGCGGTGCGCAATTACAAAAGACGTGCGCCCTTTAAGCAAGGCCACAATTCCTTTCTGCACAAGCAGTTCAGTCTTTGTATCAATGCTCGATGTAGCTTCATCAAGAATGAGAATTTTCGGCTTAGAAATCATCGTGCGCGCAAAAGCCAGAAGCTGACGCTGACCGTTGCTAAGCTCGCCGCCACGCGCCGTCAATTTTGTGTCGTAGCCGTCTTTCAAAGAGCGTATAAAATCGTCGGCATGAACAGACTTTGCAGCTTCAATTATCTCGTCTTCTGTAGCATCAAGTTTTCCGTATTTGATGTTATCTCTTATAGTGCCGGAAAAAATGTAATTGTCCTGCGTCATAATGCCCATCTGACTGCGCAAATCTGCGAGCTTCATGTCGCATACATCAATTCCGTCTATAAGAATGTTTCCGCCCTGAATGTCGTAAAACCGCGAAATTAGATTTACAATCGTAGACTTGCCTGCACCGGTCGGACCTACAAGCGCAATTGTTTCGCCCGGCTTTATGTGGAAGCTTACGTCCTCAAGAATGTTCACAATCTTTGAGTTATCAAGCTCGGTAACATTGTTCGGGTTATTCGGGTTGCCGGCTGCGTCATAACGGAAAGTTACATGCTTGAATTCAACTTCACCCTTTATTGAATCTACAGAAACTGCGCCGGTCTTGTCGGTTATTGCGGGCTTTGTGTCGAGAATCTCGAAAATACGCTCTGCCTTAGAAACGCAGGTAACAACCTGATTGTAGAACTGGCTCAAAGCTTGAATCGGCTGCCAGAACATGCCGATGTAAGTGCCGAACGCAAGAAAGGTACCGATTGAAACGCTTTCCACACCCATCACCTTTATGCCGATCCAGTACATTGCGAAAGTGCAAAGTCCCCAAGAAAAATCGATTATGGCAAAGTTTCCGTCTGCCCAGCGGCACGCATTTACAAAGCTGTCGCGGTCTTCATCGGCAAGCTGCTTGAAAGTCTTGTCCGTTTCTTCTTCTGCGGCAAAGCTCTGTACAATCTTTATACCCGAAAAATCCTCGCTAATAAACGCGCACATATTCGAGCATTTCTTCGAGTTTATCTTCCAATATTTGTGGCTGTTCCGCGAAATTACAGCGACACCGACAATCAAGATTGGCACACCGACAAGCGCGGCACATGCAAGCTGCGCATTTTTCGAGAACATAATCGCAATTACGGCAATAATCGTGATGAAATTCGGGATAAGGCTTGTGATTGTGTTTTCAAGCACGTCTTTAAGCGAATTTACATTGCCGACGATGCGCGCAAGAATCTTTCCGCTAGGTCGTGAATCAAAAAACGCAAGGTCAAGCTTCTGTATATGCTCATAAAGTTCCTGTCTGATTTCACGTATAACGCCGTTTGTAAGCTTTGACATTATGAGCATTCTGATTTTGATTGCACCAATCATTATAAGGTTCAGCGCAACGGCGGTTGCCATCAGCATAAAAAAACCTTTCATGTTTTTAGCGGAAATGTACTTGTCTATGCCCGTCTCTATAAAAAGCGGATTTATAAGCGAAACAAACGTGCCGACTGCCATAAGTCCCATTACAATCAGAATCTTCCATTTATATTTGAGAAGATAAGACAAAAGGCGCGTTATAGTCTTTATCTTCGGAACATCGCTTATCTGTTCGTCTTCTTTATATGAATTAGCCATTGTTTTCTCCATATTGTGTCACGTATGTCTCGTAATACAGTCCGTGACGGGCAAGCAGCTCTTCGTGTGTGCCCTCTTCTGCTATGTGCCCGTCTTCAAGCACGATAATCTTGTCAGCGTTCTTTACTGAACTTATACGGTGCGCGATGATGATTTTCGTCATGCCGTGCATTTCGTTCAAAGTGCGCTGCACCTTTTTTTCAGTTTCTGCATCAAGTGCTGAAGTTGAGTCGTCAAACACGATAACAGGCGCGTTTCTAGACATTGCGCGCGCCATTGTAAGACGCTGTTTCTGTCCGCCAGAAAGACCTACGCCACGCTCGCCGACTACAGTTTCTGCGCCGTCTTCCATTTTTGAGACAAACTCATTGCTTGCAGA
>JAGCTZ010000002.1 GCA_017963165.1 Treponema sp.
GAGAATTGATATTTGTTTTTCATTTATGTAGAATCATGGCATGAAAAAACTTTACAATCTTATTTGCTGTGCATTGCTTTTTTTGCTTATAGCAGGCTGTTCTAAAAAGACTCAAGAAAATCAGGCGTCTGAACTTCAGGAACAAGTTTCAGAAACAAGCGTAAAGTCAGAAGAAAACCTTCCGCCTGAAAAAGGAACTTATGCCTATATAAAGACCATAAAGTCAAAGCAGGAATATAAAGAAGCTGTAAAAGACCTTACCCAGGATTATCTTATGGGCAGGTGGAGCATCGAAGTTATTTCTGAAGATCTTAATTTTGTTTATTTTAGCTTTGATGAAGATGGCACTTATTACGTCTTTTCTCCCTATGGCGGTTACATGGGGCAGAATGGCAAGTACAAACTTGACGGCAACAGCCTTACTTTGTTCTTCCCGAATTTTGAAAGCAGCAGATGGGATGAATTGATTTTTCCCGGTAAAAAGGAAACGACTCTTGTTTACGATTATGACTTTATAGATTTTTATGAAGTCGGTGTTCTTCGTAACGAGCATTTGATTTTGCGAAAGGGTGTGGAAGCAAGACCCGCCAGAACAAAGTGCATTTTAAAGGGCATGGAAGTCATTAAAACAGATAATACTCCGGTTGTTGCCAAAGACAACTTAAAACTCCGTCATCAGCCTTCATTAAAGGGAAAGGAAGGTTCCTTCTGGTATCGCGCTTACTTAAATGCCGAATTAAGAGAACTTCTTGAAAAAAAGTTTCATCAGGTGAACGAAAATGATGAAAAAATGGTTTTGAATGTGATGCTCAAGGGAATGGTAACGTCTTATAATGCAAAGACTGTCCGTGAAGATACAATAGATGGAATTACAGCTCCCTGGTACATGATAAGCCTTTTTGATTATGACGATGAATCAATGCCGCAGGATTACTGGGTTTTCGGCGGTTATCTTGAGCCATTTGAACAAAGCCGCAAAGATGAATACAAGGAAATCCTCTTTAACAGCGCGCTCGAAAAGAAGCTGCTGGTTTATGATGAAGAGGCTTATCAAGATTATGAAGCTTCTACCGGCTATAAAAGAGTTACAGGAATTACAGAAGAGTCTGCGAAGGTGCTTATCAAAGCCGGTGGTACTGCTGAAAGTGATGATGTTCTTCAAGGAACTATCTTTAAGATTGGCATGTCTAAAGACGAGGTAATAAAGTTATTAGATAAACCAATAATAACAAAAGATAACCGGTTCGACTATTTTATTTTTCCGGATGGATATGGCTATCGTCTGTGTTTCTATTTTGAAGCTGATAAAGTCTCAAAAATAGAAATTTCACCAGAAAAATAAAAGCGCAGAAAGTATCTAAAAGATTTATATGTCTATAACGAGTCAGTCTACTTGAGTTTAAAGCGTTTGCCGGTTGTTTATGTGGAAAAGGGCTTTAATTTTTCTGCAAATTCAGTCAGCAAATCGCTTGTATAGATTTTTTCTCTTGTAGACTCACGCACTTCTTTCCATATAATTGAAGCGGCTTTCAGTTTGTCTGAAAAATGTGCGCTTGCCGGATCGGTGCAAAAGTCTTTTACAAATTTGTTCCATTGCAGGCATGAATTATCGTATTTTGCGTAAGTCTTTCTGCCGTAGAAAACATCGAGCATGTCGCCGAGCGTAAAGCTTGTGTCGCCTGTTTCGCGCACTTTTTTGGCGGTTGCAACCATGTCGGTGTTGAACTTAAAATTGCTGATGCCTGTTTGCGCTGAAAAGAAATCGCGGAAACGCTGGCTGAAGCAAAAA
>JAGCTZ010000024.1 GCA_017963165.1 Treponema sp.
CTTTTGAATTTCAAAAATTACTTAGCTTGTGCCATGACTTCGCTAGCGAAATCATCTTGACGTTTTTCAATACCTTCACCAACTTGGTAACGAACGTATTTGACAACGTTTAATTTCTTTTCTGCTAAGACAGCGCCAACTTTCTTAGAATCGTCTAATAAGTAAGCTTGTTCAGTAAGAACCATTTCTGAGAAGTATTTATCAACTTTACCGCCGATAATCTTTTGAATCATAGCTTCTGGCTTACCAGCGAATTTTGGATCTTCTTTAGCAGCTCTTGTTTGAACTTCAGTTTCGTGTGCGATTGCATCAGCACCGATGTCTGCTTTTGAAGCATATGTTGGGTTGTTAGCAGCGATGTGCATTGCTAAGCCTTTACCAACTTCAGCGTCTTCTTTGTCTAAAACAACAACGACACCGATTTTACCACCCATGTGGATGTATGTGTAAACTGCATTGTCAGCTTTTTCAACGATTTCGAATCTACGTAAATCGAATTTTTCACCCATTTTGACTGTAGCATCTGTAAATAAATCTTTTGTTAATTCTTTTGCAGCAGCGACATCAGCTGGGTTGTTCTTTAAGATAACACTAGCAACGTTTTCAACTAATTCTTTGAAAGCATCACCTTTAGAAACAAAGTCTGTTTCGCAGTTAACTTCAACGATAACTGTTTTGCCACAGCCTTCACAAGTTTTAACAACTACTAAACCTTCAGCAGCGATTCTGTCTGCTTTTTTAGCAGCTTTTGCTAAGCCCTTTTCACGGAGGTAGTCGCCTGCTTTATCTAAATCGCAATCATTTGCTAATAAAGCGCCTTTGCAGTCCATTAAGCCTGCACCAGTTCTATCTCTTAATACTTTGATTAAGTCAATTAAACTATCAGCCATTATTTGGATTCTCCTTCTTTTGCTGGTTCTGCTTTAGCTTCGTCTGCTTTTGGAGCAGCTTCTTTTTTAGCAGCTGGCTTTTTTGCAGGTGCTTTAGCAGTTTTCTTTTCGCCGTTACCATCAGCAGCTAACATTGCAGCTCTTTTTGCAGCTCTTTCAGCTTGTTCTTTTTCGAAAGCTTCTTGACGAGCAGCTCTTTCTGCACGAATCTTTGCTAATTTTTCAGCGTTTTCTTTTTCAGTTTGTTTGATGACTTCCTTCATAGTAACTTCATCGCCTTCATCTTTAGTGTAAGCAACAACTGGTGCACCACCCTTAGATTCAACGATAGCGTCAGCGATGACAGCTAAGATTAAGGAAACACTTCTGACTGCATCATCATTTGCTGGGATGACATAGTCACATAAATCAGGATTGCTGTTTGTATCAACGATACCGAAGACTGGGATGCCTAATCTCTTTGCTTCAGCAACAGCATTGTGTTCTGCGTTTGGATCAACAACGAAGAGTGCATTAGGAATTTTTCTCATTTCCTTAATACCATCTAAGTTCTTTGATAATTTTTCTTTTTCTTTACGGAGTTGAGCAGCTTCGACTTTTGGTAATAATTCGAATTCGCCTTCTTCTTCTCTTCTCTCTAAATCTTTGAGGTATCTAATTCTACCTTGGATTGTTTTGAAGTTTGTTAATGTACCACCTAACCATCTATTAGTGATGTAGAAGCTACCACTTCTTAATGCTTCTTGAGTAACTACTTCAGCGATTTGTTGTTTTGTACCAACGAATAATACTTTACCACCGTTATCAACGATAGCTTTCATTGCTTTGTATGCATCGCAAACTAAAGCAACTGTTTGTGCTAAGTCAATGATGTAAACACCATTTCTTGCGCAGTAGATGTACTTTTTCATCTTTGGGTTCCATCTACGTGTTTGATGACCGAAGTGTGAACCAGCTTC
>JAGCTZ010000221.1 GCA_017963165.1 Treponema sp.
TGACGATGACCGCCACTTTGTATCCCTTCTGATTGTTAAGGACGTAATTCAGAAGAGTTGTTTTTCCTGCACCGAGATAGCCGGTGAGCAGGGTTATAGGAATAAGATTCTTTTTCATACATCTAATATAGTAAAAAACTGGAACACTGGCAACAATAAACTGAAGCTACCGCGCCAGAGGAATTCGCGGCTGCTTCACTTTTTTTAGTGCAGTGCAAAAAGACATAAGGCTCATAT
Organism: Treponema sp.; assembly: GCA_017963165.1. The sequence goes on from JAGCTZ010000221.1 coordinate 238, forward strand.
CTGTCCCCCTTCATTCAGGCGGAATGCTGAAGTTATTTAACAGCTTCTTTTAATTTTTCAAGAACTTTTACCATGGCAAATGTGTCCAGTTCGCATTTGGGCATAAAAAGTATAGGTTTTGTTCATAATATGCTATGATAATAACGAATTTGCTGTTATAAACCATAATAAGATGATAAGATTTATTTAAAGGCTTTTATGAATTAAACTATGAAATACACGCTGTGCCATAAAGATATTCCGGTTCTCAACTTTACTATAGAAGAAGATGAAATTTCAGAGGTTCTTGATGTTATCAATGAAAGCCATCTGCCGGTCGGCATATTTAAGGAATATGAGCGTGGCATTTCTCCAAGGCAGCAGTTCCGTGCATGGTGGCGAAGTAGGACAATTCCTGCAAGCCGACAGAACCTCAGAGATGCACTTGAACTTTTAGGTAACATAACAACCGAGCAGCTTGTAACAAAATCTTATGCGTTAAGTCTTTCAGATCAATATTGGGCAAAGCCTGCCGACAGCAAATTAAAATGGAGCGATGTAAATTTCTTTGAGAATGATTTTTCGGAAGATGTTGGCAAGGCTCTTTTTGGCACTCTTGATGTGCAGGACATTTCAAGTCTGAGCCTTCTTTCGCCGGACAACACAAGTGACGGCTGGCTCAAAAAAAAGTGGATAATCGATAACGGTGAGCGCATCTTGCTGAAGGGCGGAAGCGGAGAAGGCCAGCAAGAACCTTTTAATGAAATTCTTGCCGCCGAAATTTGCAGAAAGCTTGGTATAACCCATGTAGATTATTCCATTGTAGAAAATGACGGCCGATATTATTCAGCCTGCAAGGATTTTATAACACCGGACACAGAACTAATAAGTGCATGGCATATAAAGAATATTCTAAAGAAATCGAACAGCGATTCTGAATACAAACACATTTTAAAATGCTGTAAAGCTCTTGGAATGAGTGATATTGAGCAGATTGAAAAACAAATTTGTCAGATGCTGGTTGTAGACAGCATTATTGCAAATTCAGACAGGCACTATAATAACTTTGGCTTTGTAAGAAACGCTGATACCCTTGAATGGAAAGGTTTAGCACCTGTATTTGATACTGGTACGTCCATGTTTCATGATTCTTCTATTTATGACTTGAAACAAGGAATTGCCGGAAGTCCTTACAAGATAGCTGCAAAACCTTTTGCAAAAACACATGAGGAGCAAATAAAAAAAATTCCTTGTGCTAAATATTGCAAGGATTTGCCATTCAAAAATCTTGCAGACATTTCCGAATTTGCTTTTGAATTATTTAAACAGAACCGTCATCTTGAAGAAAAAACTCCTTTGCTTTGCACAATCCTTCAAGACCGCATACGACAAACCCAAAAGCTTATAATGTCTGCTGACAATTATTTTTTCACAAATCAGACTTAAAGTGCATACACTTTCCTGCATCCTGTGCGGGCGTCCGTATAACATAATTTAGGCGTATTCACATATTATACAATGTTTCTTGAAAATAAAACACTTTTATGATATAATGATTTAGATTATAAACTCATATATATTAATGCTTTTTCAGCTGCCATCGCAAAACCTAAGTAGATTTTGCAGTCAAATCTAGTTAGATTCTATGACAAAATCTAGCTAGATTCGATACCCAAATCTAGCTAGATTTGACTCCCTCTTATTAGGCTGAAACGATCCCTTTTACTATAGTAATGCTGTCCCTCTCGTTCTAGTAATGCTTTCCGTTTCATTACGCTAAACAATCGCTGACAATATAAGCATTGTTCCGTGAGCATGTTAGTTTAAGCGTTGTGAAAGCTAAACGAAGGAATAACAAACACTTGTGTTGATTCTAAAATATCTCTGTTTGACATATACACGATAAACAGATACAATATGATTATGATAAAAAGTATTGCGGATAAAGAAACAGAACTTATCTATAATCAGAAATTTTCCAAGCGGCTTCCGAATACAATTCAGAAAGTTGCATTGCGAAAATTGATGATGATTGATAATGCAAAGTGTCTGGAAGATTTAAGAATTCCACCAAGCA
>JAGCTZ010000222.1 GCA_017963165.1 Treponema sp.
AACTCCATCCTTAGAAGCCTGAGTAATCATTGCCTTAAGATGGTCGATGTGAGAGTGAACGTTTCCGTCAGAAACAAGAACAAAAAAATGAAGTGGTGAATTTTTATCGTTTACGTTCTTAACAAGCTTTTTCCATGTGTCGGCAGCAAACATTGAACCGTTGGCTATACTTTCTCCAACAAGCTTTGCACCCTGAGCAAAAACACGGCCGCAACCCATAGCATTGTTACCAACTTCAGAGTTACCCATATCATCATCACTTGGAAGACCTACTGCAGTTCCGTGTGCCTTAAGCTGTGTGTGAGGGCAGTTTGCAGTAAACCAGTCGAGGTACTTCATGCGGCTTGCTTTTACTGCGTCACCCTCTTCATATTTTCCATATCCAACGCCGTCCATAATTACGAGGACAACAGGACCACGACGACCCTTCCAGTTAGGGTTCTTTTCCAATGCGTGCATTGTATCTGCCATATATATTGCTCCTATAAAATTATTACGAATAATGAATGGTTTTATAATAATGAAAAATGCGATGTTATACAACGTGGGCAAGATATGTATAAAAGGCGTCGGTACCAAAGCACGCTCCCGCGGGGAACCACGAATTACTCCGCGGAGAAGGCTTTGTATAAACTGCGTTTATACAACCCGGTACTACATAGACCTCGGCACGCTCGCCTTCAATGCTACGTAATTCGTGAACCCCCGCTCCGCGTGATGGGTTCACGGATTTATACATTTCTTTTTGAAGGGATGAGAGGAATACATGAGTTGTTAAATTCTGAATCCGTACCCCTCCATCCCTAATTCTAAAACGACGTTAGTCGTTTATCCGTGTGGCTTCACTATTCTCCACTTAACGCGATTACAGGATCTAACTTTGCAGCACGGCTGGCTGGGTTTAAGCCAAAAAAGATTCCTACAAAAACAGAAAAAACAAAAGTTACGATACATGCACCCGTATTAATGATAAATGCATTCGACTGAACATATTCAACGGCCAGGCTTACGGCTATTCCTATGATTATGCCAAGGATACCGCCCAGGAGAGTTATGCTGGCAGACTCTATGAGAAACTGCTGTCTTATTGCCGCAGGGCTTGCTCCAAGTGCTTTTCTTATCCCGATTTCCTGACGGCGTTCGGTTACTGTTACAATCATGATGTTCATAATTCCAATGCCGCCTACTAAAAGCGAGATTGTGGCAATGGCACTTAAAAGAATACTCATGGTGCTGGTGATTTCGTTCATCTGTTCAATCATAGTCTGCATGCCCATTACGTTTACAGAATACTCTGAGCCTGTTTTGTTTGTGTAATAATTTTTTATGTCTGTAACAAGGTCTATGGCAGCATCGCTTGAAGTAGCCTGAACCATCACGTTGGAAGCAGTTGGGTTTGGTTTTATTTTTTTGGAATAAAAGCCGTACGGGATAAAGGCTGCTCCATTTTCCATTCCGGTAGACTGTTCTTTTAAAACGCCGATTACTTCAAAATTAAAGGTAACGTTGCTTGCCACTAAAATCACATTCTTTCCGATTGCGTCGTGGGCCGGAAAATAATTTTCAGCTGTGTCGTGATTCAAAATAATTTTCTGTAAGCCTTCTTCGTTGTCGGTGACATTAAAAAAAGTTCCCTGTTCAAGTTCAAGATTATACATTTCAAGATAGCCGGTTTCTACAGCACTGCAGTTTACGGATGATGAAGTTTCACCGTAGCTCATGGTTGCATTCAAACTGTTTTTGTACCAGATTCTTTTTATGTTTTTAATATTGTCGAATAATTCAGTTCTGGCATTTTCATCAAAGCTTACACTGGATGAATTTCCCCTGCGGCTCATAAAACCTGAGCTCACGTTTACAACATCAAGGCCGGCGGTTCCAAAGGTATCTTCAATCTGTTTTGTTGAACTGCTTCCAAGACTTGTGATTACTATTACAGAGGCAACACCAATGATAATTCCTAAAAGAGAAAGAAAAGTTCTCGTTTTGTTGCTCTTAAAATTTTTAAAAGCGTTGATAAAATCTTCAAGCATAAGTCTTACCTCTTTGCTTTCTTTGGCTCATTTACAAGCTGGCCGTCTAAAATCTTTATACATCTTTGAGCTGCCTGCCCTATTCCCGGATCGTGGGTTACGATGATTACGGTTGTGTTCTGTTCTGAATTGATTTTACGAAACATCTGCATAACCTGCTTTCCTGTTTCTGAATCAAGCGCACCGGTTGGCTCATCGGCAAGCAAAATTTTTGGATGAGTTATCATGGCACGGGCAATTGCAACTCTCTGTTTTTGTCCGCCCGAAAGCTCATGCGGCTTATGATGTATACGCTCTGTAAGTCCTACTTCTTCCAGTACCTTTTTGGCCCTTTCAATACGCTGGGCTTTTTCAACCTTCTGATATTTTAAAGGAAGCATTACGTTTTCAATTACATCCATGGAAGGAATAAGGTGATACTGCTGGAATACAAAACCAATGGTCTGGTTACGAAGCACCGAAAGTTCATTTTCATTCATCTTTGCAGTTTCGCGACCATTAATTTTTACAATGCCACTTGTAGGACGGTCCAGACAGCCAATCATATTCATACAGGTTGATTTTCCGGAGCCCGAAGGTCCCATTATAGAAACAAATTCACCCTGTTTAATGTCAAAGCTTACCCCACGCAAAGCACGAACTTCGTTTTCACCCATTATGTAAGTTTTAACTACATCAATCAGACTAACTACGTTTTCCATAAAAGCCTGCCTTATCTTGGACCTGCTCCACCAGGCATCCCTCCACCAAATCCACCTGTAGGAGGAGTTCCACCACCACTTCTATTTCCACCACCACTACCCGGCATTCTGTTTCTGTTCTGTCCCGAAGTTTTTGGCTTAGTCTGTTCAATAAGAACTTCACCACCTGTAAGACCTTCGAGCACCTTTACATATTCACTACCATAAGGCTCAACCTTTACGGATCTTTTTTCTTCACCCTTCGCAAGAACAACATAAGGCTCTTTATTTTCATAGCCGATTGCATAGCGTGAAACTACAACATAAGATTCAGTCGGACTGATTTCAATCTTTCCTGTAAAAGAATAATAAGGCAAAATGTCACTCGGATAATCATCTATTCTAAGATTTACTTTTACTACAGTTGCACCACGCGAAGTAACTGAACCGATTGCTGGCCATCCTGTAACATAACCTTCGACCGAGCTCTTTGTGTAAGCCGGGAATTTAAAAATAACCTTTTGACCAACTGCAAGCTTTGAAACATCAGTTTCTGTAACTTCAACTTCGGCTGTAAGATAATCTGTATTTACAAGAGTTCCGATTTTATCCTTTGCTTCGAGTGAGTCACCAACTGCAACATTTAAATCCGCTATAACTCCGTCGAATGTGGCAATTACCTTACGGTCGTTAACCTTTTGTAAAATTGAATTGCGTTCTGTCTGCATAAGCTTTATTTCACGGGCAGAAGCAGTAAGGCGTTTTGTTGCCATATTGTAATCATGCTTTTCAAGATTATAAATCTGTTCAGAGTCATCAAGCTTGAGGATGATATCACCTTTTTTAACTTTGTCGCCGGCTTTTACATAAACTGCAGTAACTGTTCCCGCACTCAAAGCCTGGAGAGTCTGTTCCTGAGCCGCCGCAACTGTTCCTGAAATTTCAACTACATTTTCGTAAGTTTCTACGTTTGCAGTATAAAAAGTTTTTTCATTAGATTTTGAACCAAGCACACTTCTTAAAATTCCAAGGATGATTAAAATCACTAAAAGACTTGCTGCTGCGATTACGGCAATCATAATTTTTTTGTTTTTAAACTTCAGCTTCATATTCAACCTCATTCTTTATTGTTCAATTTCCATTTTTTCTTTAACAAAGTTCAAAAGAACATCATCATCATAAATAATAAAATCTATACGGTTAATAATCTTTTTGATGACGCTGCTGTTCAAACTGTTTTGTGCGGCAAGATAATCATTTTTATTTACATAACCCTGCTTGTACAATTTAGACATATCCTTTTCAAGATCTTCGTACATGGTGATATTTTTTTCTATAGATTCTTTTTCCCAAGTGAGGGATTTTAATTTCTGTTCAAGTTCAACAATTTTTGTTTCGTAATCAGAAAGAGCAGTTTGAATTGCAAGAAGCTCCTGCTGTTCGGTGAGCTCGTTCTGTTTTGTTGTGATGCTATTTTTGCGGAATACATTCGGATTAATTGATGCACTCAAAGTAAATGAGGGAGCACTCTGAGAATTATTGTTACCAGCCGGAATGCTTACCCCCGCCCCAAGACTTAAGCCTCCGATTGTTCCTGTTAATCCTGCATCAAGAGAATTGCTTTTTGTAGAAGAGTTTTCAAAGGTGTAGCCTGCATTTGCACTTAAGCTGTAATTCCTTTTTGCATTGCGTTCCATTGAATTGATTGCGTAAGTCCATCTGGCACTTTCAACTTCTGAAAATAATTCCTTATCAAATTTTTTAACGTCCCTTGGTTCAACTTCATCTATTCCCGAAGGAACAAAGCTCATGAGTTCTGCGTTTTCATCAATCTTAATATCGTAGCCGCATTTTTTATAAAACACGGTGCAGTCATAAATAAAAGAATGAATTGCGCTTTCAACATCATGTTCATCCGAAATCACTTTGAGCTCAGCCTGGCGGTAAGTTGATGATGATTTTGAATAACCTTGAATTTTCTTTGCTTCGAAATCGAGGGTGTCTGTGTAGAGAGTTTCTTTTTTGGAAATGATTGTGCTTATGGAAGAAAGAATTGATTTAAGTGAAGTATAAAATTCTTTTTCAGCAGTAACGGCTCTTTTTTCAAGCTTTCTCTGGGCTTCTAAAACAGAGCGCTTTGATTTTAAAAGAGTGATTTTATTCATAGCGGCATTTGAAGAAATAATATCCACACCAACTGAAATTGAAGTATCGGTTACGATAGAACCTTGATTTGCTGAATTGATGTTGGTCTGCCCAGTTACACTTAAGTTTGCAGCTGAAGGAAGACTTGCTTTAATTGAAGGTTTAGCTGTGATTGTGTTTCCGTCTTCTGCTACACGCACGGTGATTGTGCCTGAAGAAAGAGTGATGTCAAAACCATTGTCGATGATTGTAGCAGCATCCGAAAGCTCAGCTTTTTGTGCCGCAAGCGAAAGGTTTTTAAGTTCAGAATCGTTTTCGAGGTAAGAAAGAAAGAGGGTTTGAACATCGGGTAAAGACTGTTCAGGGGTGTCGGGTTTTTCCTGTGCTACTGCGGTGAATGTGAGTAAAAATGTCATTAAAAAAAATAGTATTTTCTTCATAATAATTTCTCTTCTTAATGTCTTTATAACAATTAAAAGGGAAAAATTAAAGAAGGTTACCGGGTATAACAAGGGATTTATTGGAATAACAAAGAATTATTTTATGAGACAGAAATTATAACCACACGGATATTTTGCTAACGCAAAATTGAGATAAGGAATATTACCCCAAAAACGACGTTAGTCGTTTCCAATCCGTGTGGTAAAAAAAATGAAAAATTGCCCGTTATTAATATTGGAAAAGGCGAAGAAAAGGGAGAACAAAACGGAAGACAGAACAAAGCCATTGAAGATGCCACAAATTTAATTAAAGAAAAAAACTCTCCTGAAATTATTGCCCGCTGTGTTGGTTTACCTCTTGAAGAAGTATTAAAGCTTGAAGTGGAGTTAAAAAAATAAAAAGCAAAAAAATACCCCGGAAACAGCTAACTGAATACCGGGGTTTGGTTTATAAGATGAAAGATGGATTATCTTCCACCAAAGTCTGGTCTGTAAATAGTAAGTGCTGGACCAGCATTAAAATAAAATGTTCTTTCTTCATCAATTAAAGCTGGTTTTGCTAACTGATAACCACTCAAATCAGGAACAACACATACATAACCTGCTCCAGAAAGAAGATAATAATAGTCACCAAAATCTAATTGAACGTCAATATAATCATTAGTTGGTAAAACAATACCGTCAGTCCAATAATTTTCATTATCAGCATTAGCAACTTTATTTAATCTTGTAATAGTTGTACTTGCAATATAGAAAGCTTCACATTCGGTATAACCTGTTGTAGAAGCAGGCAAATCATCTTCTGATAAAAATATCCCAAGCATATTGTTACCATTACCATTGGCAATATAAACTGTCTTTTCCTGCCAGCCTGCTGGTGTCTCTGCATCTTTACTGCAGGAAACAATACCAAGTACCATTGCAATTGCAATTAAACAACCAAATAATTTTTTCATTCAAGAACTCCTCTCTGTCATGCACATTCGTGTCACAGATATAAATGAATTATTAAGAAAACCAGAAACGATTTTCTATTTCCTTTTATTATAAATATATACAAAGAATACGCAAGGTTTTTATAACGATTTGTTATAAAAAAGACGGGAAAATCAGGAAAAAAGTATTAAAACAGGCGTGTAGGAAAAAAAAAAGCCAAAAAAATACCCGAAAGCGGCTTGCCTTCGGGTGTCTGGATGGAGAATAGGGGGTTCGAACCCCTGACCCTCGGCTTGCAAAGCCGATGCTCTAGCCAGCTGAGCTAATTCCCCAGTTGATAAATGCATTATTACAATAATTCAGTTTTTTTTCAATACATTAACAAAAAAATCTTTAATTATTTCTATTTATACATTAAAATAATAGATTATGGCGAAGAAGTTTATATCATTTTTATTTTCAATTATTGTTTTATCATCAGTCAATCTTTTTGCAGAAGACAACCTCATTAAGATTGAATCACACTGGGCTATGAGCCACTCAAGTATGGATGAACCGGACGGCAAATATGTTAAGATGCCGGGCTTTGTTCCTGTCCCTTCTAAGAATGCTTTCTGGATTAATACAGAGACAGAAATCCCTGCAGAATTTATGGACAAGCCTTTATACATAGAAACCGGAAGCACAAACGTTGCAATGGAAATCTATATCAACGGTACTTTTGCCGGAAGCCACGGAACAATCGAACCAAAGCTTTCTGTAAATCACGTTACCAATACCCTTGTCCGTGTTCCAGATGAATTCAAAAAAGACGGAAAAATCAGAATCTCCATCAAATGTAAGACACACTGGAGTCACGCTAATTTTTCTCAGTTCTATTTTACAGACGAAGCAAGATACTATAAATGTTTTACAAAACAGAATTTCTTAAACACAACCATCTACTACATGATGGCTGCAATCTGTATCTTCCTTTCAATCTACTTTATCCTTCAGCTTGTTTCCGATCACAGAGAACATTCAAGCCTTTACTTCAGCTGGTCGCTTTTATTCATCGGAATCTACTTCTTTGATATGGCAACCGATATCCTCTTTATTCCTGCAAACCTTCAGCTTTCAATATCGCGATACTGCCTTCTTCTGAGCATGGGAACCCTTTCGCTCTTCATATTCCGATTCTTTGGTCACAGGGCAAAACTCCCTAAATACATCATCTTTGTAGTATTCGCAATTTTCGGTATTCTTTACTACATCAATTCTAAAAGTGCAATCAACCACGAAAATATCTTTACAATTTCTCTTGCTCCTGTATTCGGCGCAATCATCTTTATCTATATCACTCTTATCCGCTCGTTTAAAAACTCAAAGATTAACGCAAAGATTCTTTTAGTCGGAATAACAGCGGGACTTTCGTTTGGTGTTCATGATATTATCTATCAGGCTACAGGCCGCATTCCTTTTGCATGGCTTCAGGGCTTCTCGTTCTTCTTTATTGATATGACTATGTTCATCGTAATTTCGATTAACACAATCAAAAACAAAAAGGCCATCAACTCATTTGCAGAAACAACCTCTGAACAGAAGAACAGGCTCGACAGCATCATGGATAAGGCAAAAGAGCTTTCGGACGAAACAAGAAACATTGCTCAGAAATTAAACGAAGCAGCAATCAGCGTATCGGAAGCAGCAAATGAATCTGCAAGAAAGGCTTCGGGCATTGGAGACTGTATCATGGAACAGAACAGAGCCGTTCGCGACACATCTATTGCCGTTGATAATCTTATGAGCTCTGTAAAAACTGTTGTTGATGAAGTTGAACAGGAAAGCCAGGTTGTAGATTCAACTATAAAAGAAACAAAGATTTTGATTGACGGTGTAAACAACGCTGCTCTTGGTGTAGAAAATGCCGCAAACTTTACAACAACACTCGGACAGAAAACTCAGGAAAGTACAGAAGATATTTCAAAGCTCGTTTCTTGTATGGAAGCCGTAAAAACTTCTTCTACAGAAATCCAGGGCATTGTAAAGGTTGTAACAGACTTCTTCCACAGAACAAACATGCTTGCTATGAACGCCTCTATCGAAGCGGCTCACTCTGGTATTGAAGGAAAAGGTTTTGCCGTTATTGCCCACGAAATTAAAAAGCTTTCGGAAGCAAGTAGTGCACAGGCTGAACGTATTACAGAAATCATTTCTGATATTGATGAAAATATTACAGAAGGATTTGATTTAAGTAAGAGTCTTCAGAACGTTCTTCAGAATGCGGCAGACCAGGCTACTACAACTGCAGTTACCGTAAACGATTCTGTAAAGAGCATGGATATTCAGCGCTCTGTTGGAACTAAGATTAATGAAGCAACTACAATCATGGCTGAATCTGCTGCTGCCGTTAAAGAAGAAACAAAGAATCAGTACACAATTGCCCAGCAGGTAACAGAAAATATGATGCAGCTTTCTGAATATGCAGACAACGCAGAAAACGAAGTTACAATCATTATTGCAAACAGTACAGAGCTTTCAAAACAGACAGAAGCATTGCGTGAGCTTGTAGAAAGAATTCGTGATGCTGCAGTTGAATTAACTGACTTAATCCGCGGGTAAAAAAAATGACTGATATTGGAAAATTTTTTAGCGACGTAGATAAACTCAAAAAACACATCCGCCAGAATAACAGTGGCAAATGTGATTATGATGCCGTAAAAAAAGATTTAAGAAGTCTTTTTGAACGCGCTGCAAACTGCCCTACAGACTTTCCTTCTTCCCTTTATGAATACTGGGAAAATGAATACATCTATAAATCTGCTGATTTAAGCGAAGAGCCATCTCAGGATAACATCGGTCGTCTTGGTGCAATGGTTGCCTTTCTTAATAACAGCGAAGAATATGATGATTTACTTTCGCAGGAAGACTGGGAAGAAATGGGCCGCTTGATTGATTACGAAGCCGAAGATTTACCTGTAGAGCTTTTGCAGGAACTCATGGCAATTTTAGTAAGCCACGGTGCTTATTAATTATAAAAGTTTTTAATATGGATTCACACATTCTTTCTTTATACAGATTCTGTACTCAGTGTCCGCGCAAGTGCGAAATTGACAGAACCTCTTCTACAGGTTTTTGCCGCGAAACTTCTGATTTAAGAATTGCATTTGCAGGACTTCATTTTGGAGAAGAACCTTTAATCACAGTAAACGGCGGAAGCGGAACAATCTTCTTTACTGGCTGTACCCTTCGCTGTGCCTTCTGCCAGAACTATCAGATAAGCCAGAACGGGCTTGGAAAAATAGTTTCTTCAAAAGAGTTTGCAGACATCTGTTTAAAGCTTGAAAAAGCAGGGGCCGAAAATATCAACCTTGTAACAGGAAGTCATCATATTCCGCTTATTGCAGAATACATTAAAGAGGCAAAAGAAAGCGGTGTTACAATTCCTTTCTGCTGGAATTCTTCTGCATACGAAAGAGTTGAAATGCTTGAACTTTTAAAAGGACTTGTTACAATCTGGCTTCCCGATTTAAAAACTTTAAATCCACAGATTTCATCAAAGCTTTTTGCAGCACAAAATTATCCGGAAGTTGCTTCCCAAGCCATCAAATGGATGATTGAAAATAACCCTTTAAAAATCGAAGAAAAAGATTCTAAAGAAAAAATGACAAGCGGAGTAATCGTTCGCCATCTTTTTATGCCAGGCCGTTTTGAAGACACAGCAACAGTTTTAGAATGGCTAAAGGATAACGCAGATCCCGACGCATGCATTTCACTCATGAATCAATATACACCGGTTCCGTTTGCAGAAAGTAAAGAGGCGCTAGAAAAAAGAAAGATGGCATTGTCTGTAATTGAAAACCGTCTTGTAAACGAGCAGGAAGATCAGGACATTCAGGATTTAATTGACGCTTTCAATTTTAATTATCTTTTCTATCAGGAATTAAGCAGTGACACAAGCTGGCTTCCGGACTTTACAAAGCCACAGCCGTTCAGTAATAAGCTTGCAAAACCTATCTGGCACTGCTCATTCGTTGAATAAGTGATCTACTAAGACGCCGTCTTTATAAACACACTTGAGCGAAAAGAAAGGAACACGTTTTTCTATTAAATCTAAAAATAATTCATCGCTTTCCCAGTGTGGAAGTTCATTCATCTTTGATTTTGGAACCCATGCAAGCTCCCCTTCGTCGCAGTCTTCACTTTTTTTCTGAACACCTGTAAAACTGTCGCTCCAGAAAAGATGCATCATCTCGTTATAAGTTCCGTTTTTATCTGTTGAAACAAAGGTAACAACTCCGCGGTATTCAACCTTCTGTAATTCAAGGCCGGTTTCTTCTTTTACTTCGCGCTTTACACAGTCGTAGGGGCTTTCGTTTTCTTCAAACTTTCCGCCGATTCCAATCCACTTACCCTTGTTTATATCCTGATTTTTCTTTACGCGGTGAAGCAATAAATATGAATCATCCTTTTCGATATAGCAGAGCGTTGTATTTATCATCATCTTTGTCCCCCTGTGTTTTTTTGCTGATTATTGTTTTCTGCCGAAAGTCATCATTCTGGCGCCCGCAGCCCGCAATTACAATCTAAATAGTTTTTTAATATTTTCATCAACCGTGGCGCTCAATTCTTCTTTGGAAACCCCGCGTGCCTGAGAAATAAAATCATAAACGTGCTCGATGTAAACTGGTGTATTCGATTCTCCTCTGTGAGGAACAGGAGCAAGATAAGGAGCATCTGTTTCGCAAAGGAGTCTTTCTTTTGGAACAAATTTTAAAAGCTCAAACATCTGTTCCATCTTTGATTTTTTTGTATATGTGGTTCCGCCACCAAAAGCGATGTACCAGCCTAAATCCAAAAATGCACGAGCCTCTTCTATTCCGTAACTGTAGCAGTGAATTATTCCCCTGTTCCAGCCAACGTTTTTAATGCAGTCCAGAGTGTCGCTAAAGGCGTCGCGGCTATGAACAATCATCGGAAGATTCATCTCTTTGGAAAGCTCAAGCTGCATCATAAAAAGCTCTTTTTCTCCGCGGTAAATCTGTTCATCAAAATCTTCTTCCCTTCTGCCGTCTGCCCCGCTCGGATTCCAGTGATGATCTAATCCCGCTTCTCCGATTGCAATAATTTTTCTATGGAGTGTATCCTGGTCTGTTTCATTCTGCGCTTTGATGATTGACTCTTTTAAAAGCTTTACCTGATTTTCGCGGTCTTTAATACTTTCTATTCCAGGCCAGATTCCTGCGCTGAAATACATAAATGAACGTGCCTTATCTGCAAGATTTACATCATTAATTCCTGCAATGCATTTTTCTACGGCCAGCTGTCTTTCTTCTAAGTCACTTGGGCCTGTTCCAATATCAAGACCAAAAAAGCAGTTATTTTTTGCCATCTGAGAAAGAACTTCCACGCCGTTTATTCCGCGCTCGTCTGTCATCATTTTAAAATGAAAGTGTGTATCCGAAAACATAGGGCAATTATACCATTCTTTTAAAACTTGTGATATAATACAGAACCGTGCAGAAGAAAAAATTATGTGGAATCGCAGTGCCGCTTGGTGCTTTGTATTCAGAAGAAAATCCTTGTATAGGTGAATTTAAAAATCTTGTTCCTCTGGCTCAATTCTGTAAGGATGCAGGCCTTTCTATTATTCAACTTTTACCCGTAAACGACACAGGAACTCAAAGCTCTCCATACTCAGGACTTTCGGCTTTTGCCCTTCATCCCATTTATATCACAATAGAAGATATTCCGGGCTTTAATGAGCTTTATAAAACTGATTCTGATTTTAAAACTGAATACGATGCTTTTATAAAAAACAATTCTTACTGCCCGCGTTATGATTATGATTCAATTTTAAATACAAAAAATTCTCTTCTCAAAAAAATCTATGAAGCAAGCGGCGAAGGTTCAAAGGGAAATATTTCACCTGAGCTTTCTGAATGGATAAAACACAATTCATGGATTAAAACTTACGCTGTTTATAAAAACCTCAAATGGAATTACATGCAGGCAAGCTGGAAAAGCTGGCACAAGGATGATCAGAAAAAAAGCGAAGAAGAAATTACAAAACTCTGGAACACAAAGGCATTTTTAAAAGAACATCTTTTTTACGCATGGTGCCAGATGATTGCTTCAAAGCAGTTCGAAGACGCAATTACACAGGTTCACGAAAAGGGAATCCTAGTAAAGGGTGATATGCCTATTTTGATGAACGAAGATTCCTGCGACGCGTGGGCTTATCCAAAATTCTTTACACAGGAATTGAGGGCCGGCTCTCCCTGCGACGGTGAAAATCCAACGGGACAGAACTGGGGCTTTCCTATTTACAACTGGAAAAAGCTTGAAGAAGATAATTACTCCTGGTGGAAAAACCGCCTGAAGCTTGCTTCTAAATATTACGACGCATACAGATTAGACCACATCCTGGGCTTTTTTAGAATATGGGCAATCCCAGAAAAAGACTGTAACGCATTGAACGGCCACACAGAGCCATATGCCTCTTTTAAAAAGACTGATCTTTACGAGCTAGGATTTGACGACGACAGAATCAGATGGCTTTCCCGCCCGCACGTTCCAACAAAGGCAATAGAAGACATAACCTGGAACCACGAGGCTGCACACAAGGTACTCGAAGTTTTTTGTAATCAGATTGAAGGCGAAGAACTCTGGCTTTTTAAAAACAGCATAGAAGGAAGTGCAGAATTCTGGCAGACTGATTTAAGTAAGGTCGTACAAAAGGACGCTGAAGAAAAAATAAAGCTCGTGTTAGTGCAGTACTGGAGCAACAGGACTCTTCTGGAAGTTGACAAAAACCGCTTTATCCCCCTTTGGACCTACAGTCAGTCAACTTCCTGGGCATCGCTCAATCAAAAAGAAAAAGACCTTCTGCAAGACCTTTTTACAAAGCTGAACAAAAAGAACGAAAAGCTCTGGAAAACCCAGGCAGACAATATCTTTAATGCAATCGTAAAAGACAACAAAATGGTTCCATGTGGAGAAGACCTTGGTGTTGGAATTGCATGCGTTCCACAGACCATGGAAGAACACAATATCCTAGGCCTTAGAGTTGTACGCTGGTGCCGTAAGTGGGAAGAAGAAGGACAGCCTTACGTTCCTTTTAAAGATTACACTCCCCTTTCTGTTACAACAACCTCCGTTCACGATTCAAGCACGCTCCGCCAGTGGTGGGAAACAGAAAAAGATAGCGTAAAAGCCTTTATAAAAGAAAACCCTCTTGAGTTTATCGCAGAAGGCGAAAGCGACATCCAGGGAAAAATCCAAGCCATTTCTCAATCAGAATTTAGTCCTGAACTTGCACAGAAAATCTTAAAGCTTTCTTCTACAAGCCAGAGCATGTGGTTTATTCCGCCGCTCCAGGACCTTTTATACATGGACAAAGCTTACTGGCTCCAGGCCTCTTCCGACGAGCGCATAAACATCCCAGGCACCGTAACCAAATTCAACTGGACCTACCGCCTCCCATGCTCGCTTCAGACCCTCGCTGCCAACAAAGCCCTCATCCAGAAGATCCGCACAATAACAGAACTTCGATAGCGCTATCCGTCATTGCGAGCGTAGCGCGGCAATCCACAAAACTCCGTCATTGCGAGCGCAGCGCGGCAATCCACAAAACCCCGTCATTGCGAGCGTAGCGCGGCAATCCACAAAAAAAACTTGCATTACTATCGTTTTAGCGATATATTTTAACTATCGTTATAGCGATAGTTTATTTTATGAAACAAATTAAACTTTACCACGGCTCGGAAAATGTAATTAAAATTCCTCAATACCATTTTGGAAACCCTAAGAATGATTACGGGCTTGGTTTTTATTGTACCGAAAATATTGAACTTGCTAAGGAATGGGGCTGCTCGGAAGAAAAGGACGGCTTTGCAAATGAATACCTTTTAAATTCTTTGGGGCTCACAGTCTTAAATCTTTCGGACAAAAAATATAATATTTTAAACTGGCTGGCAATTCTTTTAGAAAACAGAACCTTTGAGCTTTCTACAGAAGTTTCCATCCTTGCAAAAAAATATCTTTTACAAAACTTTTTGATTCCATATCACAAATACGACATAATCCGCGGGTACCGTGCAGATGATTCCTACTTTTCTTTTGCAAACGCTTTTTTAAACAACACAATTTCAATTCAAAAATTAAACCGCGCAATGTTTTTAGAAAAGCTTGGAGAACAGATTGTCTTAAAATCAAAAAAGGCTTTTTCGCAGCTTTCTTTTGTTTCCAGCACACCTGCAGACCGTAATATTTATTATCCAAAAAAAATGCTCAGAGACACAACAGCAAGAAATAATTTTTTTTCAATGCAGTTTGAATCAAACCTTGCAAGTAAAGATTCACTTTTCATCATGGACATAATACGAGGAGGAATAAAAAATGGCGATGCACGCATACCACAAATTTTATTTAAATGACGCCCAGCAAAACCTTGCAGTAATGTTCGACTACGCACTCCGCACTTTAAAATATAACGGTGATCAGTTTTTCCTCTATTTTATTCAGTCAGAGGTTGCTCAGAAATTTGAGCATGCGAATCCTAAATATATTGCAGGAATGTCCGGAATTGAATTGTGCCAGAATGTTCTTAATAAAATCGGAACCACAGTTCTTTTCCCGCAAAATCCAAAAATCAAACAGGGAAAGGAATTCTGGCTTGGATGGGTTTTAGCCTATTATCAATGGTATTCAGGCCTACGCTTTTCGGATTTACAGGAATATGGTCTTATCCCTTCAGAAATTCTTTCACGCTATATTCTTCACGAAGCAGATATTTCGAAGTTTGTGAGTACTGCAAATAAAATCATTTTGCAAAATAAAAACGCTTCTCCTACCCGCCTCCAGAAAATCCGCAAGGCACAGAATCTTACACAAAAGCAGCTTTCGGATTTAAGCGGAGTTTCTTTACGAATGATTCAACTTTACGAGCAGCGCCAGAACGACATCAACCTTGCATCCGGCCAGACAATCAATTCCTTAGCCCGTGCCCTTTGCTGTAATTTTTACGACATCATAGAAATTGAGCTTGATGCAGAATAGAGCGCAGCGCGGCAATCCATAAAACCCCTTCATTGCGAGCGCAGCGCGGCAATCCATAAAACCCCTTCATTGCGAGCGTAGCGCGGCAATCCACAAAATAATATCTTTTTTTGAATTTTCATGGTATAATAAAAGTACATGGAGTAAAAATGCACATTTCTTACAACGAATTTCACATTTCAAAAAAAGTCCGTGACCTTTGCAGCTTTGAAAAAGGTCTTTTTGCTTCGAGCGGAAATGTTGTTTTTGCAAACATGAAAAATGTGCGCGACTTTCAGCTCCTCTTTAATAATTATATCCAGGAAACAACTAAAGACGAAAATAAAAAGGTAAGTGCCGGTCAGCTTAATGCTATGGGACTTATTGATGAAATCCTTCATTACGTGTGCATGCTCTACAGAAGGGACAAAGTTACTTCCTTTATGAAAGACCTTCTGGACGAATTGAACAAGGAATTTACAAGCGATGCAGTTGATGAGCTTTTACTCGATTTTATAAAAGAGTTTCCGCCTGTTGAAGTTTATAACGAAAAAACAACTGCAAAAGAATATTTAAACCGCACGGCAATTGATGCAGGAACAAAAACTGAACGAACAAACCGCGAGCAGACCTTAGAAGAACTGATTTTACTTCATCTTGCAAACGAAAACCCGGCTTTTAAACCGTTCACTCTTTTATTCAGCGACGAAAAGCTTTTAAAAAATAAACTCTACACCAAGACCTGGGCAAGCATCCAAAAATATGCAAATAAACTTCCGGGCTTTGGTCCTTACTCAAACACACTCATTGCTCTTCTTCGTGAGCCTATGATGTTTTCTCCGGACAGCTTAAAAGGTCAACTTGAATACATCCAGAAATATTGGGCTGAATTTTTGGGCGAATGGCTCAAGCGTATTTTAGCCGGAATGGATGCAATCAGCGAAGAAGAAAAAGCCGCATGGCAGGGATTTGGCGGTGGCCTTCCTGATATGCAGCCTTACTCTTACGAAAATTTAATGAACGAATATGAGCGATTCAGTGCAGACAGCGAATGGATGCCAAACGTTATTCTTATGGCAAAAACCGTTTTAGTCTGGCTTGATCAGCTTACAAAACAATACGGATACCCAATCACAAGACTTGATCAGATTCCGGATGCAGAACTTGATAAACTCCGCGACGAAGGTTTTACAGGACTCTGGCTCATAGGTCTTTGGGAACGCTCTAAGGCAAGTAAAAGAATCAAACAAATTTGCGGAAACCCTGAAGCAGCGGCTAGTGCATACAGTCTTTATGATTACAACATCGCACAGAACATTGGTGGCTGGGATGCCCTTGGTGTTTTAAGACAACGCTGCTGGCAAAGAGGAATCCGTCTTGCGTCCGACATGGTACCAAACCACACGGGTATGGACGGAGACTGGGTAATGAACCGCCCGGATCTTTTTATTCAGAGAAGGGACTGTCCTTTCCCTCACTACACATTCAACGGCGAAAATCTTTCTCAGGATTCAAGAACCTCTATTTATCTTGAAGACCATTATTACGCTAAGAACGATTGTGCCGTCGTATTTAAGCGCGTTGATAACCAGACCGGTGATGTACGATATATTTACCACGGTAACGACGGTACAGGGCTGCCGTGGAACGACACTGCTCAAATTGACTTTTTGAATCCGGCAGCCCGAGAAGCTGTTATGCAGGAAATTCTCCACGTTGCGCAAAACTTTCCTATTATCCGTTTTGATGCCGCGATGGTTCTTGCAAAAAAATCTATCCGCCGCTTGTGGTACCCGGAGCCTGGACATGGTGGAGACATTGCAACAAGAAGTGAAACAGGTCTTAGCACACAGCAATTCAACGATGCAATTCCAAATGAATTCTGGCGCGAGGTTGTAGACAGAGTTGCAAAGGAATGCCCGGACACCCTTCTTTTGGCAGAAGCTTTCTGGATGATGGAAGGATACTTTGTCCGCACCCTTGGAATGCACCGTGTTTATAACTCAGCATTTATGAACATGCTCAAAAAAGAGCAGAACCAGAAATACAGGGAAACAGTAAAAAATACAATCACCTTTGATCCTCAGGTTTTAAAGCGCTATGTAAACTTTATGAATAACCCTGATGAAGAAACAGCCATTGCTCAGTTTGGAGACGGAGATAAATACTTTGGCTGCTGTACTCTCATGATTACAATGCCTGGTCTTCCGATGTTCGGTCACGGACAGATTGAAGGCTTTACAGAAAAATACGGAATGGAATATACAAAGGCTTACAAGGATGAACAGCCGAATCAGTATCTTGTAGACCGTCACTGGCGCGATATTTTCCCTCTTATGAAAAAACGCTATGTCTTTTCCGGAGTTGATAACTTCCTCTTCTACGATTTATGGGAAGACGGCCATGTAAACGAAAACGTATTTGCATATTCAAACGGATGCGGAAATGAACGCGCTGTAGTTTTCTATAATAATAAATATGAACAGGCTCATGGTTGGATTAAAACTTCAGATCCATACGCATATAAAAACGGAACCGGTATAGAAATGAAGACCCGTACTATCGGAGAAGGCTTGAACCTCACAAACGAGGACGACCGTTACTGCATCTTCTTTGAGCACCGTACAAAGCTCTGGTTCATCAGAAAATCAAAGGAAATAATCGAGCAGGGAATTTTTGTAATGCTCAACGGTTTTGAGTACCAGGTTTTCATGAACATTTATGAAGTAAAAGACACCCCGGATCACCGCTATAAAATACTCTGCGAAAGCTTAAACGGTGCCGGCTGCGAAGATATAGAAACTGCATGGCAGGAAATTCTTTATGCTGATTTATATTCTTCCATGGATAAATACATAAACACCGTTCTTCCAAAGGTGTGCGTACTAAAGGACACAAAAAAGCTTGAAGCAATTCTACAGGATTCTAAAAAAGAAATCCTTGATTTTGAAAAGCAGAGCCTTAAGGTTTTAAAAACACTCGAAGCAGAAAATAAAACTACAAAGAAAAAGACTTCTAAAAAACAGACTGAACTTAAACCTTCTAAGGATTTTGTAAAGGACGTTTATTCAAGATTGAGCACTGTTATAAAAATCAACAGCATGCCACCTTGTAAAAAACCGGCAGACTTACAAAAAGCGTTACTCAAATGCACTCAAAGCAAAGCTTTTGTAAACTTAATGCAAACCGGTAACGAGCGGCTTAAAGCTTTGCTTGTTGCGTGGGCACTTTGCGGAACCCTTTGCGAACAAAGGATAAGCGTTGAATGTAACTTTGCACGTAAGTTTACTTCGTATATTAAAAACTTAAGTCTCGAAGCAAAAACAAATGCTCTCTGGATTTTCCAGAACGACTGGGAAACAAGAAATGAATTAACAAAGATTTTTGTTCTTTCGAACACAGCCGTAAAAGAAAAAACAGACAAGCTCAAAAAGGCAGCCTTTGCACAAACCCTTGTTAAAGGAAAATACTCAGGTCTTTTAAGCGGTACAAATAATTTTGATAACATCTGGTGGTTTAATAAAGAAATAAGCGACTACAGCTTAAACCTCTTTACAGCTTTAAAGCTTCTTGCAGCAAAGAAGAGCGCCGAAGAAAATATTTTTGCAATGTATAAAGACCTTTCAAAAGCAAAGACAAAGGCCGCATACAAGTGCGAATTGCTTTTAAAGCAGTTTGAAGTAAAAAGCGAAAAGAAAACGGGCGCCAAGAAGGCCGGCTCAAAAAAGACAGCAGGCGAAAAGAAAATCGGCAGTAAAAAGCCGGCCGTTAAAAAATCTATTTAATCTTCTGGATTATTTTCTTTAATTCCTCAGCACCAGAAATAACAGGCTCTGTCATTTTAAATGGTTTAATAGCCTCGCGGATATTCTCCGGCATATCGGGAGTGCGGCCTGTTACGTGGCGGCAGTAATCTGCAGAAAGAGACGGATGATTATATGCCATTAAGACAATTGAACCTTCGTCTGCATAAACAGAATCTGCTTTTTCCCTGATGGCTGCATAAGCGCGGGCAGTTTCAGGATCTGCAAAAACCTTGTATTTTGTGTAAAGCTCTTTTGCAGCAAGCTCACGCTGTTTATCGTTTACGTTTACAGGATAAACAAAGTTACGCATCATAAGCTGGTTCTGATTAAAGAAAGACTTAAGGCGTTCGAGATTTGCAGGATTAATTGGAGTTGCAAAATCATCCTGTTTATTCTGAGTGTATTCATCAAGCATTACAGGAGAACCGTTGATATCTGCACACAAGGAGCTTGTAGACGGAACAAAAAATCCGCTTACAGGAAGTGCAAATCTCCAGCTGTAAAGACCTGCCATGAGTGTTGCATAGTTTCCCGAATCGAGTGCGTAATAAATATCTGAGTCTACCTTGTTTTTAATCTGAGCAAATGAATAAGGGAAGAAGAAAATCTGTCCTAAAAGGCGACACACGTTTGTTGTATTTGAAACTGTGATTGCGTGTTTTTTTACAAAGTCATCTTCTTTAAAGATTGCAGAAATCTGTTCTTTAATGTAATCTTCGCTTCCCTGCATTTCTACAGGATAGATGTTTCCGCCGTTCCAGAATAAATCACTTTCGCTAAGCCCTGTTACCCTTCCCTTCTGGTAAACTAAAACTGCCTTAATGTGTTTTTTATTTTTAAGAACACGTGCCAAAAGAGAACCAAGCTCACCGTCTGTATAATCAAGAATGAGAGCCTGCCCGCCCTGGAGCTGAAGTGTTTTTTCAAGATAAGAACAAAGGTACGAAACTCCAAAGTCTCTGTGGCAGCCTGTGTAGCCTGTGTATAAATCCATCATGAATAATTTTTCATCAAGCTGTTTTACTTCCGGCTTAAAAGGGAAAGCCTGAGTTGCAATGGATTCACAGATGATTGGAGAAAATTCATCGTTTATTAAAGCAGAGGTGATTGTACCTGCGATTGAAGTAAAGGTTGTTTTTTCGTCTATATAATAAATCCAGCGGCGAAGGTCTTCTATTGATGAAGGAACATACACCCCCCCATCCTGTGGCATGCAGCTTTTTACCGCCTGAGAAAATTTTACTGATAAATCATTGTTTCTTGTACTTGTAAATTGCATTGGTTAATTTTAACGCAAAAACAATTAGTCTTCAATTCCCGGGATATGTTTTTTAAGGGTTTCCATGAACATGTCGCCTGTAACACCTTCTCTAAGGCATGCAAACATACAGTTGTCGCCGGCTACAGTTCCCAAAACTTCGTCCATATTAAGATTATCGATTGCATTACACACAGTATTTGCGTGGCCCGGGAAGGTCTTAATAACAACAATGTTTCCGCTAAAATCTATACTGATGTAACCGCGTAAAAAGTCCTGAACATAAATTGCCTGTGATTCAGCATTTTCATCATCACCAGGGAAAGCATACATGTAACCGCCGCGTCCATCTGGAACCTTTCCAACCTTGAGTAATTTTAAATCACGGCTCAGAGTTGCCTGGGTAACCTCAAATCCTTCTTTTAAAAGTAAATCAAGTAAATCATCCTGACTTTCGATTGTGTTGTTTTTAATAAGATTTTTGATGGCCTTAAGGCGTGACTGACGTTCTTTCATATTTCCCCTGCAAATTGCATAAATATACAATAAATATACAACATTTAAAGAATTAATACAAATGGTAGAACCTGCCATTAAGGGATGAAAAACAGGCATAAAAAAACCCGTGCTCACTTTGGGTAAACACGGGGTTGATATAAATAGCTATATAAAGACTATTTCTTTTCTTTTATTACTTTGGTACCCTGGCGGTATTCACAGTGCTTTTCGTAGAAAGACATTCCACCAAACCAGAAAGTTGCGTTTGCATTAATAGAAATACTATGGCCCGGATACAAAGGTATTAATCCTTTTGGAATACCAGGGATATAGCTTTGCATACCCCAACACCATACACTTGGACCATTTTCAGCTGCATCACTTGGCATGTCTCCGCGCAAAGGCTGGAGGTAGGCTGCTTTGTTGATTTCCCATGAAACCCAGTACCATGTAGTTCCGTTACCTGTCATGGCACGAACTTTATCAAACTTTGATGTATCCCATGAAACAGGATATGAAGAAATACTTACACCACCACTAGGTAAGTCAGATCCACGAACCCAGAGCTGTTTATAATCATTTTCGTTTCCAACATTACCTGTAGGAACATTTGTAAGAATATAAACACTTCTGTATGCAAATTCATAGGCTGTTACATCTGTAGCACCAGTTTTCTTTGCAGTTGCATTAATTCTGTAAATATAACCATAATCTGTATCCGTCGTACCAATGGTAAAAGGATATGTACTCTGTGTTGAATTCTGTGTGAGATTTAAATTTGACTTTGTAGATTTCGTAGTCTGTGCAGCAGTTGCATTATTTGCAGAAAGTGTTTGTTTTGTAATCTGTTGTCTGTAAACTACACAAGTTACTGTTGCACCTGGAGTCTGGCAGTCTGCTTTAACACCTGTCTGTAAAGGCTGAGCAACTGTAGTACCATTAGTTTCACGCTTTTTATTTACACGAACAACAGGAGCTTCAAGACCTGTGTGCGAAACAGTATAAGTATTAGACAATTCATTTGCATGGTTCTGACTATCTTTTACAATTCCTGCATCAACGATTACAGAATAAGAAGCACCCTTAACCGGAACGGAATAAGTGTCGCTCAAAGTAATTGCCACTTTATTTCCGCTTACGGCAACGTTACTGTTGTTTACAGAAATGATTACCTTATCTGCATCCGCATTCTTAAGTGCAAAGATGAGGCTTGTATTATTTGTTTCTATATCGTAATCAAGGACATACTTTTCTGTAAGATCTGAGTTACCGTTTACATCAGAACCGTTTGTTCCAAGAGTATAGTAATCATCAAGGGTATCTTCCTTAGCAAGCCATTTTGTAAAGGTCTCTTCGGAAATTACACTTGGAGCCTTAAAGCCTGTTCCGTGTTCCAGTGTAATATTTCCAGAACCTTTTTTAACTGTGCTGGAGAATGTGATCGTAAGAACATCGTTACCATTGAGCTTAGACAATGCCATGCTCTGGATTACAGGTTTTCCTGTTACAATCTGAATGATACGACTGTCCGAAAGATTCTTTCCGGAAGGAATTGTCTTTACATAGTTGTCTACATTATTACCTTTAGAATCCTTATAGGTTCCGTTGATAGTTGTAACATTTAAGGCAGAGCTTGAATCTCCTTCTGCTACTGTGTAAGTAAATACAGCCTGCTTTGTTCCAGAGCCCGATGTATATGTTGCAGTCTTTCCGTTACTCAAAGTAAGAGTTCCCGAAGTAACTGTTACATCCTTTCTGAAGTTCAGATAAATCGGGATTGCCTTACCTGTTGTATAAATACCGGTTGGAACTCCCGCTGTTACAGAAGTAAGGATTGCACCTGCATCAATAGAGAAATGTTTTACAGTTGCGTTCTCAGATCTGTTACCCGCTGCATCCTGCTGATAAGCTGTTACCGTGTAGTCACCGTTATTCGAAATTGTAACGGAAGAGCCTGTGTAATCTGTCCAAGATTTTCCACCGTCAACAGAATACTTTTTGATTACAGCATCCGAGTTTGTGCCCCAGTTTATAGAGAAGGATTTACCGGAATTATCGTAAACCATTTCGCCTTCTGTAATACCAGTGATTACAGGTGTAGTAGGTGTTAAAGTGTCGATAATAAGTCCACTTAAATCCTTTGTGAATCCAGAGTTTACTAAAGCATTTCCCGCAATGTCTACAATTTTGTTTGCAGCATTAGAAGGCTCTGTGTCGACAGATGTTACCTTTAATGTTGTTGTACTTGCATCTGAGCTTCCAATCGCATAGGTAAAGAGTACTGTTTTAGGACTTGTTACCTTTGGATTTGTAACTACAGCACCATTACTCAAATTAAGCTTAAGGCAAGAAGGGTCTTTAATTGTTACATCCTCTGTAAACTCAAGAGAAATAAACACATCCTTTCCAGCCCTATAATAGCCCGAAGGAGAAATTGCGGTTATCTTACTAATCTGAGGCGACTGAGTATCGATACAGATTGTTCTTGTTCCACTTAATTTATTTATTGCATTTGCTCCGGTTGGAACTGCAATATTTTTAACTTCAACATCATCTGCTGTGTATTTATTATTCTTTAAATCAATTTCATCTACATCAAGAACTGCTATATCTTCTTTCGAAGCCGGAACATAATTGAATTTATGAATAAACTGAGCATCGTTTGAAGGTGTTACACTTTCAATTGTACGTTTTGTACCGGTTGTAGGAACATTCAATGTAAGAGTTGGTTTTCCACCACCTGAATACTTAACAGCCTTATTAAATTCGAGGGTGATTACAATTGTATCTCCTGCCTTATAAGAGCCGTCAGGATTTTCTGCACTTATACGTAAGAATTCAGGATCTGTACTGTTTACAAAGAAGTTTTCGTTTGTCTTTGCAACATTTCCCGCATAATCAGCAAATTCTGCATAAATAACGGCAGTTGTTGTATCTGCTGGAGTAATCTGATTTGTTATCCATGTTCCGTCATTCTTCACGGTTACAGAAATTGTTGTTGGAGAACCTTCAAGATTGATTGTTACGTTTCCGTGGCGTGATTTATCTGTCCAGTCGTTTGTAGAGTTATCAGACCAGGTTCCCTGAATAACAATCTTATCTGTGATGTTTCCGTTTGAATCGCGGTTATATGGAGTAAGCTTATGGTCGTGAGCCTCACCTGTATTAAAATTAATGCTTTCCTTTTCTGTACCATTACTCTTCTTTACATGAACTTCTGTAATGTGAAGAGAAGGAACCTAGGCATCTCCGGCAAATGTAAAGGAATCGATTTTTGCAATGTTACCTGTATCAGTTGCCATGATGATGAAATTCTGAGTTGTAAGCTTTTCTGTACTTCCGTTGATTCCAAAATCATTGAAGATATTAAAGGTTTTAGAGAAGGATCTTTTGTGAGTTGCATCACCGCTAACTTCAGCTGTCAAAGTTGAAGTAAGATCCCAGATTTTATTTCCGTTTGCATCAACAGCTCCGTTTGCAGTTGCCTTATTCCATTCTGAATAATTATTATTATAGTACTGAACCAATGTTGTTGAATTTGTTCCGGACTTTACGCGTAAAAGCTTAACCTTAGAAACTCCACCATCATCAGTTGCAAAACCACTGATTGTAATGTTACCGGAAGCATCACCTGTCATTGGAACAGTTGTGTCTGTAGTAATTGTGATTGCAGGAGGGTTTGTATCTGTTACTGTCATATATCTTTTTACAGTTTCAGAAACCTTTCCGTTTATATCTGTACAGAATGCTTCTACCCTGAACTGACAGTTATCACCAAGAGCATTTACAGACCATGCCTTATAACGAGGATAATTTTCGTCTGCAAGGTCATAAACCTGAGTTTTTACAGGAGTTGTTTCATTTCCTTTATAAATACGAACCTCGAGTTTTTTAATACCGTCGTCATCGTAAGACTGTCCCTGTAATGCACAGTTTGGATAAACTCCTACATCATCAGTATAAGCATCTCCACCAAAGCTTGCAGTAACCCAAGGAATATCTGCATCGTTCCAGTAAGTAAAGAATCCCTGAACCTTTCCTTCTACGTTACCAGCCTGGTCATGACTTTCTGTAATAAGACGAATTGTAGTTTTATTATGTTCAATACCTGCGATTGTAGAAAGATTTACTTCTGCTTCCCAGTTACGAAGGTTTACACCCTCTACCTTCTTTTTAAGAAGACAGCTTTGAGCAATTTGATTTAATGCTGTCTGGTCAAGAACAGGAGAAGTTGTTTCAGTATCAAGATAGATGTACATGTAATCAAGGCGTGCATCTTCCTTCTGTGAACCCTTAATCTTAAATGTACCGTTCATAAGATTATCGAGTACACTGTTATCCTTTAATGTATAAGATGCATTGGCACTTGTTTCTGCTGCATAAGTACGAAGGGATGGAGCTGTAACACTTACAACCGGAACAACAGTATCGATTGTAACTGCACGTTCATCCTTAGAGTTTTTACTTTCGTTGTTATTAGCATCGTAAACCTGTGTAATGATATTGTATTCTGTTCCAGAAACAACAGAACTATCTACCTGAAGGGAAAGATTCCATTCAAAGCTTTTAGCAGGTCCGTTAATTGTTGAATAAGTATTGTTATACGGATTCCAGGTTTGAGAAGCTACATCAAATACTTCCCATTGATGATTCTTAATTCTATAGAAGAAAGAATTAGCCTGAGTTGGATTATCAAGAGGTTCAATTGTTACAGTTAACTGATCTACGGCAATATTATCCTTGGCAGTTCCCTTAATCAAAAAGTCCTGAAGGATATATCCAGATCTTTCCGGAGATATTACGTTTACAGTTGGAGGCTGCATATCTACAGCATTTCCAAGTCCTACAGAGCAGGAAGCAAGGACTGCGAGGATTCCGGATGCAATAATTGTTTTTACTAAGTTTTTCATAAGTTTAATTCCTTTCATACCTTACCTCCTATTACCAATAATTCATCGCAGTTATGTAGGTTGCCCCACCATAACTGTTCAGAGGATAGATACGTGAGTGGTTGCCGTTACAAAGCAAAATCGCCCAGTCCTTAGACATAATTTCGTAAGAAACGAATGCCCATTGTGTTCTTGTGTTTCCGTTTACTGCATAACAGTTCTTAGAATACCTACCCGCATTTGTAGGATCATTTTCATCGGTAGCATCCTTAAGTGGGAATCCGAATACACAAGCCTGACCTCCAGGAGCCGTACCACCTTCTACATTTATGATTCTTGTTTGAGACCCAGCTGTATAATAAACAATTGTCTTGAATACACCTTCGTAACCATTTACAGAATCCGTATATCCGGACTTTGTTGCGTAAGCGGTGATATAATCCTTTCTGGCTGCGGTATAGTTTCCGTCTCCAATGATTATATCTGCTCCTTGTGTATAAGATTGTGCACCTCGTTTATTAATTGCAGTAGTTGTAATATCATCCAAGACCTGTCTTGTATATGTGTTATTGTTATTTCCAGTAGTTGTTGCTATACCATCATTATTAAATGTGTAACTTGTTCCGCCCGTAGCATTATATGCAACACCCGCAGGAGCAGTGGTTGTCCATGCAGTACCGTTTATTCCAAGCTTAGAATACTTGATTGCTGCTCCCGGTGTTTCACAGTCAATTCTTGCGCGGACATATCCTGTAGGAGCAATTGCGGCAGAAGTATTTGCGGCAGGGTTAGCATTTTTATACTTACCCTGATTTACGGTAATAGTTGTAAATGTTCCGTCTGAATTAGGTTCTTTTGCACCCCAACCGTGAGTATAGCGGTCTACACGGACAACAGGCTGAGCAACGTTATTACTCCACATAGAATATGTATCTGTACTTCCTGTGATGTTCATACCCTTATAAAAGTTTTCTGCATCATCACGGAAAGCTGTGTCAGGAATAATGAGTTCCCATTCACGTCCGTCTTCTATCTTTTCAGAGAATGTAATTTCTACCTTGTTGCCTGTAATCTTTACGAATTCAGAAGCAACATCAACTTTATGCTGATGGTAGCCTACACTTTCCAGAGCTGCACGAATCTGTGCTACAGTTACAGTAAATGTTCCTGTTTCTGTTCCGTCGTTCAAAGCGGCAGAACCTTCATAAAGTCCAAGATCGTATGCAAGAACAAATTTTGTGCTTGTATCCGGGATATAATATGAACCGTCTTTTATAAGACCATGAGTTGTTCTTCTGTAAGGACCTACTTCCATACCGGTTCTTCCGTGCTTTAAGTCATCTCCATCAGAACCCATACGACGCACAATTGCCTTATTAGCAGCAGACATCTTGTTGTAATACTTTAAGAATTCGTTATTCTCCAATACAGCAGGAATAGCCCAGTCACCCTTACGCTGGAGGATGATATATCCTGTTTCCTTGAATACGTTTTCAGAGAAGGTCAATGTAATCTTAAAGCTTCCAGAAGAGTTATCTGTAATAGAACTTATACCACCGTTTGCAGGAACATAAGTAGAGATTACCGGAGCAACACCATCAAGGTTGATTCCGCTTCGTTTACCTCCGTCTGTTGCATTAAGATATGTACAGTTTGTTGGAGTAAGAGTATTTGCAGTTCCTGAGTAAGAAGGCTTATTTCCGTAAGTATCTTCTACAGTTGAATCAAATACAATCTTAGTTACCTTAATTCCCTTGAATTCATCTGTAGTTCCAACGGTGTAATTAAACTTTAATGAAGAAGTCTGTCCACCTGATGGAACTGTTACATTTACAGTCTTAGTCTTTGAACTGTCGTTTATATCTTCGAATGTGAGTTTTGCAGCAGTTGCAGCGCCAATCTTTACGTCTTCTGCATAGTCGAGTGTGAATGTAACATTAGAACCGGCCGCATAGTAACCATCCGCAGCATCAACACTGAAGTTTGTTACCTCTGCAAAGTTTCCTTTAATTGTTACAGTCTTTACGGCCGAAGAAGAAGATCTGTTTCCGGCAGCATCTTCGCGGTATGTCGCAATGTAATATGTTCCGTCTCCCAAAGTTTCCTTATCAGAAGGATTATAAGTTATCCATGAAACTCCACCGTCTTTTGAATAATATGATGTATCTCCTGTTTCGTATCCGCTCAATTCTACAGTCTTAGCTTCGTTATAAAGACTTGCAGTAAGATTTGTTGTAGGAGCAGTTGTTGGAGGAGTATAGTCAATTACAACAGTAGAAGTATATGTTGTTGAATTAGCACTCAAAGAAAGACCGTTTCCTGCGTTATCCGTAATGTATGCGGCATGTGCGGCAGTAAAGCTTGAAGCAGAAACAGCGCTTGCACTTCCTTCAGGATCTGTGTTTGCTACTGTGTGAATGAATGTAATCTTGTTGTCTACCATCTTCTGGAAAGTAAACTTAACATTCTGTCCGTTTACCTTAACAAGAAGTTCCGGGCTTCCTGAAACAAGTACATTTTCAGAAACTTCTACTTCTGCATTAATCTGCTTGTCTTTTGTACATGCAGCAATTCCATCATCAGGAGTAATAGTAATCTTATTAATCTTTGGAACAACACCATCAAGCTTGATTACCTTATCCTTTAATACACCACCACCTGTTGTAGCAGTTGCATTTGCAAGAGTTGTATAGATATCTCCTTCACCAAGCTCTGTTGCACAAATACGGGCACTGTTTCCAAGAACATTTTCAGAAACAGTTTCAAAGCCTTCGCAGATGATTCCCTGAGAGCTTGCATCTTCCGGTACAGTAAACTTAAAGAAGAGTGAGTTTGAACCGGAACCGCTGGCATATGGAGCATACTTGTTTGTTGTATCGCTGCTTGAATATTTTAATACAAGGCGTGGGTTTCCAATTACCTTTACCTGTTTATTGAATGAAACTTTAAATTTAAGAACGTCACCTTTTTTATAAGTTCCGCTGTTTTTATCGATTGTAATACCTGTAATATATGGATTTTCTCCAAAGATTACAGAACGCTGACCTTCACCTAATCCTCCGTTTCCAAGAACATCAGTTGCATAGAAAGTAAATGTTGGCTGAGGTTCTGTCTGTGCCCAGGTTGCAAGAGTTTCTTTTGGAATTGTAAGGTTTGCATATCCGTCACTTACTGTGATTTTTGGATTACTGCTTGTTGTATATTCATAAGTTGTATTACCAATCTTAGTTGTTACCTTATATTTTGATGAATCCATCTGGAGTCCGGAAGATTTTTCTCCCTTGAACTTAAATACAAGATTATTTTTTGAATAGTCGTGAACCGCAAGATCCTTATTAGGTGTTACAAATGTGATGTAAGGAACTATTACATCGGAACCAAGAATATAAGGTTTAAATACCTTGTTTCCGTCTGTATCTACAGTAAGGATTTCGAAGAACTTAGATGATTTTGCAGTTGTTGCTCCCGTTGCATTTTTAAAGTCCTGCATGAGGTTCATTGAGATTGTAAACTGCTGTTTATTCCAACCTGATGAAAAATCATCTCCACTGAATTTTTTATACCAGATAACTTCATTTGTACCCGAAATTACCTTCTTTGCACTTGTATCGCTGGCATATGTTTCCAAAAGCTGCTTTGCTCTTGCTTCCTTTTCTGCAGAAGTAGAACCAGAAGTATCCGGAACATAAACAATCTTTATATAGTCAGAGCCCTTTGTATCAAGGCTGTATCCTTTAATTTCAAAGTTTGATGAATCAACCATTGTAGGAATTGTGTTTTCTACAGGTGATTCAATAAAGAGCATAGGTTTTTGTGTATCTGTTACTTCAAGAGGGATTACACGTGAATTCCATTTTCCACCAATATCCTGTGCACAGGTTACAAGATACATCTGCCCCGGAATTTCCGGCGCTGTTATCTGTGTAGGGAAATCTCTTGTTGTATTATTTGTAAAGATTTTATGCTCACATGTTTCATACTGTCCTGGGTTTGAGAAAGCAGTATTTCTTGTGCCGGCATTGGTTTTAAGAGATGACTCATAAGAAGAAATTGAACCTGTGATAGAGCTCTTAATTGCATAATATGCTTCTTTTAAACCGTCATCATCAAAGAAGTCTACAGGAAGAGAACTCTTAACACTTACACTGATTTTATCATTTTCAATCTGAGTCTGCTGGATTCCAGGGGCATCACTTTCCGGCCACCACAAAATATACAAGCCTGTATCTACGGTTGCCTCGTTAAAGTTTGTAGCAGTGTTATTATCTTTTGAATAATATTTTACGCGTAAATAATGTTTACCGGAACCAAGACCTTTTGCCTGTAATTCAGAATGAGTAAATGTAAAGCCTGGAGAATAAATTGAATTACCGTCTCCGATATAAGAGCTTACGTCTGAAGGATCAGAGCGAAGTGTTTTTGTAAGGAGAGGAGAATCATGCGAAACAGTTTCGTCATAAAGGTATACGGTGATTTCGTAAATGCTCATGGCATCGTAGAAGCTTCCATAAAGAGTAAACTGCTGGTTTTGAGGAACATCCTTATTTACAGCAAGGGTATAATCAAGACTTTCAAGTTCTTCCTTTTCTTTAAGAGGAGTCTGAATATGGTTTCCGCGGTCGAGATACCATGCAAGACCTTCAGGAGCATGTTCATCAACTAAGAGGGTAATTGTACGTGCGGATTTTGTAGATGAATTCTGGAAGGCATCGTTGGCAGAACAAAGGAATGTAACTTCACCTTCTTCTTCCTTTGTAAGGTTTACATTAAAAGACCAGGTATCGCCGTTAATCTGGGCATTACCATAAATTTTACCCGTTTCCTTATTACTGATAACAACGCTTGTTACACCCTTGTTATCCGTACAGGTTCCTTCGAGTAAAAACGAAAGATTCTTCTGATACGAGAATTTTTGAGGCGAAGTAATGGTCAAAACAGGAGCTTCAAGGTCTACTTCTTCCCCCATACCTATCGTACAGGCAGAGAATACTAAAATCACACTCGAAAAAAAGCCAAATAAACCCCATAAAACTTTTTTCTTCATAAATTACCTCTTCAACTGAAAAAAAAGACTTCTACTTTTAGATTTTCGACACAAACCCCCAATTTCTGCATTACTAGTATATCTCATTTTGTTAAAAATGGTAGTTTTTTTCTTATATATAGGGTAAATTTAAGAAAATTCATATTTTTTAAACTTTTTTGGAAAAATCCTGAAATAAAAAAGGGATTACAGCACTCATTCAAAAGTACCGTAATCCCTTTGTAAATAAAGGTTTATTTTATGCTGATTTTATGACTATTTAATCAAAAGCTTTGCGTAAGCCTTTAATGCTCCGTCCATATCGCCGCTCAAAACTGTCTTTGCAAGCTTCTTTCCAAGCTGAACACCTTCCTGGTCAAAAGAGTTTACATTCCATACAAAGCCCTGGAACATTACTTTGTTTTCGTAGTGTGCAAGGAGGGCACCAAGTGCTTTTGGATTAAGCTGTTTTCCGTAGATAAGGCTTGAAGGTCTGTTTCCTGCAAATGCCTTGTTCGGATTATCATCTTTTTTACCGCATGCAAAAGCAATAATCTGTGCTGTTACGTTTGCGCAGAGTTTTACCTGGCTTGTAGAACCTTCGATTACAACATCATCACCAGTCTGGTTTTCTGCAAAAGCGATGAACTGAAGAGGAATAATGTCTGTTCCCTGGTGCAAAAGCTGATAGAAAGAATGCTGGCCGTTTGTTCCAGGTTCTCCAAAAATTACAGGACCTGTAAGATAATTCAATGGAGCTCCGTCGCGGTTTACAGATTTACCGTTACTTTCCATATCAAGCTGCTGTAAGTGTGCAGGGAAACGGCTCAATGCCTGGCTGTATGGAAGGATTGCTGTAGAAGGATAGCCCTGAACGTTTCTTTCGTAGATACCGATGAGAGCGTCCATTAAAGCGGCATTCTTTGTTATGTCCTTATTCAATGCAAGCTTGTCTTCTTCTGCAGCACCGTCCAAGAATTGCTGGAAAACTTTTGGTCCGAAAGCGAGGCTGAGAACAGCTCCACCTACACCAGAAGTTGAAGAATAACGGCCACCAATATAATCATCCATATAGAAGGCAGCCATGTAGTCTGGGTTGTGAGCAAGAGGTGAAGTTTCTGAAGTAACTGCAATCATGTGTTTACTTGCGTCGCAGCCGGCCTTTTTAATAAAGTCTTTTACAAAGCTTTCGTTAGTTAAAGTTTCGAGTGTTGTTCCTGATTTTGAAACAAGGATAAAAATTGTCTTTGAAATGTCGAGTGATTTTACAACGCTTGAAGCATCATCAGGGTCTACGTTTGAAATAAAGTGTGCTTCCATTTTGAATGTGTTGTTTTTCTTTGCCCAGTTTTCCAAAGCAAGGTACATGGCACGAGGACCAAGGTCTGAACCGCCAATACCAATCTGACACACTGTTGTATATTTTTCGCCCTTTTCGTTTACAAGCTTACCTGAATGAACTTTGTCTGCAAATTCTGCAATGCGTTTTACTTCGTTTTTATAAAAATCACGTTTGTTTACTCCGTCGGCTTTAACGTCTTTTCCGAGCTGTCCGCGTGTAAGCTGGTGAAGTACCATGCGTTTTTCTCCGGTATTGATTACAGCTCCATTCAAAA
Organism: Treponema sp.; assembly: GCA_017963165.1. The sequence continues at coordinate 32,343 of JAGCTZ010000222.1, forward strand.
GTTCCTGATATTTTTCTACAAGCTGCTGTTCGTCTGCAAGCTCAGAAAGTGTTTTAAGAATCTGTTCGTTTACCTGTTTTGCAGCGTAATTGTAAGTGAGTGAACCACCCATAGGAATTGAATAATTACTGATTCTCTTTGCTGCATTTGAACCCGAAAGTTCATCCTTTACAGAAACCATACCTTTAAGCGACTGTAATTTCTTCCATGAAGAAAGTGTGTCGGCATTAGACCATGTAGCCATATTTTTACCTCGGAAAATTTAAAAAATAAACATCGGGAAAACACCCCATGACAAGTTGCATTATAGTAAATTATTTGAGGTGATACAATAATATTTATGTGGTTTCGACAAACTCAACCACCGGGGTTATATATAATACATCTCGCCAAAGTCGGTTTTGTTTTTTTCTACCAGAGTGTTCAGTGTCACAGAATCAACATAATTATTGATTACAGTTTCAAAATCCTTCCAGTAGTCATCGTTACCAACATTGGTAACAACATTATTGTGAGACTCACCTACCGGGGACAGATCACCTTCCAACGCACGAAGAATCTCGCCGGTTGTGTACTCTTCAGTTTTCTTTACAAGTCTGTAACCGCCATTGCTTCCGCGAACACCAATTACAAGCCCTGCCTTGCTAAGCTGAATCAAAATCTGCTCAAGATACTTTACCGAAAGATTATGTCTGTGAGACAGCAGTTTAAGGGAAATAAACTTACCCTCCGGCTGTTCTGCAAGCGCTGTCATAATCAAAAGCGCATACTGCCCGCGCGTAGAAATTTTATACATTTTCTATCTCCTTGAAAGCATTTGCAATTCTGTTCAGTGCGTCCTCAAGTACCGGCCGAGGCGTAGCAACATTTATTCTCTGGAAGAACTCCCCTTCCAGGCCAAACATTGTTCCACGGTCTAACCAGACCTTTGCCTTATTTACAATGATGTCATCAATTTCTGAATCAGAAAGTCCCAGTTTTGAAAAATCCAGCCAAAGAAGGAAGGTTCCTTCTGGTTCTATCAGGCGAACCTTTGGAAGTTTTTCAGCCAGAAAGGAACGCAGAAAATCAATATTTTCCTTTAAGTGTTTATGCAAATCCAAAAGCCATGGCTTACCGTTTTTGTATGCCGCAAGTGCCGCAGTGAGTCCCATAAGGCTTGGCTCATCGTAACCGGTTTTATCTTTTTCATCGCGGAACTTTTTTCGCAGGGCCGGATTTTTTATAAAGTTTGTAGAAAACTGCAAGCCTGCAAGATTAAAGGTCTTACTTACCGACATCGAAACAATTGAGTTTTCAGCCGCTTCCGGAGAAAGGTTTGAAAACACGATGTGCTTATTCGGCTCATAAACAAAATCATTATGAATCTCATCTGAAAAAACAATTACGTTATTTCGCAGACAGATTTCATTAACTTTCTGAAGTTCCTCTCGCGTCCACACACGGCTCACCGGATTATGCGGGCTGCAGAGAATAAAAAGCTTTACGTTATTGTCTATAATCTTCTTTTCGAAATCCTCGAAATCAATATAGTATTTACCCTCTTCTTCATATAAAGATGAAGTAACAAGCCTTCGCTTATTCAACTCAATCATATTTTTAAAAGGATAATAAACCGGAGTCTGAATGATTACCGCATCACCTTCATTAGTAAACGCTTTGATTGCACACGAAATTCCGAATACAACACCCGGAGTTGTAACAAGGTCACGGCGCTCTGGTGAAAAATCGTGCTCGGTCTGCATCCAGTTTTTAAGGGCTGCGAAAAAATCATCATCCAGACAGGAATAACCGAATATTCCATGATCTACTTTATTATGAAGCGCCTCGAGAATTGCAGGTGAAGTCGGAAAATCCATATCAGCAACCCAGAGCGAAAGTACGTCTGCAGGCTTACCGCGAATAACCGCAAGATCAGTTTTAATACAGTTAGTGCCGTGGCGGTCAATCACGGTGTTGAAGTTGTAGCTCATGTGTACTCCATATCAGAAATTGTAAATCCTAAAATAATGCTTTCGCATTATTTTATAACAAATTTTCTCTTATTTCCCTATTGACTTAGTAGGTTAACTGTAGTATAAAAGGTATTACCTACTAAGTCAATAGGCATATATTTTATTTTATAAGGAGTCCTGTATATGGCAAAGATACTTGATCAGCCGCGCTATAAATGTGCACTTGCCGCAATGCAGACTGTTCATGCAATTACTGGAGCTATTCCGGTTTTGCATTCTGGACCTGGTTGTGCAGCAAAATTGAATGACAACAACGGAACAAGCGGACGTTACAGCCCGAATATTTTCCCTTGTAGTTCTGTAAGTGAAAAGGAAGTTGTTTTTGGAGGAACCGGCAAGCTGCGTTCTACTATTGAAAACGCTCTGAAAGTTATTGATGCCGATTTATTCGTTGTCCTTTCAGGATGTACCAGTGAAATTATTGGTGATGATATAGAAGAAGTTGCCGGTAATTTTGAAAATGCCGAAAAGCCTGTTCTCTGGGCAAAGACTCCTGGCTTTAAGGGAAACAACTATCTTGGCCACGACTGGATTTTGAAATCAATTTTTGAACAGTATCTTGAACGTGATGAAGTTGTAGCAGCCTATTCTGATGCAGACGGCGAAGTTAAAAAAGAAAAAGGTCTTGTAAATCTTTTTGTTGCTCCTCCTCAGCAGGATCCTTACTGGCTTGGAAATCTCCGCGAAATTGAAAATCTTCTTACTGCAATCGGTCTTAAGCCGAATACAATTTTTGGATTTGGCCGCGGAATCGAAAATCTTAAAAAGCTTCCTCAGGCTGAATATACAATTCTTGTTTCACCATGGACTGGAATTGAAAGTGCAAAATATCTGGAACGCCGTTTTGGAATTAAGCTTTTGCAGTACCCTGTTCTTCCTATTGGTGCTACTGAAACTACAAAGTTCCTTCGTGCTGTAGCTGATTTTACCGGTGCTGATAAGGAGCTGGTAGAAAAAGTTATCACAGAGAAAGAAGCAGAGTTCTTCTATTACATTGAACGCTTTGCCGACACTTTGCTCGAAACCCGTATTCTTGGAAAACGCTTTACAGTTGCCAGTGACAGTGAATATGCAATCGCCGTAACAAAGTTCCTTGTAAATGATATGGGTCTCTTCCCTGAAAAGATTTTCATTACTGATGATGCACCAAAAGCACACCAGCAGAAGATTACAGACGAACTGAACAATCTGAACTACGGAATTACTACTCCGGTTCAGTTTACAACAGATGGCCACGATATTCATGAGCAGATTAAGGCAGCTGATTTTGCGGGAACTCCGCTGATTATCGGTTCAAACTGGGAGAAAAAGCTCGCCGCTGATATTGGCGGACATTTTGTAAATGTAAGCTACCCAATGCTTGAAAAGCTCGTAATTAACGACCACATTGCCGGCTATTCTGGAGGCCTTCACCTCCTCGAACAGATATTCACAGCTGCAATGAGTAAATTGAAACTCTAGGAGACCGCCATGCCTTATAATTTTAAAAACGCAAATATAGCAATCCGTGAGAACCGCCTTGGTTCCATTACGGGTTTTGTTGGAGACCTCGAAACTCTGGTAAAAAAATCTGAAGACGGAAGTCTCCGTAACCGTGAGCGCTGCTTCAGCCAGTCGAGCTCCTGCCTTTCCGGCTGTGCCCTGAACGCTCTTGCCGCAATCAGAAATGTTGCCGTAGTTTATCACGCACCTGCCGGCTGTACAGCAATGGCAAGTAATGATGCCGTTAAATTCGGTCAGATTGCAGCCCGTGTAAATAAAACTACAAACTCGGTTTTTGTATGTACAGACTTAAACGAAAAAGACACTGTATTCGGTGCCACAAACGATTTGATTAAAATCATTCATCATACCTACGAAACTTACAAGCCTGATGCAATCTTTGTTTCTACAAGCTGTGTTTCTGGTGTAACTGGTGAAGACGTTGACGGTGTCGCAAGCGACTTGAATGACGAACTTCCAATTCCGGTAATTCCTGTTCACTGCGAAGGCTTTAAGTCCCGCATCTGGGCCAGCGGTTTTGATATTTCTGACCACGCCGTTTTGCAGGGAATTGTTCAGCCACCAAAAACCAAGCGCCGCACAATCAACATTAAGAACTTCTATGAAAGTGCCCGCCCTCAGATTACAAAAATCTTTAATGAAGTTTTTGATGCTGAACCTCAGTTCCTTTACTGTAACTCAACTATCGAAGAACTCAGCCACCTGAGCGAAGCTCTCTGTACAGTTTGTATCTGCGGTACTCTGGGAACTTATCTTGGTAATGCTCTTGAAGAAACTTATGGTGTTCCTTATGTGCGTACAATCAACCATTCTGGAATTACAGGCTTTGAAACCTGGCTCCGCGGAATTGGTGACACAATTGGTAAGCGTGCAGAAGTTGAAGCCTACATCGAAAAGCAGCGTGCAATTTATATTCCTCAGATTGAAGAAGTTACAAATAAGCTTAAAGGACTTCGCGCTGTAATTGGTATGGGACCTGGCTTTACTTATGAAATTGCCCGCGTTCTTCAGGAATTTGGAATGACTGTAGATTACGCTCTTGCCTGGCACTACGACTACAAGTACGACAACGGCGAAGTACCTCCTGCCCTCGAGCACCTGCTCAAGACTTCTCCAAAGGATATGAAGGTTGCAGTTGCAGATCAGCAGAACTACGAAGTTTTGAACATCCTTAATCATTTTAAGCCTGATGTTTACTTCAGCCGTCATCCGGGTACTACTGTCTGGGCTATTAAGCAGGGGTTTGCGGCAGTTTTTGTTGCTGATGAATATACAGTATTCGGCTACGAAGGAACACTGAAGTTCGCAAAGCTGATTCTTGACACTGTAACAAACCGCAGCTTTGAAAAGAACCTCGCTGCCCGCATTAAGCTGCCATACACAAAGTGGTGGTACGAACAGAACGCTGATAAGTTTATCAAGGATGAGGCAAAGAAATAGGAGGATCCCATGGCAAAACAGATACACGAATCATTAACAGAACTCGTTGGAAATACACCGCTGGTACGACTCCACGGTTATGAGAAGAAACTTGGACTTAAGGCTCACCTGCTTGCAAAGGTAGAATACTTTAATCCGATTGGAAGTATTAAGGACCGCATCGTACTCCGCATTATTGAGGATGCCGAACGCGAAGGCAAAATCAAACCAGGTGTAACTACTCTTATTGAATACACCAGCGGAAATACAGGAATTGCTGTAAGTGCAATCGGTGCCATGAAGGGCTATGATGTTACAATCTACCTTCAGGACGGAACAAGCCAGGAGCGCTTCGACATCATGAAGGCCTTTGGCGCAAACGTAAGCCGAATAAGCGATGTGCCGGAAATCCAGGAAGCGCTGAAGACAACAAACGGCGACTTTGTAGCCGCAACAAATATTTTGAAGCAGCATGTCCGCGACCGCCAGGCCGCAGGTGAAAACATTTACTTTGTAGACCAGATGCTTAATCCAAAAAATCCACAGGCACATCACGATACAACAGGAAAAGAAATCTGGGAACAGACAGAAGGTGACCTTGCGGCAGTAGTAAGTGCTGTAGGAACTGCAGGAACAATCCGCGGAATCAGTGATTACGTGAAGTCTAAAAATCCTGCAGTAAAGGTTGTAGCTGTTGAGCCTGCTATTGAGGCAACTGCCCTCACCGGTATTCACAACTTTACCGAAGTACCTGAAGAACGCGTTCCTATTTCTGTAAAAGGAAAGGAAGGTGTTTATGATGAAGTTCTGATTGCTACCGTTGCTCCTTCTTTCGAAGCTGCACGCATTGTTGCAAAGTCAGACGGTGTACTTGTAGGAAACTCAAGCGGCGCTGCTCTCTGGGGAGCTACTGAGATTGCTAAGCGTCCTGAATATGAGGGAAAGACCATTGTTGTTATATTCCCTGATACAGGCTTGCGCTATTTGTCAACTGACCTCTTTAAGGAGTAACAAACAAGTCACCCATGACCCTTCAGCAAATAAAATACATTCTGGGTGTTGCAGATTCGGGGTCTTTTAACAAGGCCTCGGAAAAGCTTTTTATTTCGCAGCCTTCACTTACAAGCTCTGTGCACGATGCTGAAGCTGAACTTGGGTTTCAGCTTTTCAACAGGTCGGCACGGGGCGTTACTGTTACCGAGCGGGGGCTGCAGTTTATAAAAGACGCCCGGGATTTATATTCAAGATACGAAGCACTTCTCCAAAAACACTGCGGTACTGAAAAAAAGACCTTTTCTGTTTCTACACTCTATTACGCTTTTGCCCGCAAGGCCTTTGTAGAAATTGTAAAAAAGTTTTCGCCTCAGGGTTTTGATTTTGCCTTCTGTGAAAAAAAGGCTTCTGATGTAATTGCTGATGTTTCAAACGAAAGCAGTACAATCGGTATCTTATATTTGAGTGATTCTAACCGTGAAGAAATCAACAAAAGTCTGAAAATCAATAATCTGGAGTTCCATCATCTGACTGAGTGTAACGCCTTTGTTTATCTTCATGAAAAACATCCGCTTGCAAAAAAAGAAAGCATCTCTCTTAAGGAATTGCAGGACTATCGTTTTATAACTTTTGATACTGATGATGTAAAATCTTTTTTTTCTGATGAAGTAATTTCGCAGTATGAACTTGATAAGGCGATTACTGTAGCAGACCGCGCTACGGAATTAAATCTGATTGAACAGCTGAACGGCTATACATTTCTTTCTGGTATTTACGGGGAAGATTCAAATGAATCTGATGCAAACTTTATTCTAATTCCCCTCCAGAATCTTGATGAAAATATCAGCCACTGTTTTGAACTAGGCTATATAACAAAAACCGGCCAGCGCATGAATGACATCAGCCTCACTTACATTGATGTGATTCGACGCATTCTGCATATAGCCGGTTTTACCTGCTAAAGAGCAATAATAAAAAGCAATTATAAAAATCTGTTTATCATTGATAAAATACATTGACATCAAGCATTAATCTAATTACCTTTTGGAAAGATTTTAAATACAAGGATTTTAATTATGATTGATAAAGACATTTTGAATAAAAAATATCAGGCACTCAG
>JAGCTZ010000025.1 GCA_017963165.1 Treponema sp.
GAACCAGATAATGACTATCGCGTCTCTTGCGGCAATTGCCATAAACAACGCAACACTTATGGACATGACGACAACCGACATGATGACGCATCTTAAGCTTAAGCATTACTTCTTTTCGGTTTTGATGGACAAAATAGACCATGCATTTGTAGATTCGCGCAGCCTTGCGGTTTTTATGCTCGACATTGACCATTTTAAGAAATTCAACGACACTTATGGTCATGCCTGCGGTGACATGGTTCTTATCGAGGTCGCGCAGATCATAAAGAATACTGTCCGCGCAGAAGATTTGGCAGCACGCTACGGCGGTGAGGAATTTGTTGTTCTTCTTTGTGACGTTGAACAGGATCAGGCTTTTGAAATTGCAGAAAATATCCGCAAAGCTGTAGAAACCAAAGATTTTGTCTTTGAAGATCAGCACATGAAAGTCTCTATTTCGGTTGGAATTTCAATGTATTTCGGCTTGAAAGAAATGACGCCAAAACTTCTCGTTGAACACGCTGACGAAGCTTTGTATGAGTCAAAGAATAACGGCAGAAATAGAACGACAATCTATACAGAAAAAAAGCCTGCCAGAAAAAAGAAATCAGCTTCTAAGAAAGCAGAATTAAAAATATAATTTACAGGAATTTATGAGTTTTTCTTCTAAAATAAGAACACCTTTCCGTTACGAAATGTGGAATGTCACTTTGTGGCTTATAATCATAAACATTATTGTCTATTTTTTGTCTGTGCTTCAACCGGCGCTTTTCAGTTATCTTTCGCTGAATGTTATTAACGTCATTTATAAACATGCGTACTGGCAGTTTTTTACATACATGTTTACCCATGGAAATTTTCAGCATGTTTTCTTTAATATGTTAGGTCTATTCTTTTTTGGTTTTTCAGTCGAAAAAGCTATAGGCTCAAAAGAATTTTTATTATTCTATTTGCTGTCCGGCATTTTTTGTGGATTAGTTTCGTTTGCAGCTTATTATCTGTCAGCTTTATCCGGAAACATTATGGCATATTACTACAGCCTTTTGGGTGCTTCCGGGGCGATTTATGCAGTACTTCTGGCTTACGCGGTAATTTTTCCACGGAATATGATTTTTATTTTTGGCATTTTGCCATTACCGGCGCCAATTCTTGTTATCGTATATGCGGTAATTGATTTTGGCGGTCAGTTTATCGGTTCAAGCAATGTTGCTCATTTAGCACATCTTTCTGGTTTTGTTTTTGCTTGGTTTTATTTTATTGTCAGAATGGGAATAAATCCATGGAAAGTATGGAAACAAAATTATTAGCAGATTCTTTCTCACGCGCCAAACATTTTATCCGTCTTTTTGTCTGCATTTGTCTTTTAGCAGGTGCCTCGTGCAATCTGTTTTCTCAGGTTCTTGCAACTCAAAGAACAATAAAGTTTCCGGTTTGGGTTCTTATTGAACCTGAACCAAGCTGCGTAGAAGATTTGGATGAATCAAAAAACGGTGCGCTCACATTTGCAATTACTCACATGCGCACTTCTGTTCCGTTTATTCTTGAAGGCTTAATCTACGGCTGGAATTTCACCTACACACCTTCTGACAAAATGCGGAAAGTCGAAGAATATTTTGAATATACGCCCATATCAGAGATAAAGCTTGGTGACAAAAACATAAGCTTTTCGCAGCTAAAGGCAGATGAGAGCCGTTTTTCGTGCTGGGTTGCATACGAAAGAACAGACTTGCAGTATGCTTTAAGGCAGCATTGGAATTCTGTGAAATTTCCCAAAATAGCAGGAACAGGTTCAGGCTCAATCCGTGACGGTGACAATGGAATTCACGACGCTTATGCAGAAGCCATTTTAAAAGCAGTCAGAGAGTATGTGCAGGGCTTTACAAAGAACAAGCCAAAAGAAATATCAGGTACTGTTTTGCTTGAAAATTACCCGTTATTAAGCATTCAGTCGGGCAGATATGTTGCAAAACTTGAGCTTCTTGTAAATATTTCAAGAATAGTACCTTATTCAACGTTTTAAATTTGACTTTTTGGAAAATTCAATATATTGTAAATTTATTCCATATATATGGATACTTCAAAAACGAGTAAAAACTTGTAACATTTGAAGAAACATTTTGTTAAATAAATTGATAGAAACAGGAACTGTAAGTTTCATCTCTTTCAATTCTTCCGTGATAAAGCGGCTCCAAATCGTCCATGGTTGCTGTTCTCAACGGGTTTATAGGAGTTTATTATGAAGAAGATTTTGATTGTCATAGCTTTGCTTTGCTTTGTTGTTGCTGGAGCATTTGCCCAGTCACAGCAGAATCAGGAATCAGCAGTACCGCTTACTGTTTTGATTACAGAACCTTATGATGGTTATACCATTTCAATTGAATATACTGAAATGCTTGGTGAAGCACGTTTTATTTATTCAACAAACCGCTTTACTTATGATGAATATGATGCAATAAAGATTGCCCGCGAAAGAATTATTGCTTTCACAAAAGAAAAGGGTTATTTCTCATATTCTTACATGCGTCCGACAATTACAAAGACAGACTACGAAAAAAATAAGACTTATTTCTATTCATTCGTTTTGTTTGACAAATAATTTCAGCTGAAAGATATAGCTGCAGAAACACCCGGAAAAAGCTCCGGGTGTTTTTTTATTCGCGCGGCAGATTTGTTTACTTAGAGTCGTTTATTTGGCTTTGATTATTAAGCTTTGCGGAATATCTCTGTCACAAGGATGGACAAACAGATTTTCAAAAACAAAAGCACATGCACCTTTTGCTATTGTGAAAGAGTCCAGAGTTGAAGTTACTATTTCTGTATGCTGAACTGTAGGATAAAAGTGGAATTTATCCATGTAGCTCTTTAAAATATCCGTATAATCGTCTCCTATTTCAAGACCTGAAATATATGTATAAAGTTTTTCTGTATCAAACAGCGTTGAAGTATAGCTGGATCTTATCGCAATGTTCTTAAGAACAGTTGCTTTTAGCTGCGGATCGTTCTTCATTTTAAGCTTTTCGCTGTATGGAACAAAATTATGCTCGCCGACATATTCTCTTATGCTGAATAAATCAGGAATTTCACCGGCGCAGTTGTGCGCACCAGCCCAGGAATTGCCCTTTGAGAAAAGAGAGAGACCGTTTGAAATACGTATAAATTCGTCTTTATTTTTTGGGTTTTCGATACACTGATACACGACCAGAAGAAAATTGCCGAAATCTTTTTCAAACGCAACCTTATTCCAGCCGAGGCATCTTGTGTCATTTTCGATAAAGAGCGGAATTTCTTTTTCGCTGAGAGTCTTTGGCAGTTCTCTTGGAATTTTTATGCCGAAAGGATTAGACGCAATTATCCGCTTGTTCTCGTTGTCGCAGACACCAGGAATTGCGAGTCCTATCGCAAAAATATCGTAACCACAATCATTTATAGCTTTTGTTAATTCACCAAAAAGAAAATCTGAAATTTCCGGGCGCTGAAGGGTCCATTCTTTAGTATAAAGAATTGTACCCTGAATATTGCAGACAGCGAATCTTTGATATTCCGGCTGAATCTCGATTCCGGCAACGTACAGCCGGTTTTCGTTCAACGACAGCGGTATCTTCTTTGCAAAATGATTTTGTTTTATAAGCCACTTGTCAGCTGTAAGGTAATTTACAATATGCGTTATCATGGCTTTATCTATGCACAGAAGGTTGCTTAATTCTTTTCTAGTTATGCCGGGATTCTGATAAATTAACTTAAGGATTGAGCAAATTTGCCAATATTTAGTTTTGCCGATAGCCATTTTTCCCTCTTTTTGTATTCGTGCCGAGGGTTTAATACCTGTTTCCGTAGGAAACATCCCCCTCTGGGGCGAAATAAAGGTATTAAACCTGAGTGCAATTCCTTAACAGAACGAACGATACCCCGAACGCCGCTAGGAGCTTCGCTGCGAGTCTGCGTCGGGGTTCGTTCATTAAACTCTGCTGAAAAGCACCTTTTTGCTGAAATTATACAATAAACTTTACATCGGCGCAATTGTGTAAGTTTCAATTAACGACCGCATTAAGCAGCCTTGCCTTTCGTTTTCTAAGAATTCTAAGAAAATGTAAAGTTCTTAAAATCAAAGTTAGAGCCGGGGAGAAAGACAAAGGACACTTTTTGAAGGCCTTTAATCTGGTCAAAGTCAAAGTCGAAAGTCCGGTAATCTTTGGATTCTGCCGCTTCAATAACAGTTACAGTCTCTTCTGCATCAGGATTGTCTACAGGAGAAAATCTTAGCTGAATTGTATTTGCACCGGACGGTGCTCTACCGCAAAGCTTTAAATGGCTTGCGCCTTCCGTTCCGAAATCCATATCTCTGTATTCGATGACAACGTTGTTGCCTATATTGACGACAGCATCATCCGTCTTTGTAAAAGCATCGCCTGTAATGTTTGTCGCATCAAGGCTGGAAAGTTTGGCAAATGCTTTTGAAGATTTGGCAAAGACAAAGCCTTTAAGCGAAAGAGTATCGTATGTCTCAAAGCAGATTGTGTGTACACCGAAAAGTCTTCTGGAAAGCTTCCATGTATTCGGCTGGTAATGGTTGTAAATGCTTTTAGCCTGATAGGTCAGCTTTTCAAGAATTTTTCCGTTTTGGGTGTCGGGCATACCGTCCCACAAATTTATTATAAGCTTATCGTTAAAGGCAAAAACCGGTATTGTAAGCTCGTCAGAGCCGTCTTTGCCGAAATCTACATTTTCAAACCCAATCCAGTTGCGGCCTTCTGCAAGGAAAGTTCCGCCTTGAAAACTTAGAACTTTTTTATTCAACGAAAGCGTTGCTTCGCAGCCTGAAATGAAATTGTACGCACTCAACGATGATGAACCAAATCCGCTTACGGTCATTGCATATTCAGAAATAACCTGCATAAGCTTTGCATTATTATTGCAGGAACATCTTAAGAGAAATTCACCGTCGCTTTTTGCGTGAACAATAACGTGTGTGTTGTCTGTCTTTTCGATTTCTACAC
>JAGCTZ010000223.1 GCA_017963165.1 Treponema sp.
AACAGCATTCGGTAAAATCTTGAGGAAGATGAGGATTGACTGTTCCGAAGTTTTGGGAGCAATGGCAAGCCGGCTTGGAGTAAGTGCAGCTTACCTTTCTTCCATAGAGAATGGCGGGCGCGAGATTCCAGATTCGCTTGTGGCAAAAATTGCTGAAGTATACAAACTGGACGAAGCGCAGATAAAAGAGCTTGAAGAAGCCAAGGCAAAGGTAAAGGGGGCAGTAGATGTGAATTTTCAAGAGCAAAAAGCACAAGAAAACTATGTAGAAACAGCGGTTATGTTTGCAAAGGATTTTTCACGGCTTAGTGCCGCGCAGGTAAATGAACTTAAAGAGCTTTTAAAGAAATTTGAAAGTTCGGGAGAGTATTCAAATGGAAGTGTGTCAATGTGATGGACAGCAGAATGCAGAAGCAATAGTTCTTACAGAAGACGGAATGCACATTACGGCGTTCTGGTCAAGGCTTTTGTGCGGATGTGGCAAAAGCGGAAGGTTCAAACCGATTTTCGTAATGGAAAATATAATTCCGCTTGTTGACAGCACCTTTAACTACAGAATAATCGATGAAGCTGAGTGGCGGTGGTCAGTTTACGAAAAGGCTTTCTACAATCCAACTGCAAACGAAATAATCATCAGAAGTGATGTTTATGAAGGAGCGTTGAATGGAAAGGTGATTGACGTAATCACGCTTGCACATGAGGTTGTGCATTGTATTCAGTCGATTATCATGAGGTTCTTAAATGCCTTCAATTGTGTGGAATTTAAGACTGAGCTTTGTAAGGCTAATTCTGATGAGATGGCCCATCACGAACTTCAGACAGACAAGATAACTTCTCTTGTGCTCTGTCCTGAAAAGTTGATGCAAGGAAAGTCTGATGACGAAATTGTGCAGAAATACTTTGTAAATCCGCTTTTTCAGTTTATATGCGGTCTTATAAAGATGTCATGCCAAGAATTGCTGGAATCTCTTGATGACATGAATTGCATAAAGGGTAAAACAGCATGAAAAGTGTTGCTTTGGCTTGTGTTGGATTTTCCTGCAAGGAGGTTTTATGGTTTGTATGATTGTTTACGGCCTTGCAAAAAAAATGGCTTAAAACTACTGCAATAGTTTCAAGCCGTCAAAACAATAAGATAGATAAATCTTCTTTGTCATTAAATTTATCCTACTTCTTATTGTGATTTTTTGCAAGGTTTAATTTGTAAAATCGAAACGATTTTGCTTGTCATGCTGATACTTTCAGCATCCAGAAATCTGAATTCTGTGCAAGGTCTGTCAGATTGTTTAGCACAGAATAGTTTAACGGAATCGCAATTGGAACTGCCGACCAATCAAATGGCAGAAGGATAAATTATGGAAAATATTTCTACATTAGAAAACAGCTCTTCAATTTTAAGTGTGACTTTGCATGAAAACAATTTCACTAAAGACGGATCTTATTACGCAACCGTAACACGTAATACAGCCAAATTCAAGAACATTCTTTCTGAAATTGCTGAAGATAACAAGGGCATGGATCCTTACATGCTTCAGTTTGCAGCAATTCTGATTCAAAAGAAAATCTTGAAGATGCTTGAACAGGGAAAAGCCGTAAACGTGCTTGATCTTGGTACGTTGTATATTGCAATGAAATGCAATGCAAAGGGCAAGAGCGAAGTGAGCGAAACAGGCAACTTTTATATAAAGTTTAGCCCGACAGAGCTTGCAAACAAGGCGCTTGCATCTTTGAGCGTTGATAAAGTTGTTTTTGCAGACGGAAGCCCGGAAATTACAACAGTTACAGGCCTTTCTCCAGATAATAATGATGGAAACCTCTCTAGCGGAAAGCCTTGCCGGATCACCGGCGGGCATCTTAAGATTGGCGGAACTGAAAGCGGCATCTGGTTTGCACCGGTTGATTCTGGTGGAAAGGTTTCGGATGATGAAAGTTCATGGATTAAAGTAGATGATTCTGCGCTGTTCAGAAACAAACCTAGCGAGCTTAACTTCTTTGTGCCGGAAACTGTTTCAGCCGGAAATTACAGGATAATTCTCCGGACGTCGTATCTTGGTAAAAACAAAAGCAGAAAAACTCTGCTTGAAACTAGAAGCGAAACAGTTGCTGTAAGCGCTTGATAGTATGAATCAATAACCACCGTTTTTGGTGGTTATTGATTTATTGCGCAATAAATATAAGCATTTTTTCTGATGATTCAAAATGTGGCGGAAACCCTTACTTAAAATTAATGCGTAAATACGCAAAAATTCTTAAAATAAAACTTGCAGTCGCAATTATATGGTGGTATATTAACTTTAAGAAAAAATGCGTAAATACGCAAAAATTTTAAGAGCCTAAAATGATTGAAAGACCTCGATATCTAGAGAAATTAATCTCAAAGAAAGAAAACGGCCTTGTAAAAATTATTACGGGAAACCGTCGCTG
>JAGCTZ010000224.1 GCA_017963165.1 Treponema sp.
GCTGGGATATGATTTCAAGCAGCTGATTCGATTAATGAACACCTAAGAAAAAAAACAATAAACGAAAATCTACAAAATTCATTTAAACTTAAAAAAGGCTGTCCTTTTTGAAGTCTTTTTAATAACTTCCAGGACAGCCCCTTTAGCGAGTCTCCGAGCAGCTGTGCTGCGAAGGCGGGCGTTACAAATACATCCTTCCTCCAGGCAACAAATATCGACTTTGCCTACGACAAAAAGAAAATCATCGACAACATTTCTCTTTCAATTCCAGAGCACACAACAACTGCAATTGTTGGTCCAAGTGGCGGTGGTAAGACAACCTTTTGCCATTTGCTTTCGCGTTTCTGGGATGTAGACAAAGGAACAGTTACACTCGACGGGAAAGATGTGCGTGACTACAGCATGGATAACCTTATGAAAAACTTCAGCTTTGTTTTCCAGAATGTTTACCTTTTTCACGACACAATCGCAAACAATATCCGTTTTGGTCAGCCAGATGCCCCGATGGAAAAAGTTATTGCGGCCGCAAAAAAAGCCTGCTGTCACGACTTTATCAGCGCATTTCCAGACGGATACGAAACAGTAATAGGCGAGGGAGGAGCAAGCCTCAGCGGTGGTGAACGTCAGCGTATTTCCATTGCCCGCGCTATTATGAAGGATTCTCCAATTATCATCCTGGACGAAGCAACAGCTAATGTTGACCCTGAAAACGAACGAGACCTTATGCAAGCCATAGAACAACTTACAAAAGAAAAGACAGTTATCATGATAGCACACCGTCTAAAGACAGTTCGTAATGCAGACCAGATTGTTGTAATAGACAAAGGCCGCATAGTAGAGCAGGGCAAGCATGATGATTTAGTTAAACTTGATGGAATCTACGCTCGCTTTATTGATTCGCGAAAAGAAGCCGTTAGCTGGAAACTGTAATCTAAATTATTTCTTTACTTGACATGTTAGTAATAACTAACTAGAATACAATTTATAGTTAGTTATTACTAACAAAAAAGGAAAATCAACCATGAAAAAATTATCAGAACTCACAAAGGATGAAACGGGTATCATCGCTTCTATAAATGGCGATGCTCGTTTTGTCAGCAGAATTACTTCTATCGGGCTTACTCCTGGTTGCAGTATTACAATCATCAAAAATGAAAAAAGAAGACCAATTCTTTTGTATTCTCGTGACACAATGATTACACTTAATCGTAATGAGTGTGATGGAATTGAAGTAGAGGAGGCCGCTGTATGACAGAAAATGGTGAAACAGTAATTGCACTTCTTGGACAACCAAACTCAGGAAAATCAACTTTGTTTAATGCTCTTACAGGCTTAAAACAGCATGTTGGTAACTGGCCTGGAAAAACTGTAGAAAAAAAAGAAGGTACTTTTGAACACAACGGTAAAAAATATTTAGTTGCAGACCTCCCGGGAACTTACAGTCTTAGTGCAAACTCAGATGAAGAAATCATTACACGCGATTATATAGCAAGTGGTAAAGCAGATGTTGTTTGTATACTTGCAGATAGCTCTCAGCTTGAAAGAAGTCTTTATATGCTTGCAGATTATGCAGGCATTCATGTTCCCACCTTTTTGCTTTTGAACATGAGTGATGTTGCTTTGGAACAAGGTAAGTTTATAAATTATACTGCAATTTCAGAGCGGCTTAAAATTCCTGCTGTCTTATTTTCTGCACAAGATAGGAAAAATTATGATGTCTTTTATGAAGCCCTTGATAAAACAATAGAAAAAAAGTCAGTTTTAGACACAACAGCTCTTGAAGCAAAATATGAACAGAATGAATCTTATAAAACAATAAAAGATTTAATACCTGAAAATGTTATTCCTGGTTATTCTTCAACCTGGCTTGCAATAAAGTCTGTAGAAGGTGATGCACCTGTTATTGCAAAAATCACTGAGGCTTTGATTGGCGAAAAACGTAAAACCTTTATAGATGCAGTCTCAAAAATCCAGAAAGGAATGCTCTTCTCTGGAGAAACAAAATTCGCCTGGATAGACCAGATTCTCAAAGGTAATGTTGCTTCGGAAACAAAAACAAGAAAGCTCGGTAAATTTGACCGCATGATTACTCATCGCATCTGGGGAAAACCGGTTGTAGTACTTACAGTTTTGTTCGGACTTATTGCATCATTTATTCCTGCTTTACCGTTTATGGGAATTGGCTCGGCAATTGGTGCACTTGTAAATCCTTTAACTTCTGCTTTATCCGGTGCCGGTTGTCCAGCCTTTATTACTGCAATCCTATGTGATGTTCTTATTAACTCACTCAGCTTTATCTTCAAAATGCTGGGCTTTGTATTTGGTGTAACTCTTGTATTCGGCTTGCTGGAAGAAGTTGGTGTTATGGCCCGAATCTCATATGTATTTGATAACACAATGTCAAAGCTCGGACTTCAGGGAAAATCAGTTATGCCTTTCCTTGTAAGCTTTGGTTGTACAATGGGTGGTGCTGCAGGAGCCCGTGTAATTGATAACTGGGGACAAAAGGTTTTGACAATTGCACTTGCCTGGGCAATTCCTTGTGGTGCTGCATGGGCTGTTGTACCAATGCTTTCGACCGTATGGTTTGGTGCAGGTGCTCCTCTTATAATTGTAGCAGTGCTTGCGGTAATGGTCCTTCACATGTGGATTACATCAAAAGTATTCGGTCGCTCTCTTGTTAAAAAAGAAGATCGCTGTGGAATGATTATGGAACTTCCTCCATATCATAAACCACGCTGGGGAAGCCTTTTCCGTTATGTTCTTGGTCGTACAAAAGATACTTTCTTCCGTGTTCTCAAAGTAATTTTAATTGTTTCATTTGTATTCTGGCTGCTTACTTATACAAGTTCTGGAACTATGGATAATTCCATCATGTACAAGATTGGTCAGGCAATTGAACCTGTTACAAAAATCTTTGGACTTGGCTGGAAGACATTCATGGCATTCATTGTATCTTCCCTTGGTAAGGAAGGTGCAATTGGTGTTTTAAGTACAATCTTTACAGACCATAGTATGATAACTGTTGGAAGTACTGTAGCTAGTGGTGCCGTTGCAAACATCAATGAACTGCTTGTTGCAAATGTTGCAAAACCGGAAGCTCTTGCTTTTATTTTTGCAATCACCTTTAATATGCCTTGTATTGTTGCTCTCGCTGCTACTTATCAGGAAACACACTCCGCAAAGTGGACAACGCTCATTGCGTTATATTATACTTTTGGTGCACTCCTGATTGCATGTGTAGCATATCATATTGGACTTTTGATCTGGTAGGGCGTTCCCGTCCGCCTGCGGCGGACGGTCGGGCTTTCCGGGGTTCCGCTACCGCTTCATTGCGACGCAGCAAAGCTGCTTACGCAACGGCTTCGCCGCCCCTACAATCCCTAACGCTGTAAGCTCGCAGGTGAGCCTATTGATGTCTTTATGGAAGAATTATTAAACTTATTAACAGATGGACGTTCTCGAACAATCGAAATGCTTGCTGCCGAACTGCATACAAGTACAGACGACATTCTTCGTAAAATTGATTTTCTGGAACGATCAAAAATCATCCGTCGTGTTGCAACTTCATATTCAAAAAAGTGTGCCGGCTGCTCTCATGGTGGTAATTGCAGTTCACAGGCATGTGCGGCCTGTATGCCAAAAGATGGCTTCAAAAACATGGGAGTAATGTGGGAGGTTATAAAATGGGAACAATAATAATCATACTTGTATTACTTGTAATAATAATTTTGGCAATTTTCAGTATTCGAAAACGAATAAAATATGGATCTGCCTGTTGCGGAACTCACGATGCTGCACCAAAAAAAATCCATGTGCGTGATAAAAACAAATCACATTATCCTTATACTTATACACTTAATGTAGATGGAATGCATTGTTCAAATTGCGCCAATCATGTTGAAAATGCTCTGAACTCTATAGAAGGTGTTTGGGCAACAGTAAAACTTGAAAATAATACAGTACTTGTCCGCTCCAAAAAGATTTTAAAATGGGATGAACTTTGTCCTTTAATTTCTCAAGAAGGTTATACATTAATTAAAATGTCTTCAGAATAATCGTGTATTTCTAGGGAAAAAAATTATGTCCGATTTTGATCTATATGTTCTTCGCATGGAATGCCCATCATATGGATCATACCGAATCGTGTGTATTCTTCAATATTTTCGATGTATTGAAATGCAGTTTTTTTAGACATTTTATGTGTGATAATTTCAACGAAAGCATTTATTACAGTTGATGCAATAAAATGAATTGTCATTTTATCTATTTTTTTTGTTGAAATTTGATTTTTATACATCCAGTTAAATGTTTGTTCGCAATTTTTTGTGTAAATCTCACAGATTTCTTCCTGAAAACGTTCGTGAGTACTACCTGCGGCTTTTGTAAGTAAAAGTGTGAAAATTTCAAAATTATCAAAAATATAATTAAGAAAATTGTTTGTTTCTTGATTTTCTACTTCAAAATGTTCCTGCGAAACAGGACTTCCAAAATCCAGATGATGTGCTGAGTCTGCAAGTGATACGGTTTTTGTGGTTACATCTATGGCCTCATCTACCAGGGCGCAGAAGAGGGCATTTTTATCTTTAAAATGACGGTACATTGCACCTGTTGTAACTCCTGCGTTTGAAGCAATTGTTCGCAGCGAGGCATTCATAAAACCTTTTTCAAGGAACTCATTTTTTGCACTTTCGAGAATTTTACTTTTTGTTTCTGTTGACGATTCGCTCATTAATTTAAAAATAACAGTGTTATCTAAAAAAATCAATAAGGAAAAGCTAAAAAACAATCCCGATGGACTGTTTTTTTTAACGCTTTGCTATTGAACACCGGCTGTCAGCGGCCTTACACACAATAAAAAGATAACATTGTTATCAAAATTTTCAAATTTCTATTGACAAGATAACACCGTTATCATTATGATAACGGTGTTATCAAAAAAGTTAGCAAATGCTAACAATAAAGG
The DNA here is from genome assembly GCA_017963165.1 of Treponema sp. The sequence goes on from JAGCTZ010000224.1 coordinate 4,967, forward strand.
AGATATCATGCAGGTAAAAAAGATCAACGACTGGTTCGAAAAAGTCGGTCGTTTTGAAGTAAAACATCGCTGGGGCTTTATTATTGGCCTCATAATTCTTACAGTTTTCTGTAGTTTAGGACTTCCGCGTCTAAAGTTGGATAATGGGGAAGAGGACTGGTTTGATGATTGGGAAACAACAAAAGTAAATCAGGATCATTTTGAAAGTATTTTTGGTTCAACCGACAGCCTTCTGGCTCATATAAAAGCAAAGGATGTTTTTGATCCGGACGTTCTTAAAATGATTGATGAACTTGGAAATGAACTTTTAAACAATGTTCCTTATGCAGGAAGCATAACTTCTCTTATGGAGCTTTCGCTTCCTATCGGTACAGAAGACGGCTTTGAAGTAACAAGTCCTTTTGAAGACGGGGTTCCGGCAGACCCGCAGGAATTAGCCGAGAAAAAGGCTTTTATCCTTAGCCGAGAATCACTGATAAACAATCTTGTTAGTGCAGACTGTACAGAAACCTGGCTTATCGTAAATCTTGAACAGTATTCCGAAGGCCTTGATGAAGCAATGAATAAAATTGCACCACCAGCAATGGCAATTTTTACAGATCCAAAATATAAATCAGACAAATGGGAAATCCGCCCGGCAGGACTTTCTTATACAGAATACGAAGAAGAAAAATCTATCGTAACTCAGTGTGTCAGCAGAATCGCTTTGGGTTTTGTTGTAATGCTGATATTCCTAATCATTTTTATACGTTCTTTACGCGGAGTTGTTGTTCCTTCAATTGCAACAATCGGCGCCCTTGCTACAACACTTGGTGCTTCTGCCTGGCTTAATATAAAAGGTAATAACACAATGATCATGGTAACAGTTCTCCTCGCCATGGCACTTGCGGTTGGTTATGCAGTTCACTATATCAACAGCTTTAAGATGTACTTTAGAAAAACAGGTCAGCGAAAAGAATCTGTAATAATGGGCATACGCGATTCCGGCTGGGCTTTATTCTTTACGGTAATCACAACGATGGCCGGTATGCTTTCCTTCCTATCTGCAGGAATCAGACCAATGAGATGGGTTGGTGGAATTACTGCAGTAGCAGTTCTTGAAGTATTCATTTTTGAAATCATACTTCTTCCTTGTCTTTACAGCTTTGGAAAAGATGAAGAACCTGATCCAAGTTTTGTAGATACACAGGGTTCTACAAAATCTGATCTTCGCGTAGAAACAATGGGAAAATCAATTATAAATAAAAAATGGATTACAATTGTTGCTGGAGCTGCTGTTATTATTGCTGTAATTCCTGGTATGTTCAAAATCAAAGTAAACATGAACTATGCCGATATGATGGGTGAACGTACTCCTTATATTCACCGCCTTATGGAAATTACACGCAGTCAGCTTGGAAGCCAATACAGCTATGAAGTTCTTGTTGAATACCAGGAAGAAGATTCTCTTAAAAATCCAGAAGTTCTTAAAAACATGGATGAGCTTGCAGCTCGCATTGGAACATTAGGTTCAACAAAAGTTTCTAACGGAAAGCCTCGTGTTTCTTCTGTAACAAAAGTTATTAAGGAAATGAACCGTACTCTCAACGGCGACGATCCAGATGCTTATGTAATTCCCGATGATCAGGATCTTGTAAGTCAGGAGATGTTCCTCTACGAAATCTCCGGTGGAAGTGACCTTTACAATTATGTAAGCGAAAACTTTAAAGCCGGCTACCTCCACATCGAACTTAATGGTTATGATGGTGAAGAAATTGTCCGCAATCTTGAAGAAGTAAAAAAATGGTGTGCAGAGCTTTTCCCTGATGCATCAAATGCTGGTGTAGTAGGTGAGGTTGTTCAATATGCACAGATGAACGGAAAGCTTGTTCGTGGTTCTCTACGTTCAATTGGAACTTCGCTTATTGTAATTCTTATACTGCTTATTCTGGCATTCACATCTTTCCGCACTGGTTTTATTGCAATGATACCTAACGTTGCACCAATTGCAATAATCGGAGGAATTATGGGTTATGCAGGTGTAAACCTTGATATGATTACAGCAATGATTATGCCGATGATTCTTGGTATTGCTGTAGACGACACAATCCATTTTACAAATCACATAAAGTATCATTTTGAACTTACAGGAAATTATCGCAGTGCCATAGAAAATTCGTACCGCGAAATTGGAAAAACAATGATTATGACAACAATCATTTTGTGCGCAATGTTCGCAATCTTCCTCACAAGCACAATGACTGTTCTGGTAAACATCGGCTGGCTTTCAATAGTAGGTCTTGGCAGCGCTTTGGTTGCAGACTATACGTTGACACCGGTACTGTTGTTTATAACTAAACCGTTTGGAAAAGAAGCTAATAGCTATTAGCTAAAAGCTATTAGCTCATTATAAGGAGATATATATTATGAAAAAAGCAATTATTTTTACTTTAGCATTAATGCTCACCACAACATTAAATGCCCAGTCAGGCTACGACATCATGAAAAAAGCAGATGAAGTTGCGGAGCCTAAAACTTCTTCTTCAACTGCAACTCTCACAATTCATTCAAAGAAAGGTTCTGACCGAATCCGTGAAGTAATTATGATGAGCAAGGATTATGGAGATGTAGAAAAAAGCGTAATCGTTTTTACAACTCCAAAAGATGTTGCTGGAACAGGTTACCTTATGTTTGATTACGACGAGGAAGACAAAGATTCCGACAACTGGCTTTACATGCCTGCAATGAAAAAGACTAGACGCATTGCTTCAAGCGGATCTGAAAGTGAAGGAAGTTTTATGGGAACAGACTTTACTTATCAGGATATGGGCAATCGCAGTATTAACAAATATGACTATAATCTTCTTGGTGAAGAAACTATAGACGGTGTTGCCTGCTATAAAGTTGAATGTATAAGCAAAGCTCACACAGAAAAAGATCCACGTTATATAAGTTATATTGGTAAGTCAGATTACATTCTCCGCAAGTGTGAATTCTACGATCGACAGGATACACTGCATCGTGTTCTTACCTGTACAGATTTTACAACAATTAAAGGCTTTACAACTGCTCAGAAAATGAAAATGGAAAATGTTCAGACAGGAACATGGTCTCTTATTGAAACAAAAAATATCAAATACGATGATGAAGATATTGACGATTCAATGTTTACTGTTGCAGCCCTGGAGAAGGGAAGAATTAAATAGGTTTTAGGTGCCAGGTGCTTCGTTGCGTCTTACCCCTTTACCTAAGGGCTTCGCCTCTAAAACCCCTGGAACCTAAAACCTAACACCTGGAACCTAATAAAAAAGGAATCGTATATGAAAAAATTCTTTTTTAGTTTAATACTTATTATATCTTGTACATATCTATTCTCTGAAGGCGTATCTTTTTCCGGTGATATAGTTACAAAATGGGGTGTTTTTACTCCTTGGACAGATGATAAAACGGCAAATGATTTTTCATTAGGTAACACTAATTTTACCGGCAAGGTAGATACATGGTATGGAAACAGTTCTGCTTTTGCACAAGGTTCAATTAATTATGATGCCCTGACAAATCAAATTAATTTTTCTCTATCAGAGCTTTGGATTGATTATTCTGAATCAAACTGGGGCTTGCGTATAGGACGTCAAAAGGTTGCCTGGGGAAAAGCAGATGGAGTAGATATTACAAATGTAATCTGTCCAAGTGATATGTCAAGCTTTTCAGCAATGATTAGTGATGATTCAAAACTTGCTGTAGATGCTATCAGATTTTCATTTACAGGAAATCAGTTTACAGCTGATACATATTGGATACCTTTTTTTACACCAATGAAATTACAATCAAATCAACTAAGTGTATTAAGTTCTCTAGAAAAACCAGAAACGTCAATATGGAATGGAGAATATGGATTAAAGCTTTCGGGATATTTTTCTGCACTTGATTTTTCTTTGTATGGTTTTTATGGATGGGATGATACACCGTTTATTGATTATAAAATTAATATAAGTAATCCTACAGTTGTAAATGTAAGTGGAAATTATAAAAATATGACAATGGTTGGAATTGACACTGCAATTCCTCTTGGTCCAACAGTAATTCGTTCAGAAGCTGCTTTTTTCCCAAAAAAACATTTTCAAAAAACAGCTCAGAAAATTATTCAGGAAAACATGACAGGAAAAGCCGAAACAACACAAAAATTAAATCAATTAAATGCACTTATCGGTTTAGACTGGATGCCTTCCGGCTGGACAATTACTGCTCAATACTTTTGTGATTATGTTTTTGGAAATCTTGAAAATACAGAGCGACAGAAAGCTTATACACACGGAACAACTTTAAGCCTTTCAAAATCTTTTGTAAATGAAACTCTGGAAGTAAGCATAAGCGGACTCATGAATTTTAATGATTTTGATAGTCTTATAAATCCTGCAATTACATATAGTATTTCAGATCAAATAAGTATTGCAGGTGGTGCATATATTTTGCTTCCAGGTCCAGAAAATGATGGAACCTACGGAGCCTACAAAGATTTAAGCACGATTTATATAAATGCAAAATACAGCTTTTAAAAAAATTAAAGTTGAAGAGTAGGGGATAGTGGAGTAAAATAAGGTATGAACTGGATTATAGCAAAAGGTCTTTTAATTCCTTTTTTGGGAACTTCACTTGGTTCGGCTCTTGTTTTCTTTATGAAAAAAGAGCTGGATATAAAACTTCAAAATGTACTTTCTGGTTTTGCTGCAGGTGTTATGGTTGCCGCCTCTGTATGGAGCCTTTTAATTCCTTCAATGGAAATGGTCGGTGACCGCGGCAAACTTGCTTTTATACCTGCGGCCGTAGGCTTTTGTGTAGGAATGATTTTTCTTCTTATCCTTGATAAAGTCATTCCTCATATGCATATAGACGAAAGTCAGGAAGGTCCAAAAACAAATCTTCAGAAAACCACTATGATGGTGCTTGCTGTTACTTTACATAATATTCCGGAAGGAATGGCTGTAGGGATTCTTTATGCAGGCTGGGCTTCTGGTTCTGCAATGATAACAGAAGCAGGAGCTTTGACACTTGCTTTGGGTATTGCAATTCAAAATTTTCCTGAAGGTGCTATTATATCAATGCCGTTACATTCAAAGGGATTGTCCAAAGGAAAAGCCTGCTGGTATGGAATTTTATCTGGTATTGTAGAACCTGTAGCAGGATTTTTAACGATTCTTCTTGCAAGTCAGATTTCATCAATTCTTCCGTATTTCTTAAGCTTTGCTGCAGGTGCAATGCTTTATGTTGTTGTAGAAGAACTTATTCCCGAAATGGCAGAAGGAGAACATTCAAATATGGGGACAATTGCATTTATGATTGGTTTTGTTCTTATGATGATTCTTGATGTTGCGCTTGGATAAATTATAAACCCAACTGATACACACTACTTAAAGAGGGGGATAAAAAATGATCATCTTATTTAAATATAGTTATAGGTCGACAGAATATACGTTATAAGAAGTAATATAATATTAAAACAAACTTAAAACTGTATATAAAACAAAACGGCTAAGCAAGCTGGCTTAATTTTTCGCGTATAAATTCAGACTTTTCCTTTAGACCAATCTTACCAAGCTTTATAAACATAACATTAGGCATTGCCGGATTAAGACGTATAGTTCCAGGATTATCTTTAAGAAGCTTCATAAACTTATCAATACTAAAATCTGCAACGCTTCCAAATTCTACTTTTACTTCTCCCTGTTTTTCACGTATAGAAGTTATCGAAAGTTTTTTACAAATTATGCGGATTTCTGCCAAAGCCAGTAAACTGGAAACTTCATCAGGGATTGGACCAAACCTGTCAGAAAGCTCGGTAATAACTGCTTCAAATTCTGTATTTGTAGTAATAGACGCAATCTTTTTATAGATTTCCATTTTGATTTGAGGAACAGTTACATATGTGTCTGGAATATAACCGGTATACTCAAGCTCCATAAGAACTTCACTTTCGACTTTATAATCCTTTTGAGCTGTAAGACGATTAACGGCTTCATTAAGCAGACGCATATACATATCAAAACCAACAGCATATACATCACCAGACTGGTCTTTTCCTAGAAGATTCCCCGCGCCTCTTATTTCCATATCTTTCATTGCAATCTTAAAACCGCTTCCAAGTTCTGTAAAATCACTTATAACTTGAAGACGTTTCATTGCAACTTCGCTCAAGGCTTTATCTTTTGGATAAAGTAAATATGCATAAGCTTTTCTGTCGCTTCGTCCAACACGTCCACGTAATTGATACAGCTGGGAAACTCCATACATATCTGCACGATCAATAATAATTGTATTTACGTTTGGAATATCAATACCGTTTTCTATGATTGTAGTTGCAATTAAAACATGAAAACCGCCCATCTTAAAGCGATGGAAAATATCATCAAGCTCCTGGCTGGTCATTTGACCGTGAGCAACATCTACAAGACATTCAGGAACAATTTTTTCGATATGCTGACGAACTTCGAGTAAAGATTCAACACGATTATGAAGAAAGAATATCTGTCCGCCGCGATCCATTTCCTGTCTTATTGCTGCTGCAATTCTTGCATCGCTAAATTCATCAATAACGGTTTCAATTGCCTGTCTATTCTGTGGAGGTGTTGTCAAAAGGCTCATATCACGAATTTTCAAAAGACTCATATGAAGTGTTCGTGGAATTGGTGTTGCAGACATTGTAAGACAGTCAACATTGTTTTTCATTTCCTTAAGGCGTTCCTTATCTTTTACACCAAAGCGCTGTTCTTCATCAATAATCATCAGTCCAAGATTTTTAAAATTAACATCCTTTTGAATAATTCGATGGGTTCCTACAAGGATATCAAGCTCACCTTTTTCGAGTCGCGAAAGAATTTTTTTCTGTTCTGCCGCTGCAACAAAACGGCTTAATCTTGCAATTTTTACAGGAAAGTTTTTAAATCGTTCTATAAGAGTTTCATAATGCTGTTCAGCAAGAATTGTTGTTGGAGCCAGGAATGCAACCTGTTTCCCGCCCATAACAGCCTTAAATGCAGCGCGCATGGCAATTTCTGTTTTACCATACCCTACATCACCACAGATTAATCTGTCCATTGGTATCGGCTTTTCCATATCGGCTTTTACTTCTTCTGTTACAGTGATTTGATCAGGCGTGTCTTCATAAGGAAACGCTGCTTCAAATGCAGACTGCCACTCCTTTTCTTTTGGAAATGCGTAACCCACACTAGCCTTTCTTCTTGAATATAAATCTATAAGTTTTTGTGCAAGATCTTCAACAGCTTTTTGAACACGGCTTTTGCGAGCTTCCCAAGATTTGCTTCCAATTCTGTCTAAGCGTGGTCTTTCACCTTCGTTACCGATGTATCGCTGAACAAGATTTACCTGCTCAATCGGAACAAATGCAAACTCTTCATCTGCGTATTCAAGCTTTATATAATCGCGTTCATTTCCAAGTGATTTTACACGTTCAATTCCATGGAAAAGCCCGATTCCCCAGTTTACATGAACAATATAATCGCCAGGATTAAGTTCAACAAACGTGTCTATTGCTTTTGATTTTGCTTTGTTTACAGATTTAGCAACATACTTTCTACGACCAAAAATCTCGTTTTCCTGAATAACAAGCAGCTTAATTTTTGAAATGCTAAAGCCTGCCGAAATAGCTTTTGGAATAAGTTGTACAGGCATTCTTGTACCATCAGGCTCTATATCTGTCCAGTCCTTGAAAATCTCGTGTATACGAAGCTGCTGATTATCATTATCTGTAAAAATTGTAATATTCCAGCCGTCGTTCTGAAGGTTTGTTAATTCTTCTTTCAAATAGTTTAAATTACCAAAAAAGCTTCTTGCCGGCTCTACTTCTAGTGTTAATCTTGGTTTAGATTGTTCATTATCATCAGAAATAGTACGAAAAAGTAGACACATTAAGACTTTTTCTACTGTGTTTTTGAAGTCTAATGTAATCATATCCGGTGGCAGAACGGGCGTTGTTTCGCGTGTTTTTCTGTACATAGCAGTTTGTTCGCGGTTAATTGCAAGTTCTGCATTTAATAATCTGTCATAATCATAAAATAAAACGAAAGTGTCTGGCGTAAGATAATCAAGAATTGTATATTCTTTATCCCATAAAAGACTGTAATAAAGCTCCTCGCCTTCTGTTTCTTTTTTAACGCTTAATTCATCGAGCATCATTTCAAGATAGTCTTTGGCATGCTCTGTAAACGGAAGATGTATTTTGCTGCCTGATTTTAATTGATAATCTGATGCCAAATCTGGTGCCAGAGCTGTATCCTGATATTCCGTAAGCTTTTGTCTAAGCTTTTCAACAAGTTCATCAGTCCATAAAACTTCTTTCATCGGATAAATAGTAATTTTATCTCTTGCACCAAGCGTTATCTGTGAATCTGCTTCAAAATCTTTAATTGATTCAATTTCATCAAAATCAAAAACTATACGTACAGGATTTTGTTCAAGCGGTAAAAATATATCAAGAACTTCACCACGTAAACTGAATTCACCTCTGACATTTACACGAGAAACTCTTGTATATCCAAGAGAAATAAGTTTTTGAGCAATTTTTACAGTATCAAGCGAATCATTTTTTTTGAGTGAAAAAGTAAAAGAACATGTATAATCTGGTGGTGGTAATGGACTTATAAATGAACGTTGCGTAAGCAAAAAGATTCTTGGCGTCGCATTCGAAGTAAAGGTTGTACGTTCCAAAAGCTTCGCAAGAAAACCTGCTCTTTGCCCAAAAACAACTGAACCTCTTGCTGCAGGTCTGTAAGGAATTACACCCCAACCAGGAAAAGCAAAAACCTGGGCATCAGGAAAAAGTGCGTTTATATCAGTAATAATATTATTCAATTCGTATTCGCCTGGAACAACAATAACCATGTCCTGCGAAAATGTCTGATACGTCACGCTTTTTTTGCTTGTGTTGCTGTATTGAATTGATTGTAAAGTTTTTACTCTTGCATTTGATGAAAGTTCCGAAAGAAAATATGAAAAAAGACAGCCTTGAATACCTTCAATTTCAATTGGAAATTCAGAATTATCATCAGTGATTTTATTTACGGCATCTGAAAAATCCTGCCAGTTGTGTAAAAATTTATTAATAGAAGAATATAATGATTTCATTTAAAAATACCGACAATATATATAAGAAACAATTTATAGGAGTTTTACTTTGAAAATCCGTAAACTTACACTTATTATATCAGTTCTTTGTTTTTTTGGACAGTCATTTTTTGCCCAGGAAAATAAAACACAGGACTTTTCTGATGCTTCGGTTTCAATCAAATACTATAACAGGTCAATCTATTATCCTGGAATGAATGATGAAAATCCGATTGATGTTCATGTTACAATCAAGAACAACGGAACTGATACGCTTCGTTTTAAGCTTGCCGATGACAGAGCGTTCAGCCTTGATTTTTATGCTTACACCGTAAAAAACAATCAGCTCGAACAAACCGATTCCTTGATTGAAAAGCGTACTACAAACAGAACTGTTTATTTCCGCGAAATTACTTTGGAAGGTGGCGAAGAATATTCGTTCATTGAAAACGTAAAAGATTATATAAAGGTTGATGAACCATCCGTTTATTATCTTGAATTGGCCTTCTATCCTGAATTATATAAATCAAAATATCTTAAACTTGAATCTAACAGACTTACTTTGGAAATAAGACCTTCTTCATCAGCAGCTTCTTCTGTTTATGTTCCTGTAAAAGATTCTACTGCAGAAATCCTCAAACCAGAAAGCATTGGTCCGGACAAGGTTGTAGAACAAACAATTATTGCAAGACAAAAATCACTTTGGGATCAGTACTTTTTGTATATGGATGTAGAAGCTCTTCTTAAACGTAATTCAGCTTTAAGTAAAAAATATGTTACAGTTTCTGCCCAGGAACGTGAAAGAATGCTTGAAACTTTTAAAGCTGATTTAATGCAGTCAAGAATTGAAAATGATATTATTGCTGTTCCAGAACGCTTTCAGATTGAAAAGACAACCTATTCTCCTACTGAAGGTTCTGTAACTGTTATTGAATGGTTCAAATATCCTAACTTTAGCGAAAAGAAACGTTATACATATAAAGTTCGCCAGCGTGAAGGAATCTGGACAATTTATGATTACACTGTAGTTAATCTTGGTACTGAATAAATCTTATAGGCGGTTTTAATGAAAGCGCTGATAATTTCTGAAGATGAGAATGTATATACCAGTCTGAATCAAACTCTTGTTGCTGCGGGTTATGACACGATTATTTATAAGTGGTTATTAAAAGCTCTTGATAATATCGAAGAAATCCGTCCTGATTGTATTGTTGTAAGTTCTTCGGAATATCCTCGTCATTGGAAGACTCTTGTTCAATTTGTAAAAAGCGGAATTGGCGGTGAAGATGTTAAGATTTATCTTTACGAACCTAATCCTATTTCCGACGAAGATAGAGAAAAAGCACAAATTCTTGGAATTACAGGTTATTTTGAAACACTTGAAAGCTTTAATGAAATAATGCCGCCAAAAGCACAGGAAATTGAAACTGTTGTTCCTCAAAGTGATGTAAGTTTTTCTGATGCTGTTGTTCCAGATGTTGCATCACTGGATAAAGTCAATGATGAAGTTGTTCCCGAAGTTTCTTCTGTAGTTCCTGAAGATGCAGCGATGGTTCCTGAAGTAAAAAATGTGGTTCCTGAAGTAAAAAATGTGGTTCCTGAGCCTGTCGAAGGACCAGATAATAATGTCATTACAAACACAGGCCATTTTATGTTTACAAATCCTGTTTCATGTAAATTTATTGCTGGAACATTCTTTGATTACAACGGCTCTACTCTATCATGTAAATTTTATGATGCAAAAGATATAGACACTATTTCTTGTGGAACTCTTATTGATAGATTTACTTTCTTCGACAGCAAAGTTACAAGAATGTGTTCTGTAAAGATTACAGATATTGTAAATATTGTTCCATCAAACACCTTTGTAATTGTTGAAATATCAGAAATTTATGAAGAGAATTAAGTTCAATAAAAGAAAAGCTAAGTTTTTCTGCGAATTCTGTGGTAATGAAGTAAGACAGAACGACAAGGTTTGCCAGTATTGTGGCAAATTCTTTGCATCTGTACGCTGCCCTAACTGCGGAAAATCAGGACGTACCGAAGAATTTACACATGGTTGTCCTGCATGCGGATATGCTGTTCACGGCACCCGTGGACTTTTAGGCCTCTCCAAATCAAGAAAATCAACAAAAGCAACAGACGGCAGCCTTCCAATATGGATATATATAGTAGTTATTGCTGTTTTAATTATATGCATAATTGGCCTTTATGGTTGTTTATAACGGAAAAAGGAAAAAAAATAATAAAATAATAATAAAAAAATAAAGGCTACGGAGTGAAAAATGCCGTAAGGCTGCATCATAATAGCCGCGAAGCGCGCAGACTTACGGCATTTTTCACGTGAGTAGCCGGTATTTGACTATATTCACCATTTTTGATATATTTATTTTATTATTTTTTTGCCCGGGTGGCGGAATTGGTAGACGCGCTTGGTTCAGGTCCAAGTGTCCTTACGGTCATAGGAGTTCAAGTCTCCTCTCGGGTACTCAAATTGAATTTTACAGGCACAGAAATGCATTTGTTCTGTGCTTTTTTTATTTTTTACTTCCTGATTATAAACAACATCATTAACAACCGGCAATCCACAAAATGCAAGATGACTTCTAACCTGATGACGATATCCATTTGAAATCTTGCATTCAACTAAGGCTGTATTTTTTGTTTTATCAATCGATTCAATTGTAATATGAGTTGTATATAAGACTTTTTTTTCAACTTTATTAAGGGCTGTTTTGTTAGAATCAATTGGTACAGGACGAACTTCTTTGCGTCCAGGGCCATAAGGTCTAAAGTAAGTAGAAATTGTTGAAGAGAGCCCTTCGACATGCTCAGGGAACACGGATTTTTCATTAAGTATTGAAATATTACATTCGGCAAAATATGTTTTGATTATTCTACCCTCACGTTGTTCCGTCATTAAAAAATCATAACATTCCTGAGTAGCGGCAATTATCAAAAGACCAGAAGTTGCTGTATCAAGTCGGTGTAAAAGCCCATGTTCAATTTCCTTACGTCCCTTTACCTGCAAAAGTTGTGGAAACATTTCTGCAGCCTGACAAAATGCATTATCTTTATCATCAACGGTAAGCGGAGCAGATGGAAGTTCCCAGGGTTTATAAATAATTGCGAACGGTTTTAATTCATCAGGTGCTTTAATGACTTCTATCTGTCTGTTCATACTGTTCATAATGTTTTTTTATTATATTGCTTTTTAAGCTTTTTCTGCATTTTTATAAAACGTTCAGGAGTTTTTGTAATAAATTTTACAGGTTCTGTCTGATCAGGCAGACAGATTTCAAGCAGTTTTGAATGAAGCATAAGTGTTGCATCGGGAAAATTAGGGTCAGTTTTGTTATAAACGGGATCTCCTACAATCGGGCAACCAAGATATTTCATGTGAACACGAATCTGATGTGTTCTTCCTGTTTTGATTCGTACACGAACGAGTGTATAATTTCCATAACTTGAAATACAATGATAAATTGTTCTTGCAAATTTGCCTTCGTCTGTGTCGGTAACAGCTTTAAATCGTTTTCGATCTTTTGGATCACGAATAATCTGTGTGCGGATATCTCCTGCCGGTTCTGGAGGACGTCCCTTTACAATAAGAATATATTCTTTTCGGAGCTTTCGTCCTTTAAATTGATTTCCAAGCCATTCTTCTGTTTCTCTGTTTCTTGCAGTTATGATAATTCCAGATGTTTCTTTATCAAGACGATGTACAATTCCTGGTCGGCGTCGTTGAAGTATTTCGGAATCAGAGCCTTCTTTAAGTTGCTCTATGCTTTCTTTTCCCCAGTGAAAAAGCAATGCATTTACAAGTGTTCCGTTCCAGTTTCCACAGGCAGGATGAGTTACCATTCCCTGAGCTTTATTTATAACTGTAACATTTTCATCTTCGTAGATTATATCAAGGGGAATATCTTCGGGATCTATATTTTGTGGAATATTATCTTCCCATTCAATATCTATTACATCATTTGCTTTTATTTTTTGAGAAAGCTTGCTTTTTTTACCGTTTACAAGGATTTCTGTGACACCGCTTTTAAGTTTTGAGCGATTCATTCCATTTGGTAATGTTGCTATATATTTATCTAAACGTTCATTCGCAGAGTATTCGGAAGGTACTTTTGTAGAAAAGTATGGCATTATTTATTTTCCTCTGATTGTTCTGTCTGCTGAGATTTTTCATCATTATTTGCAGGAAGCGGAATTTTTATAGCATCAGGATTTTCTTCAATACTTATTCCTGTATTTTTAAGCTTTTGTTTTTTCTGTGTTGATTTTCGTTTTATCAATCTGATTATATAATCTGTAATGCCAATTCCTGTACTTACACAAAGTGATGTAATTATGATAGTTTTCATTTCATCAGGATTATAGTCAGCAGTTGCTAGCGGATTAAATTTATCGGATTTACCTGCTGCATATTTATAACCATTATAAACTATGGCGGCATCAAGTGTAACAAACGGCATAGAGCCAAGTGTAATTATTTCAAAACGTCGGAAATCTTTAAGTCCTTGTGGTATTTCATCTTCTTCCAAAGGCGCTGGAGTTGTGTTTGTATTATTTGTGGTTTGACAAAACGCAGAAGTTCCAAAACAAAAGAGGAAAAATAAAATAAAACAAAACCTAATAATCTTTCTCATTTTGTAAACCTTAGTAGACACGCTCCCCAAAAATTGCAGTTCCAATTCTTACAAGCGTAGAGCCTTCTTCTATTGCAAGTTCAAAATCTCCTGACATTCCCATAGAAAGCTCATTTAATTCAAACATAGGATATTCTGATTTTATAGTTTCTGCAAGTTCCCTTAATGTAATAAAGGATTTTCTTACAAGTGCTTCGTTATCTGTAAAAGGAGCCATTGTCATAAATCCGGCTGGAATTACATGAGGAAAACTTCCATTTTTTAATGCTTCAAGTGCCTTATACAACTCATCTTTGGTTGTGAAACCAGATTTTGATTCTTCACCGGTGTGATATTCAAAGAGGATTTTAATTTTTTTATTTATTTTAGAACATTGTTTTTCAATTTCTGAAATCAACTCAATTCTGTCTACTGATTCAATACAGGATGAAATTTCTACGGCGTGACGAACTTTATTTGTCTGCAACTGCCCTATCATATGAAGTTCTGTTTCGGGATTAGTCTGAATAATTGAAGGAAATTTTGAATATGCTTCCTGAACACGGTTTTCCCCAAAAAGAAACTGGCCGGCATTTATGGCTTCTGTGACAGCTTCTGCAGGATGAAATTTACTTACAGCCATAAGTTTTACAGAACCAGGAGCCCTTCCCGATTTTATTTCTGCATCATTTATTTTATTTTTTATTGTTTCGAGATTTCTTTTTACATCAACTTGCTGGCTCATAATTATTTATTTCCTTCGTTTATTACATTGCAAAGCGTAAGCATCTGTTCAATCGTAAGAACTTCTGCCCTAAGCATAGGATCAATTCCAGCTTTTTCAAGAAATGCAATTGCTTTTTCGCTGCTGCTAAGATATCCCTGAAGATTATTTCTTACAGTTTTTCGTCTTGAATTGAATAAAGCCCGCTGCATTTTTACAAATAATGCTGGATTTTGACAACGTGGAAAATCATCTTTTTTTGTAAAAACAACAGCTCTGGAATCAACATTTGGACGTGGCCAGAAGCTGGCTCCTGCTAAATCCATTAAAGGCTTTACGTCATAAGCCCAATTACATAAAACAGAAAGAGAAGAATAATCTTCACTGCCAGGCTTTGCTGCCATTCTTACTGCAACTTCTTTTTGAACTGTAAAAACACATCTGTCAAAGCGGATGCCTCGTTCAATTGTATCTGCAATAATAGTTGCTGCAATATTATACGGAAGATTACCAAAAAAACGTTGTGGAATAACAGTACCTTTTTCTGTTTGATTATACCAGGTTTTAAGAACATCGCCTTCTATAAGTTTAAATTGTCCGTTTTTTGCATAATTTTCGAAAAATCCTGAAATAAGATTTGCAAAACCTCTGTCAATTTCAAAAACTGTAAGATCTGCTCCTTTTTCAAGAATCCCACTTGTCATTGCTCCAAGACCAGGCCCAACTTCCCATACTGTAGTTCCTTTTTCTACTTCCAGCGCATCAATAAGCTTTTCTCTTGCAGCCTGATTAATAAGAAAATTCTGCCCGAATTTTTTTTGCATCGAAAAGCCATTATCATCGAGTATTTTTTTAAGTTCAGCCGGCGAATTATAGTCGGGATGTTGATTAATCAATTTATTCTCCAGACGGGTGCTTTTGCAAAAAAAGCAACAATAAAATTAATAATAGTATACTGTAAATTAATAAAAATTCCACTAGGTACAGAAAGCCAGGGAAAAATTAGACTTAAGACTATAAGCAGAAGACCTGAATAAATAAAAATTGTAACAAAAGGTGAAACGGCAGCAGTTGCAATTACTCCTATAGGTGCAAAAGTTCCAAACATGCCTAAAGAAACTGGTGCAGTAAATAATTGAGCTCCTGAAGAAGAAGCAAAAGATAAAGCAAAAAATTTTGGCAGAAATCTTACATAAATCATCTGGAAAAATCTATTAAACAATAAAATTCCTGCAAGTGCAGAATAAGAAAGAATGAAGCCTGCACTATAAATATCTGTAGGAGAAATAATTGTCTGACATAAAAAACTAAAAGCAAGAATTATGAGCATATCTGGCTTTTTAACATTTGCAAGTGAAGCAATAATCATAAGCATACTGCAAATAAATGCCCTTAATAATGATGGCGATAATCCTGCAAACCATACAAAAATAATAAGCGCAATAATTCTGATAATAAAAGAAAGTTTTTTTCTTCCAATACGTTTACCAAAAAACATTGCAATTCCAGAAAACATAGATAAATGCATTCCTGATAATGCCAGAATATGTGACAATCCCGCATTTCTAAAGTTTCCAGCAATTTCGTTTGAAGTATATTCTTTTGCTCCACATAATAAAGCAAGTAATAGTCCGCCGGCAACTCCCCATGAAAACATCAGTCTTTTAAATTGAAGTCGGCATAAAGCCCTGAAATAATCTAATCGTCCATATATTGTTTTGGGAAAATCAGACCACGAACATTTAGTAATGTAGAATTTAGTTCCATCCTTAGAAAATCTTCCGTTCACTGAATATAAACCTCCAGCCTCCCAAAGATGACCTTTTCCACTACCCTGTTTAATTGCGGCAGAATAAAGTTTACCGGGAAAAAGAGCTTCTATTAATGTAGCTGGAACATAAACAAGAACATCGCCTCTGGCAGAAGCTTTTTTTCCATCATCAGAACCTGCAGCAGAAGCTCTGATTTTTGCAGAATAATACTTACCATCTGAAGTTTTCATTGGAGATGAAACAAGCTGTCCCTGAAGTTTGTTAATAGTTGAAACTGAAATCAAAGAATAAAAACTATTTCTATCACTAACTTTAATGAGACCAGAATAAAAAAGAATTATACAGATAAATGCTGCTATAAAAACTGAACTATTCGAATACCTCTTTACCATCTTAAGCCTGCAAGTGCCTGACGAGCCGCAGACAATACAGGTTCCGGATAGTTAAGATATGTAACCGAAAGCAATGCATCAAATGCCGACTTATCGCCTATAGCACCTAAAGAATTGATTACAGCAAGTACAACATTCTGTGAAACAGAATTTGTGTATTCAAGCTGAGAATTCAATTCACCCAAGTACTTTATAAGCGGCGTTACAGCATCTAATGGTGAAAGATTTACAAGAGAATTAATAAGTTCGACAAACTGTTCTTCTGTAATAAGTCCATTCTGGAAATTCTTTTGCGAATCTGCAAAGAAAGCAAGAACACTGTTTGAGGCTCTTGTCCATTTGTGAGCATTAAGAATTGAAAGGGCTTCAAATTGAAGAGAGGTTAAAGGAGCTTCTATAAGAACATTTTCTGCAATCTCACAAAGATTATTAGTGCTTATATTAGTTGCTTTTGTTACAAGATTAAATATTCTCTGAGTGTTTGCAGCATCCTTACTTACTACAATCTGCAACACTTCATTCATAGAAACAGGAATAAGCTTTGTAATTGTATTTTCTATATCTGAAGAATATGCAGCGTATCGTTTGTCATTTAAATCATTATAAAGAATAGAAAAAGAGATGTTGTTACCAATAAAGCCAAGGGAATTAATTACTGATTTCAAAAGACTTGAATCAGATGTAGTTACCATTGGACTCTGCAGGAATTTATTCAGAACATCAGTAAAAGGTTGTGTATTGAGTATATCTTTTAAAGACAGGACCTTTGATTGAACTGCAATCTGAACTGTATTACTGCGTGAAAATTCATCAAAAAGAGCGATAAATTTGTCCATTATGGCATTTTTGTCAATTTCTGACAGACCAGCAACATAATCATTAGGCAAAGAAAGAACTGCTGCAACTGCAAGACCATCCATATCTCTGTCTGTACCGATTATGCTGTTATTTTCTAAAACAAATTCAATTGCTTTTTGCGAAAGCCAAATGCCTTCCTGTCCAGAGGCTTCCCTTACAGCAGCAGTTTTGTCGGAGATATTTCCTTTAATAAACTGTTTTTTATATTCCTGACCGTAAACACTGCTGAGGAGAACTATACTGACTAAAAACAATCTTATAAGTTTCTTCATATTTTACCTTTCTATTCATCTTTAATAATCGCAGAAGCAGCGGCATCTATGTCTGCAATAACTGCAGCAGCATCCGGCTGAATCGGCTGATTATTAGCTTTTTGTTCATCGTTTCCGATATTACTATTATTTAAATCAATATTATTCATATTTGTAACAGATTCTGAAGCATTTTGTAAAGGTACAGAAGATTCTGTTGCGCCAGCGGCTTCTGCTGCTTCTGCAAGTGCCTGATCACCTGCTTCTACTTCATCTGTATCTGTAAGCTTAAGAGCTTCGTAAACTTCTCGTTCTCGTTCCGGAAGCATATTATAAACAAAGCTTAAAACTTCATTTTTCATAGCAGGTTCAAGATGAACACATTCAAAATGAAGCAGTGATTGATTTGAAGCTTCGTTAAATTCAACAGTACGTACAACACCAAACATAATTATAAGCATGCTTTGAATATTAAACTGAAGCTTTATCTGAACGTTAGAAACGCCCTTTCCTCCAATTCGAATTAAGGCACCAGCTTCTGAAATATCTTCAATGAGACATTTATAACCATTTTGTGTTTCAACAGCATTATAATCGATTTCTTCTGTTTTTATGATATAAAGGTTTGCTTTAATTTCACACTTTGCACGGACAGCTTTTCGTTTTTGTGTTCTTATGAGATTTGAAGAATGTCTTATAGAAATTGAAGATTCTCCAATAAAAAGGCCATGGCTTGTTACAATTGTATCAAAAACATAGCGGGCATCACCTTTGCGCCATAAATATACACTTATTGCTTTTCCTACCCATTGTTCGGCTGTAAGCGGGATCATATCTTTTTGACGTGGAACTGAAATTATTATTTCTTTTCCATTGTTTAGAATTTTCGAAGAAAAAACGCCTTTTCCTGGAAGAATGATACGAAGCTTTTGATCTCGGTCAAGATACATTGTTGAATCAAGACCTTTTTTATCATCAGTTTCGTTCTGGAGCTTTGTTCGATAATTAAACAATTTTGTAATCAAGGCTTGAGTTTTAGGATCATTTTCTGTTCCATTCATTGCAGCCTGTGACGTAATATGAGTCATGCATTTTGTAAGCGATGGAAGTGACCAGAACAAAGCTTTTGGATAATCAAGCTCGCATATTTCTGCAACACTCCATAAAAGATTTAAGTCTGATAACGAAAATTTTGAATCAAAGCCTGTTATATAAAATTCGATTTTTTGCTTGAATACTGAATATAAACCGGCAAGCAACAGGAGAATTCCTAAAGCAATTAATATTCCTATTAAAATGTACACAAATCCCTCTTTATTATATAATAACTATTATAACACAATATAAAGAAAAAAACATCAAAAATGAAACAGAAGTCAATAATATATGAAATAATTATTTTTTCGCTAATTTTAATTTTTTTGATAATACCTCCGTTTTTTAATGCTCCTGTTACAGATGCCACTGCTCTTTTTAACTGGAGTTTTCCAATAAGACAGGCAGGCCTTTGTGCTTTTGCAGTTGTACTTTATTTATTAAGCAAAAATCTGAATAATGCTCAGGCAGAAAAAAAGCGATTTTTTTATCCCTCTATGATCGTTCTTTCCGTGATGTTTTTTACGTCTTTGATTATAAAAGTAATTACAAAATCTGGAATCAGATCAATGTCTGGTTTACTTCCTGTAACTGGTTTTGAATGGTTCTGCTGTTTTATAACTTTTGCCTTTAGTGCTTTTTACGAAGAAATTATATATAGATTTTATTTTACAGATGCGTTACGAAGAATTTTTGAATTTTTTACAATTTCAAATAATTCAAATACTTCAAATAAAAAAGTAATTATCTGTTGTTGTGAAGCTGTCGGTCTTTTAGTTTTTGCTTTTGCACATTTTTATTTGGGGATTGCGGCAGTTATAAATGCGGCTGTTGCTCATATCGCTCTGCGTATTTTATATAAAAAAACAAATCTTATTTTCAATTGTTTTTTAATTCATTTTATTTACAACATCATTTCGCTTATTTTACTGTAGGTCCATTGGCTTATCTGTGTTGTATAAGAAACTGATTTTTGAAGTCGTTCTGAATCAAATGTTGTTTTTACAAGATAAGATTTTACCGAATTGTCATCAGAAATTATCTGCGAAATATCAAGCTGAATTGTAGATTTATCGCCCATCTGGATTACAAAAGATAACACTTGTTCTGCTGGTAAATTTTCAGCAAATCCGCCATGACGAAGGTCGAATAATTTTTCAAAATCGAACCCTTCGACAGGCTCAGGGACCGCGTTGTCTTGGGGTTCCTGAGCCTGTCGAAGGACCCCATCAGAATTCCTGTCATATAGTATAGAAATCCCCTGCGGCTCGCCCATCATAAAAACATCATTTTTAAGTTGCTCCGAAATTATATATGGATCTGCCCAGCTTTGAACTGAAACATTAAGAAATCCATCAAATTCCTGTCCTGCAAGATAAACAGATTTAAGCTCTTGTGTAGTAAAATATCGTTCTGTCTGCGAAAAATTAAGTGCACCAAAAGAAAGTTTTTCGTAAGCAGTTCCATTTTTATATAGAGTTATTACAGTAGCCTGATCTGAATCTAACCCATAGGCATTTCCGTTTGACGAATCTGATTTACCGGCCTTTGTCATATTATGCTTTGAAACAAGAAGCACAAAAAACTTTTGAAGGCGTTGTGTATCTGCAGGAATTCTGTCATTAACATCATTTTGATTTACAATAAGCCACATATTGTCTGTTCGTGTAAGAATAACTGCAGCTGCACCGTTTTGAATTGTGATTATATCAATATTTGAAATATCTGCTTCGTGTAAAAGCTGGAGCTGTTGAATATGTTTTTTACTTTTCACAGTTTTAGAAAAAACAGTAAGAGAAAGAATATAAAGAACTGCAAGAATAGCTGCAAAAGAATATATAATTATCAATTGTTTTTTTGAAGGGTTAATCATTTATATTTACCCTCCTTTTTTTACGTAAGATAAGTGAAAGTATAAAAATCATTACATAAATAAGCGGAATTATAATAAAACAAACAGCATAAACGAGTCTCATCAGCCATATAAATTGATTTATTTCATTAATTTTATAAAGGCTTGAATCTCTTGTTGTTTTGGATTGTAACTGAGCAAGCTCATCTTCTCCGTTCAGATTTAAGATACAGTTTGAAATGAATTCAAAATTTCTGTAATCACCAAAATCCCCACCGATATACCCTGTCATAAGTGTATTTAAAAAATATTGATCTGAAATAACAATTATATTTGAATCATCACAGGAACCATAATTATATAGTCCTGTAAGCGGGCCAGTAATTTGAGCACCAATTATTTGAGTTCCTTTTTCATGTTCAGCTGCATTTTCAACAGTAACAAGAAATGGATTTGTTTCAATTAATCTTGAAGGACTTGCTCTGTCTGTCTGATAATTATAGCCTTGGGAAGAAGTAACAAGATACGGCATTGCATTTTGTGAAAGTTCAAGACATACCGGCCAGAAAAGTGTCATTCCAAGCCTGCAATATTGTTGAGGTAAAAGACTTGGCCATAAAGGATAATTTAATACTTCTGTAGTTGTACTGCTTTGTTCAAAAGGATTATCTTCCTGTCCATCATCAGAATACATTGTAATTCTTGCACATGATATATCTGCAGCAATTTTATCTGTAAAACGAACTCCCCAGTTTTCAAGCATTTCTACAAGATTTGTTCGTTTATTTGCAGTAATGCTCCAGTCATCTTCTATTGAAGCACTATAAGGACTAACGGCAAAAACGGCACTTCCTCTGTTTTGAAGGATATAATTTTCTATTGCAATTGCGTTTTCAATGTTGATTTCGCTATCGCCTATTACAAAAAGAGGACCTGTTGTATATTCAAGAGTTTGTGAAAAAGAAGGATCTTCGATATAAAGTGGATTTACAAGTATTCCCTGTGAATTAAGCCAAGGAATTATAAAACTGTAATCTTCGTCAAGTGACATGCCGTTTGCAACAACAAGATTTACTGCAATATTTTTTTGTGCAATCAAAGTTTTAAGACGAATATCAAGATCATATTCAAGCGTTTGTGAAGACATTATAAACGGAATAAGCTGAACATTACCCATATATTCAAGAACAATAGCAGAATAAACATTTATATATTCAGTGGAGTTTGCACCAGTATTTTGTAGCTGCTGGCTTGAAACTCCATAATTTTCGAGCATTGTTTTAAGTGTTGTGTCTTTGTCAGGATCTTTTACAGTACAATTTATTTTTTTATCAAGGACAGAAAACGAATTAAGAAAATCTGTTATATCGCGGATTTGAGGATAAAGCTTTGAAAGAGAACCTGAACGATAATAAGTAATATTCAACGTATCATCAAGATTCTGGACAATAGTTTTAGTGTAAGCACTTACCGAATATGATTTATTCTTTGAAAAATCAAGACGCAAAAAATAATTATTGCAGTTTAATAATGCAAATAAAAGTATTGAACAAATGCCTGCAAAAAATTGCTTTTGAATTTTGTTTAGTTTAAGACCTTTGCGGAATTCTACAGTAAAATATGCAGCAAGAATAAACACAACTGTCCATAAAATGAACCAAAGAATGTCTCTTGTATCAAAAATACCTTTAGAAGCGGCGTCAAAATGCCAGGCAAAGCTAAGAAGCTTGCAGTTTGCTGTTATGAAATTTGGTGTATTCATATAAAGCGGCACAAGATGAATCGAATTAAAGATAGCCAGAGTAAGAGCGCTTACAGCAAAAGCTGCAATACTGTTTGGCAAAAGCTCATTTAAGAATATGCATAGAGAAATTAAGCATGCACCATATAAAAGAAGGCATATAAAGCCTGTAAAAATCTGTCCCCAGTCAACACTTCCAAAAAGATTCACAAGCAGACAGACAGGAAGCATCATAAATACTATGAATGAAAAGCGTAAAAAGGCTCGGAAAAACGTATTTAATAACTTCTTTAATCGACTTACCGGAATAAAATCATCATAAATTGTAATTGAGCGTTTATAACAAAGGCATGGAATAATGATAATGCAGATATACGGAACTGCAGAAAAATAACTTAAAAGATCAGAAGTGCCGGAACCGGAAAAAAATTGTCCTTTAATAAAAAACATTGCGGAAGTGAAAACCGAAAAAAGAACTGCAGAAAAAAGTGTCATTTTGATTTCTCCGCAGAAGTAAGTTTAAGATATTCCTGCTCTATGTTTTTAAGATTTTCCACTTTGTAAAGCTGTCCCTGATGCATTATAAAGGCATTAGCACAAAGATTATTTACTTCGCTCAGTATATGTGTTGAAATAAGAATTGCTTTTGTTTCGCTAAGTTTTTTTATATATTTTCGTAATTCAATAATTTGAGATGGATCAAGGCCGTTTATTGGCTCATCCAGTACAAGATTTGGCGGATCGTGAATAAGTGCCTGTACAAACGAGACTCGTTGCTGCTGACCTTTAGATAGATTTTTTATCAAGTTGTTTAGCAAATCAGACAATTGGAAATCATTACAAAGTTTTTTTAATCTAATTTTAGCTGTTTCTGGTGAAAGTTTGTGACACTTTACAGCATAAATCAAAAAATCAATAACTTTCATGTCTGGCGGTAGTCTTGATATTTCGGGAACATAACCGCAAAGCTCCATGGCTTTTTCATTCTGAGCAGAAATATCAAAACTTTGTGTATCGTTGTCTGTAATAAAGATATGACCTTCGGTAGGATAATGAAATCCGCAGATTGCCTTCATTACAGTAGATTTTCCTGAACCGTTTGGACCTACAAGACCTGTAATGCTTCCCTTTTCTACTGTAAAATTTACATTTTTGACCCAAAAAGCATTTTTTGAACGAGGCTTATAAACTTTAGAAAAGTTTTCAACTTTAATCATTATAAGGAATCTCTATATTCATTCTGTCGCGGCTAAGCTCTGATTTAGGCCAGATTTCCTTTGCCTGTTCAAGCAGTTTTTCAAGTTCCCTGTCAGTATAGCGCGGACTATAATGAATCATACACATTCGTCTGACATCTGCATCACGGGCTATAGTGGCCGCCTGAGCTGCTGTCATATGCTTTTTTTCTCGTGCCTGATCAATAAGTTCATTTTCAAACATTCCTTCGCAAACTAAAAGGTCTGAACCTCGAACTTCCTGTGCAATTGATGTCTTATAAAGCGTGTCTGTAACAAAGCTGAATTTCCGTCCACTTCTTTTATCGCCAAGCACCTGTTCCGGTTTTACAATTGTTCCGTTTGCAGCCTTAACTTCAAAACCTTGCTGTAATTGTGACCAGAGAGGTCCGACTGGAACACCAAGTTCTCTTGCTTTATCCGGATTAAATTCTCCAGGTCTGTCTAGTTCTTCAAGAGTATAACCTACACAAACCTTTGTGTGCTCAAGCGGAAACGCCCTAATATAAAAATCTTTTCCGGAATGAACTACGCACGGAGCGGTAATTTCCTGAACAACAATTGGATAATTAATATACATATCAAGAACTTTGCGGCTTGTTTCTACATATTCTTTGATTTTTGGAGGGCCATAAATATAAAGCGGTTCAGTTCTATCTACCTGAGCACTAAGCATAAGAATGCCTGGAAGTCCTGTAACATGGTCGGCATGTGTATGAGAAATAAAAATTGCATCGATTTTTTTCCATTTAAGATTTAATCGTCGCAGGCTTACCTGAGTTCCTTCACCGCAGTCAAAAAGAAAAAGATTACCTTCGCGGCGTAACAGTACAGATGTAAGATGACGATACGGCAGAGGCATCATTCCCCCGCAGCCCAAGATGAATGCTTCCATGTTCATGAGGATATAATAACAAAAAAAACAGAAAAATTAAAGTAAAGAGAAATAATTATTTGTTTTATAGTGGTTATGAAGTGTATATTATAAATCTTCAATAAAATCTTTGAAATTATAATTTTCTACTTTTGCTTTGTTCATCAGTTCACCGAAGGATTCGTAACGTGTTCCTTCATATAATGGACCAAAGATAATGTATTCTTTACCGGAATCGTCTTTGTCATAATTAAGACTATACG
Source organism: Treponema sp. (assembly GCA_017963165.1). The sequence goes on from JAGCTZ010000224.1 coordinate 29,754, forward strand.
TTGTCCCATTAAATTTAAATTCGAGTTCTTTCTTTGTTTGTGTATAAAAATATATATCATCCTTGGTCATAATTACATAATACTTTTTCTGTATGGTAAATTCAACTTGATTATGCTAGAATGTGCCCATGGCAACGATAAAAGAAGTATCCGATAAGATTAAAGAATCTGTCGGCAAAGTATTCAAAGGTGATGAAAAAATTGTAGATATGGTGCTGTCTGCTGTTTTTGCAGGCGGACATGTGCTTTTGGAAGATGTTCCTGGAACTGGAAAAACTGTTCTTGCTAAGGCTATTGCAAAAGCTTCCGGACTGGAATTCAGCCGTATTCAGTGTACTCCGGATTTAATGCCTTCTGATGTAACCGGAAGTTCTGTATGGCTCCCGGCCCGCTCCGAGTTTGAATTCCGTCCTGGGCCTGTAATGTCAAGCATTGTTCTTGTTGATGAATTAAACCGCGCTACTCCACGTACACAATCTGCTCTTCTTGAAGCAATGGCCGAAGGTCAGGTCAGCGCCGACGGTAAAAAACATGAACTTGAAAAACCATTCTTTGTAATTGCAACAGAAAATCCTGTTGAATCTGAAGGAACCTTTCCTTTACCGGAAGCTCAAAAAGACCGTTTTATGATGTGTCTTTCTATAGGTTATCCTAATAAAAATGAAGAAATAGAAATTATTACTGCACAACGTTCGCTTGTTCATCCTGTAGAAAACATTCAGGCAGTTACTTCAAAAGAAGAAATTCTTAAATGCATGGAAGAAGCTGTAAATATTCATGTTGACGAAGCAGTTATGGAATATCTTTTGAATCTGATTGAAGCAACCCGTAAAGATGAAAATCTTTCTGCAGGTATTTCGCCTCGTGGTTCTATTGCATTGTATAAAGCCGCACAAAGTCTTGCTGCTGTAAAAGGACGAACTTATGTTACTCCGGAGGATGTAAAGCTTCTTGCCCTTCCTGTTTTCAGAAAACGTCTTATTCTTAAAGGGGATGCAATCATTCGTGGATTAACAGCAGAAAGCCTTATCCGTCAGATAATAGAAGCAGTTCCTGTTCCTGATTTTAAGGCTCATGTTTAATACGGTAAAATCTGAATATGATTAAACCCGCATCAGCTCTAAGACCATTATTTTATATATCTCTTTTTGCTTTTTTATGTCTGCCCTATAAATTTATTCAGGTAGCTGCAATAAGTATTCTTTTTATTATTCTTATAAGTTATCTCTGGGCCAGAAGTCTTGCAAAAAATATTACAGTAGAGCGTGATGAAGCCGAAATCCGTACAGTTTCTTTTGAAAAGCTTACAATTTCATTTACAATAATCAATAAATCTCGCCTGCCGGCTTTTATGTGCTATGTCCTTGATAATATTCCATACCTTCATGTTTTTGAAAAACAGAATGAACGCCTTATAATGCTGCATGGTTATGAAAAAAAGACATTTTTCTATCAGGCAAATGCTCTTAGTCGTGGGCTTTACAGCGCGGGGCCGGTAAAAATCCGCACTTTTGATCCGCTTGGCTTTTTTACAATTGATCTTGAATTTGAATGTAATCAAAGAATTCTTGTTAGACCTGCACGAATTCAATTAAAAACAAAAGCTCATCCAGGCCTTCCACAGGGAAACATAAAAATCAATAATCCTGTTTATGAAGATATTACAATGCGTCGAAGTATCCGCGAATATAAAAATGGAGATGAATTGAAGCGCATAAACTGGCGTGCAAGTGCAAAATTTGATTCACTTTTTACAAATGAATATGAAAATACTTTTGATGCTCCATTTTTTGTATTTTTGAATCTTGCAAAAGAAGATTACCCTCTTCATATGCGCAGTGAAAAAGGTGAAAAAGCGATAGAAATTGCTGCAAGTATAGTAAATACCGCTGCACGTCTTAAACAGCGTTGCGGTTTTGCAGCTTATGGTTCCGGGTTTCCATTTATAAAACCAGGTGAAAATCAGGCTGATTGTATTCTTGATATTCTTGCGCTCATTCAGATGGTTGATGGAAAGCTGGAATATAATCCCGAAATAAAGCTTAAACCGGAACTTTCTACAGGAACGCTGCTTTTTATTGTTGGCCCCGAGCATGTCGAACTTTACAATGATAAAATAAGTGCAAAACAGTATGGAATAACTACCGAAACTCTTGGAATTATGAAGGACGTACGCAAATGAAAACAAAAATGAACATTACGATTTTTCATAAATTCACAGAGCGCCTGCTCATTTTCTTAACGGTAAATTCCTTTTTTTCCTGCTTGCTTTTTATGCTCCGTGATATTTGCATTTCTAACAATGTAGATACAATCAATCTTACAACCATTTTAGTTGTTTTTGTTTCTGCTATTATCATTTATTCTATTTATATTATTTTCTTTAATGAAAAATCTTCTACTGCTAATTTTGTCAGGCTTTTATTCTTTTATGCTATTATAAGCGGCGGTATTTTCTTTCTTTTGCGACATTTTATTTATTTTTCAGGAATCGTTGCTTTTCTTTGTATGATTGCTCAGGCAATTCTTTATAAAAAGATTCTTGAAGCATTTTTTTCTCACGATACTTTTGAAATTCATTGCGAAGCAAAAAATAATTCTCAGCTGCAAAAAGAACTTTATGATTATAATATATATCTTTCTGATGCTGCTGCCGGCTACAAACAGAATAAAAGCATTCTTTTAATTCTTATGTGTATTTTGATTATAGCAGCAGGTGTCTGCATTGCCTCAAATTATAACCTTTCTTATTTTTCTATTTTTCTTTTGTTTATATTTTTTATTTGTGTAGCAAGTAATTTCTTTTTATATTCACATTATGTACGCGAAGCAACCTTTGCATCAAATGGTTTTGTAAATGTTTTTGATTACAGATTAAAGATTTTCTTTACAAGTATTTTGATTTGCTCTGTATGTTTTTTAATAGGACTTGCTTTATCTTCTAATCATTCTTTGATAAAGCTTTCGTGGTTTTTAAATCTTTTGAATAGAAAATCAAAATATACTGGCGGCGCCACACCTGCACCTTTACCAGAAATTGACCCATACGAGCAAAGATTAAATGAAATTAGAGCTCTTCAACTTGCTGTTGCAGATGCTAAGGAAAATAAATCTAATAACATACTTGCAATTATTTGCGGTTCCTTTTTTGTAATTGGAATTGCATGGTTTTTCTTAAAGCCGTTTTTTACTAAAGTATTTGGAAATGCAATTAAAAATGCTGACTTAAAATCTGTTTTCAAAAGATTCTTTTCAACTATTGGAAAAGTTTTCAAAAAGCTGCTTCATCTAAGAATAAGACCTGCAGTTTATTCAAGCGCAAATGCAGAACGTTTTAAGAATGATATGACAGAATTCCTTAAGACTTCAAGAAAATCAAAGGAAAAAAAGGCAGAGCTTGACAGGCTTACAACACAATTTATGAAAATTATTGACTGGGGCGAAATGAACGGCATTCATTATACAAAAAACTTGGCTCCAGCCGAATATACACAACAATTAAGAAATAAAAACGCAGAGCTTGCAGGAAATCTTTTTGAAAAGGCTCTTTATGCAAAAGAATGTCTTACAAAAGATGAAGAAAACGAATTTGAAAAATATGTTTCGGCAGCTGTAGCAGTCGTTTTTACAAAAGCCAAGGAAGAGGAAAATCAGGAATGAGGATTGTTTTTTACAGTTCCAACTCCAATTATTATGAGCCTCAGGAATGTGTAACAACAAATTATCCTTCCTGGAATGATTTATGGAATCAATTCTGTAAACTTTATCCGGAACATTCATTTTTTTCAGTTTCTCAAAAGCCTGCAATGTTTATGCCGGACAGTACAATAATTGTAGAATCGCAGGAAACTAAAGTTTTTGTTGATAATGTTGCTGCTCTTAAGCCAGATTTAGTTATAGCAGCCTCTTTTTGGGTTACACCATACGACTGGCTTCCTGTAAAAGATGCACTTATTGCAGATGAATTACGCGCACTTGGAATAGATGTTGTATGTCACAGTAAAGAAACTTCCCTATTATGCTTTGATAAATACCGCACGATGAACTTTTTAGAAGCAAAAGGCTTTTGTCATGCTCCTGGAATGTTTATTGATCACGATTTATATTTTTGTGCAGGGAACATGAACCAGGTTTGCAGCAATGTTTATAAAGAATGTGTTCTTAAACAGCTTAAGCAAATGGAATATCCACTTATTATAAAAAATCCTGTTGGTTTAAGCTCTTATGGAATGGCAGTTGTTAATTCTTACAACGAAGCTTACGGATATCTTAATTCAAAGAAAAATAATTCAAACAGACTTGTAGAAAAATTTATTCAAGGCGAACAATTTGGAACAGAAATATACGGAAGAAATGGGAATTATAAGGTTATGCCACCATTCCGTTTAAGTGTAAATCAATATGGAATTACGAGTCCAAAGCTTTGTCGAAAATCAGGACCTGTGGATGATGAAGAATATAAAATTGATGAACTAAAAAAGGAACTGAAAAGGCTTGCATGTGAGCTTAAACTTGATGGCTTTGCGCAGGTTGATTTAGTGTTTGGCGGCGGCCATTGGTACATAATCGAAATTAATCCTAGATTAAGCGGAATGACCACAACATACACCGCCGCCGCCGGCTTAAACTTTTATGATTATCTTTTCCGTGCTGTAACAACAAATTTTGAACCTACCTTACAACCTGTAATAAATAAGAAAATCCCATTACAAACACCAGAACAACTTTCTGAACTTTCAAGGCAACAAGATGTTTTATTTATTTCTCAAATACAGAATAATCTTGCTTTACAGGAACGAGAACGCGGTTATTGTGAAGTAATTCAAACTGCAGATACAGAAAAAGACGAAAAGTTATAATTATCTTCCGTGTAGCTTTTTTACAACTTTTTTGTACCACCAGGCTCTTACATTTTCTACAAAACTATATGGTTTGTACCAGAAGCTTGTTGCAATATCCCAGCTGCCTATTCTATGAATAATCTTTCCGCCAAAATTTGCCTTAAACATATAAAGTCCGTGCATAGAATGATTTTCATTTTCTCCGTCTGGTGGCATTCCATAAAGATCATAATATTTAGAGCCGTAAGCCTTAGCATCTTTCATTGCTGTCCATTGTAAAAGATGATTCGGCATAAGATTTCTTTTATTGTTACTGCTTGCTCCATAAAGATAAATTGCTTCATCTTTGCTGAATAAAGTCATAATTGCTGCAATTTCATCACCTTCATGTTCTGCAATATAAAGAGAAACAAAAGGGACATCATTTCCTGCTTCTACAGCTTTTCCACTTGAACTTATAAGGTCAAGATAATATTCTTTTGCGTGACTTGAATTACCGTCTCGCGCATTTGTTTCTTTTGTAAGAGCATAGAAAACGTTTATTTTTTCAGACAAATTAACAGAAGTTCCAGTATATTTTTTTACAACAACACCTTTCTTTTCGCTCAGTCGAATATTGTAACGCCATTTTGAATGCATTGCTGCAAGTATTTCTTCTTCTGTTCCTGTCAGATTTACAAGAGAAGTATCAGGTGGCTGGATATCAACTTTATTTTTTTGTAAACCAAGTTTGTCTGCAAAAGAAACAATTTTAAGTCCACGGTTATAAATATCTCGTTCTTCTGGTGTCTCAAAATCAACATCAGGATCAAAACGAATTGCAATTGTATTTTTAGGAAGAAATGGTTTTACGGCAAATGCAATATCATGTAAAAAAGCACCAAATTCTATAGTCTGATCATTTGGAGAAATTTGTTCTGTGTCAAAGGGAAGTTTCGGAAACAAAGGTATATAAGCAATAGAAAAACGACCCCCGCAAAAGCTTCTGTTAATTACAGAAACTTCATAATTATTTGATTGAGGTTCATCATCTTTTTCATCTTTATAGGAAATGTCAAGCTTAAAACGTTTGTAAGACCACCCATGGCGTGATTTAAATTCACACCAGAAAGGTGTCTGTAAAAACGAACCGTCATTTGTATGAACGGTTGAATCAATAAGAGAGGCTTTTACTTCAAACATTAATTAACACCTTCGTAAGACTGGTCGGTATATTTTTCGTTAATTTCGATAATTTTATCTTTGATTTTAAAGAATTCTTTAAGAATTAAAGGATCAAAATGTTCTCCGCTTTCTTTCTGCATAACTTCAAAAGCTTCTGTATAAGAAACAGGCTTTTTATAGCAGCGTGGAGTTACCAGTGCATCAAAAACATCGGCAACAGCCATTATACGTGCACATAAAGGAATATCTTCGCCCTTTAAATGTTCAGGATATCCTCTTCCATTCCATTTTTCGTGATGATTTTTACAGATATTATTTGCCATTTTAATCATATCACGATCAATACCAACAGGAAGAACTTCATTTATAATTCTTGAACCTTCTATAGTGTGTTTTTCGATAATAGCATGTTCTTCCGGAGTGATTCTTCCCGGATGCTTTAAAATTAAATCTGGAATACGAATATTTCCTATATCATGTAATGGTGCACATTTTTCAAGCATAGAAATAAAATTTGGTGTAAGTGTTTTTGCATAAACATCATCATTTTTACATTGTTCGGCAATCATACGAACATAATTTGTTACACGGATAATATGCTTACTTTCGGAAATATCTCTTGTTTCAATAAGTGATGAAAGATTGATGATTGTATTATGCTGCAGTTCTACACTTCTTAATCCATCCTGTTGCAGTTTTTCTTTTGTTGATTCAAGATTTTCTTTAATTTTCTGGTTCATATTTATATAAATTATGAAAAAGGAAATCGTAAGACCAAGACTATTAAGGGCAAGACCATAATGTGCAATCTGAACAATCTGCATTATGAACGGAACAAAAATAAATGATGCAAAACCAATATTTTCTGCATTTGAAAATTTCTTATGATTTTTGATTACAATAAATAATGCTTCACAATAAAGTAAAATTTCTACAGCAACAGTACCATTAAAGAGTTTTCCTCTATGATAAATGTTACCAGGTAAAATCTCGTAATACCAGTCGGCAAATGGAGTGATAATAAGCATTATTATATAAACAGCTGCAGCCGCAAGACAGAAATACCAGTAATATTTTGATATTGGTTCTACTTTGCTGTAATAAACAAGTATGTATTTTATGTAAAAAACAAATAGCAAAATACCGGAAAAGAAAAAGATAAATGAGCTTACAGGAAGTGCAACAAGCTTCCAGGCTGCATCTGTTCCTTCACTTATCCACATAAAGATATCACTTATACCGTAAATAATTGCTGCAATATTTGTGAACGCAAACCATTTTACATGCTTTTCAATATCTCTATAAGAAAGAATTGAGCATGTAATAATAAATGAGATTAAAACACTATAAGCATCAAGGCTTATGTTAATGGTGTTGATAATTTCTTTTGTCATCATCCGATATCACTATTGAGTGCCTTAGTTGTCTTTATTTCTTTACCATCAGCCATAAGAGGAATTCCGGCAATATTGACAACTCCGTCTTTAGATGTAATCTGCACACTAAAGAATTCATCAATGTTGATTTCATCTTTTTTTGCGGCTTGTGTGTCGGCACCCCGAAGGATTACTTTTGTACCAGGTTCAGCCCAAGATGCATCAAGAACTTCGACACATTCTTTTCCGTTTTCATCTTTGTAATCTCCTGCTAAAAGCATACCACGGCTTTCTACTCCGCGCATTGTTCTAGGGGCAAGATTAGCTGCAATTATAACATGTTTTCCAAGTAATTCTTCCGGTTTAAGATACATACGCAGACCAGATTGAATTGTTCTTTCTGTTCCGCTTCCGTCATCCAGAGTTTCTATATATAGTTTATCACCTTCCGGATTATTGTCAACTTTTAATATTTTTGCAACTTTTAATTCAATATTTTTATTAAAGAAATCTGCCTGCTGTTCAACAGGAAGATAAGCCGGCTCTGCATGAGCTTTCTTTTCCTGTTTTTTGGCAGCTTTTTCTGCTTCTTTTGCCTGTTTTCCACTGAATTTTTCACGGAATGCAAGCATAGTTTTCTGATCAAGAGGTTTGAAATAAACTTCTGTTGGTCCAACTGTAGATAAGCCTTCTGTTACTCCAAGATCATCCCAGATGTAGCCAGGAATTGTTTCCATTCCAACCTTCTTTTCCTGAATTGATTTGCCAAAATAGCTCATGATTTTCTGTGTATACTGAGGCATATACGGATTCATCATAATCATAAGGTCTTTGATTACATAACAAAGATTATGAATAAGGCTTTCTGCAACTTCAGGATTTTCTGTTCGTGCTTTCCAAGGTTCTGTAGCCTGGAACTTTTTATTACAGATATCAGAAATTTCAAACATTGTATGGAAGGCATCCTTAAGTTCTGCCCATTCAAGATAATCTGTTGCTTTCTTTTCAAGTTCGCGAACTTTTGTCCAAAGTTCTTCGTCTACAGGAGCATACGGGATTTTTCCTTCGTAATATTTATTTACAAAAAGCAAAGTGCGGTTTACTAAGTTTCCAAGGTTTCCTATAAGTTCACCGTTAAGCTTTTCCATAAAGTCTTTCCAGGTAAACTGATAATCCTGTTTTTCAGGTCTGTTATAGAAAATATAGAAACGCCATGCATCTGCAGGAATTCCTGTTTCTATTGCATCTGAACCAAATACTCCAATTCCAAGACTCTTTGAGAATTTTCCATCTTCGTAATTTAAGAATTCTGTAGATGACATATGATGAAGTTTTGTCCATTCATGAGGACTTCCCAGCAGTGTACAAGGGAAAATTACTGTATGGAAAGGAATATTGTCTTTACCAATAAACTGGAAAAGGTCTACTTTTGGTTTATCTTTAGCTTCTTCTGATTCAGAAGGAATCCACCAGCTCTTCCAGTCAAAGCTTTGACGTCCTGATTTTTCAAGTTCATCTGCAAGCTGCTTTGTAATAGAAATATATCCGATTGGGGCATTAAACCAGACATAGAAAACTTTATTTTCGTAGCCTTCTTTTGGAACCGGAATACCCCATTTAAGGTCACGAGTAATTGCTCTTTCCTGCAATCCGTCACGAATCCATGCTTTTGACATATTGATTGCATTGTCGGACCACTTTCCTTCTACACTTGCTTTTTCCATCCATTCATTGAGTTTTCCGCTCATTGCAGGAAGATCTATATAAAGATGCTTTGTTTCCCTAACTTCTGGAGTTGAACCACAGGTATGACATTTTGGTTTTTTAAGTTCGATCGGATCCAGGAGGCTGCCACACTTGTCGCACTGGTCACCGCGTGCCTTTTCATAACCACATTTTGGACAGGTTCCGTCTACATAGCGGTCTGCAAGGAACATATTACAGTGAGGACAGTAAAGCTGTTTGTTTACATGTTCTTTAATAAAGCCTGCTTTATCAAGGTCATTAAAAAGTCCCTGTGTTATTTCTGTACACTGTTCGTTTGATGTACGTCCAAATTTATCAAAATTGATATTGAACCATTTATATATTTTTGTATGTTCCTGATAATAATGATTACACAGAGCGCGTGGTTCTTTACCTTCTTCCAGAGCCTTTGTTTCAGTTGCAGTTCCGTATTCATCAACACCACAAACATAAAGAGTTTCATAACCCCTGTTACGGCAGAAACGTGCAAAAACATCTCCCGAAAGTGACTGAATTATGTTTCCTAAATGAGGTATATTATTTACATATGGTAATGCAGCAGTAATAAGTCGTCTGTTCATGATTTTGATTCCTTTTTTATAAAATGTGTTTCTTTAATATAATGAAAAAAATTGATTTTTACAATAATACCAGAATCTACAAAACCTGAATTCGAAAATCTTTTTTAAGTGACAACTCAACTTTTTGCGTGTATAATTTAAATCATGACAGTATTTTTATCATATGCAATCTTATTAAGTATTGTTACGGAACTGAGCGTTCTTTTTTTACGTTTTTTTGCTCTGGAGTTTATCTACAACACACCGGAAGAAATGTTTATCGGCGGATTTATTCCGAATATGGCAGTTTCTGTTTTCCTGCTTGCCGTCGTTCTTATTATTGCCTGGTTCTTTTGCAGACCTTTTGACCAGACTTTAAAAAGAATTAAAAACGAAGGCTATTCTCCTACAGAAGAAGAAACAAAAAAATGCCTTGATACCTATCGAAAATTAAACATTCTTACAATAACTGCAAACTTTATAGGCTTTTTTGTCGGTCAGGTTTATATGGTTTGGGATGGTATTCGTGCAGGTCGTGCAGAGTATATCCTTATCCGTGCTGTTTTGATTGTTGTTCAGGCTGTGGCTTTTGGTGGAATTTCCTGCATGTCTACAGTAAATGGTCTTGATTCTATTCTTGCAAAACCACGTTCACTTTTAAAAATCCAGTCTGTAGCAAACCTGAAAAAATATCGTTCTATGACATTAACAAGCATTCTTACAATGACTTTTTTTGTAACGCTTGTTTTTGTTTCTGTAAATATGCTTTGTACTCTTTATGGTTCTTTCCAGTTCCCGAATGAAAATTTATGGATGAAAAAAGGAGTACTCTGCTTTGTACTTTCCATGATTCTTGCAGGCTATCCTTTCCTTGTAATTATTTTTGGACTTACAAAGCGAATGAGACATGCATCAAATGTTATGGAAGACATTGCTCAGGAAGGAGACTTACAGCACAGAATTGACATAACAATTCTTGATGATTTTGGTGTACTCACAACTTCTATCAACGAAATGATTGAAAAGCTTTCTACAATGATTAAGGGACTTATTGATTCTACAGAAACTGTTTCTTATACTTCAAAAATCATCAATGCTTCTGTATTTAATTCCAGCAATGCAATTAACGATTTTGATACAATGCTCGAAAAAATTAACAGCAATTCCAGTGAGCAGAACAATCTTGTATTGGAAGCCGATAAAAATATTTCCAGACTTGCAAAAAGTGTTCGCAACATAAGGGAACATCTTGCAGAACAATCAAATTCTGTTGCAACTATTTCTTCTTCTGTTACAGAAATGACGGCAAATATTGGTTCTGTAGCCGATACCGCTGAAAAAGCTCGTGGTTCTGCAGAAGTGCTTACTGAAAAAAGTGAACAGGGACGCCAGTCTATTGAAAATGCAATTAAAACGATGGAAGAAATTCAAAAGAGTTCAGCCGAAGTTCAGGAATTTGTTAATATTATTAAGAATCTTGCAAGCCAGACTAACCTGCTTTCTATGAATGCGGCAATCGAAGCTGCTCATGCCGGTGATTTTGGTGCAGGTTTTGCTGTTGTTGCCGAAGAAGTTCGTAATCTTGCAGAATCTTCAGCAAAGAGTGCCCGTAATATTCAGGAACATATTCAGGATATGATTGTAAAAATTGACAATGGTGTAGAAACAATCAATTCTGCGGGAGAAGCCTTTGCCAATATTTCACAAAAAGTTGAAGAAACTGCAAACTTTGTAGAAGAAATTTCTGCTGCAATGGAAGAACAAAAAATTGGTGCTGCCGAAACTCAGCAGGCAACAATTACTGTAGTAGATGCAGTTCATGCTGTAAACGAACTTGCCGAGACACAAACAGAAGATGCAACTCAGGTACGTGAATTTATGCGCACTGTAGTAAAAGCTTCTGAATCTACTTTAAAAGCAGTTCAAGATGGTGTAATTGCAACGATGCATCTTAAAGAATCTGTTCAGGAAGTAAAAGATTCTGCAACCCATAACACCGCTTCTGTAGATGTTATTGAACAGCAGGTTGGATTGTTTAAGCTGTAGTTAGGTTTTTAGGTTTTAGGTGCCAGGAATTAAGGGGAAATTATTGATTGTACAAATCAGAAAAAACAGTCCAGTGGACTATTTTTTCTGATTTGTACGATAATAAATCCCTCGGCCGCACTTTGTTGCGTCCTACCCCTTCTCCTAGGTGGCTCCGCCCCCTAAAACCCCTGGAACCTGGTACCTACTTAATATCCTTTCTCATAATCTTACCGGAAATTGTTTTTGGCAGACTATCCTTAAAGTCTACAATTCGCGGATATTTATAAGGGGCTGTAGTTTTCTTTACAAAAGTCTGAATATCTTTTACAAGTTCATCGCTTGGTTTATAACCTTTTGCAAGAACAATTGTTGCTTTTACAACCTGTCCACGAACAGGATCAGGTGCTGCAGTAACTGCACATTCAACAACAGCCGGGTGCTGCATAAGAACAGATTCAACTTCAAAGGTGCCGATTCTATAGCCTGAACATTTGATGACGTCATCATTACGGCCTGTAAACCAGAAATATCCGTCTTCATCCCGCCATGCATTATCGCTTGTATGATAATAACCGTCATGCATAACGGCTTTTGTTCTTGCCTGATCTCCGAAATATTCCATAAAAAGACCAGGGAAATTTCCGTTAGACATATCTACAACAATTTCACCAACTTCACCATCTTCAACTTCATTTCCATCTTCGTCTATTAAAGTAACATTATAATATGGAGCAGGTTTTCCAAGGCTGCCAGGTTTTATTCTTTCATTTCCATAATTGAACAGAGAAAGTGTTGTTTCTGTCTGACCAAAGCCTTCGCGGATTTCTTTTCCGGTTACAGCTTTCCATTTATTGAAAACTTCTTCGGAAAGTGGTTCGCCTGCTGTAGACCAATGTAGACAACTTGAGAAATTATATTTGGTTAAATCTTCCTGAATTAAGAAACGATAGATTGTTGGTGGCGCACAGAATGATGTAATGTTATGTTTTTCAATCTGTTTGATAAGATCAATAGGCTTAAACTTATCGTGATAGTCATAAATGAATACTGCACATTCTGCAATCCACTGACCATAAAGTTTTCCCCAGACTGCTTTTCCCCAGCCTGTATCAGCTACAGTAAGATGGAGTCCACCCTTTTGAACCTGCTGCCAGTAGCTTGCTGTAACAATATGTCCAAGTGGATAAAGGAAGTTATGAGAAACAAGCTTTGGATGGCTTGTAGTTCCAGATGTAAAATATGCAAGAAGAATATCATCATTTTTGCTAATATCAGAACGTTTAAGAGAGTGAAATTCTGCAAGTTCACCCTCACCTACATTTATACAGCCTTCTGTAAAATCAAGCCAGGTTGGATGATTTTTCTTAAACTCATCACTCATTCCTTTATCAATTCCAAATGGAGGAACTGCAACAAGTGTTGTAAGTGATGGGCATTGTTTTTGAGCATCTTCGATATATGTAAAAAGTTCACGATGATCTACCGCAACGACAGCCTTTATATAAGCTGCATTACAGCGGAAAACAATATCTTCTGTTGTAAGCATATGAGTGGCAGGAATTACTGCTGCACCAATTTTATGAAGAGCAACAATAGAAATCCAGAATTCATAACGACGTTGAAGAATGAGCATTACAAAGTCTCCGCGTTTAATACCAATACTACGGAAATATGCAGCAGCTCTGTCCGTACGTTCTTTTAGCTCCCCAAAAGTCATTCTGATTTCTTCGTCATTATCATTACACCAGATAAATGCAAGAGCATCAGGTGTGCGTTGTGCAAGAACATCAACTACGTCGTAACCGAAGTTGAAGTTATCTGGTACCTTTATTTTATAATTTGCAAAAAAGTCGTTGTAGTCTGCAAATTCTGTTTTTTCTAGAAAATCTTCTAACATGTATTATTCCTTTTTTTACGGCCCTTCGACAAGCTCAGGGACCGAAGTTTAGAGCCTTTTGATATATATGGGGTTCCTGAGCCTGTCGAAGAACCCCATACGCTTAAATAATTATTGCTAAAAATTTAGCTTTAGCATTATTAAGTGCTTGCATTCCGTGCTGTTTTGTAGCATCAAAATACACGCTGTCACCTTCTTCGAGCACCATTTCTTTTCCATCAATTACAAGCTTCATTGAACCTTCAATCATATATTCAAATTCATGACCTGGATGTGAATTAAAATGGATTTCTTTTGTTTCTTCAGGTGTGATTGTTACAACAAAAGGATCTGCTTTACGGTTTTGAAAGCCTGCTGCAAGAGCCTGATATTTGTAATCACTGCGACGATCTACAGAAAGTCCCTTGTCTTTTTTTGTAAGGCAATAGGAATGCATATGAGGTTCCTTGCCGGAGATAAGGGTTCCAAGGTCAATACCGTACTTTTTAGACATAGACTGTAAAATTCCTACAGGAATATCTACTGTGCCGGTTTCGTACTTCTGATACTGTTCAATTGAAATACCGCAAACACCTGCTGCTTCTTCAACAGATACTTCCATAATTTCACGCAGACCGATCAAACGGTCTGCTACTGCCTTAATCTCCTCGTTCATAATTTACCTCTCTATATTTAGATTTTATTAATCGTCAACCTTAAGAACTTCGCGGCGATATTTTGTTCCCATTTCTGTAAGCTTAAACTTCTGGATTTTACCGGACCCTGTCATTGGGAATTCATCAAGGAACATTACAAGCTGCGGCCACTTAAACTTAGAAAGCTTATCGCGGCAGAATTCAATTACATCCTGTTCAGTAAGTGTTTTTCCTTCATGAAGAACAATAAAAGCACCTGTAATTTCTCCATAGCGTTCACTCTTTACTGCTGCAACCTGAATATCCTTAATTTCAGGAATCTGAATAAGGAACTCTTCTATTTCCTTTGGATAAATATTTTCACCACCACGGATAATCATATCTTTGATACGGCCAGTAATTTTAAAGTTACCGTTTTCATCTTTTACACCAAGATCACCGGAATGAAGATATCCGTTTTTATCGATTGTTTCTGCTGTAGCTTCCGGCATTTTGTAATAGCCTTTCATAACATTCCAGCCCTTACAGCACATTTCACCCTGAACACCAACAGGACATTCTTTTCCGGTTTCCGGATCCAAAACTTTTACATCAATTCCTTCAAATGCATCGCCTACAGTTGTTGCTTTTACTTCTACAGAATCATCCCAATGGCTCTGTGTCATTCCAGGACTAGATTCCGTTAAACCATAAACAGAAGTAATTTCAGGCATATGCATTTTATCAATAACAGTTTTCATCAATTCAACAGGAACTCCGGAACCAGCCATAATACCAGTACGTAATGAAGACATATCAAACATACTGAACATTGGATGATTAAGTTCTGCAATGAACATTGTTGGAACGCCATAAAGCGAAGTACATTTTTCTTTTTGAATTGATGCAAGAGCAACAAGCGGATCAAAGCTTTCGAGTAAAACATGTGTTGCACCATGAGTTAAAACTGCCATAACACCAAGAACAATTCCAAAACAGTGGAAAAGCGGAACCAAAAGACAAAGACGATCTTTTGGTGTATAACGCATTCTTTCACCAATAATAAAACCGTCATTTATAATATTGTGACTAGAAAGCATAACTCCTTTTGGAAAACCTGTAGTTCCTGAAGTATACTGCATATTTACAACATCATGAGGACTTACTTCGCTTTCAATTTTATGAATGATTTCGATATCAACATGTTGACCAAGAAGCAAAAGCTCCGGTGTTGAATAAAGTCCACGGAATTTTTCTGGACCCATAAAAACTACATTACGCAAACATGGGAAACGCTTTGATTTTAAACAACCACGTTCATATTCATCAATTTCCGGTACAAGTTCTTTAATCATTGCAACGTAATTTGAATCTTTTATGCCGTCGCAAAGACACAAGGTTGTTAAATCTGCTTGTTTTACAAGATATTCAAGCTCGTGTGATTTATAAGAAGTATTAACAGTAACGGCAACAGCTCCAAGACGAGCACATGCAAACATATAAGTAAGCCAGTCAGGAACATTTGTAGCCCAGATTCCAATATTATCACCTTTTCTAACACCAATTGCATAAAGACCGCAAGCTAAATCATCTACACGTTTATCAAACTGAGCATAAGTAAAACGAAGATCTCTATCGGCATAAACCATAAATTCCTGCTCAGGATTTTCGCGAGTTTTTTCTCTTAATAATTGTGATAAAGTTAATTCAATCATAATGACAATATAAAGAAAAAAAACGAAAATTTCAATAGAAAAATTAAATATTATTAAAGAAATTTAATATAATTTAAGTATTATAAAATTTAATTGAAAAAATCTAGACTACGAAGTGAAAATCGATGTGTGACTTCATCATAATTGCCTCGAAGCGCGAAGTCACATATCGATTTTCACGTGAGTAGGCTATATTTTTTTAATAAATTTTTTTACTACTAAAATTAAATTTATGTGATATAATATTTATATGGAACGTTGTCTTGTTGCTATAAGTGGAACTGGTTCGAAAGAAAATGATTTCCTTATATGTGAAGAAAAAATTTCCTCACAAAATTCAAGCCCAAAAATTATAATCTTTTTTTCAGATCATAATGATTTGTGGTTTTATGCCAAAAAATTAAAAGAAACATTTCCTGAAGCAACTTCTATTGGCTGTTCAACCTGTATGAATTTCTGTGCAGAAGGTTATTCCGAAAAAGGACTTTCTGTAATGGCAATCTTTAGTGGGGTTGAATGTTCTTCAGGACTTATTTATGAAGTTTCCCGACATCCAAAAAATTATAGTCAGCATATTAGAGAAGCATTAAAATCACTTACTTCTACAGATAATACCTGTTGTCTTGAATTTACAACTTCTGGTTTTAGATGCGAAGAGCTTGTTCTTGATACCTTTGAAGAGCTCCTTGAAGGAACAGGCATAAAGGTTGCCGGTTCAACTGCCGGTAGTAATATTGACGAAAAAACTTCTCTTGTAGCCTTAAACGGTGATATTTATGTAGAAACCTGCGCTTTCATTTTTATTCATAATATGCAGGGAAAAATACAGCTTTACAGAGAAAATCTTTTCCGCCCTACAACACATCAACTTAGAATTACAGATGTTGATTGTGAACAGCAGCGTGTATATGAATTTGAAAATAAACCTGCTGCCGAAGTTTTATGTAATCTTTTAAATGTTGATAAAAAGAATCTTCTTTCTTATCTAAAAACAAATCCAATAGGAAGAATTGAAGGTGATAATATTCTTATTTCAGAAGCAAAAGAAATAATGCCGGATGATTCGATTGTTTATTATACAAGACTTTATAATATGACCCGCGTAATGCTTCTGGAAATTGATCATTTTGACAGTGTTTGGGCAGAAACTGCAAAACATATGAAAAAATTACTGCCGAATCCTTCTTTTTCTATTGCTGTACATTGTTTTTCAAGGACAAAGCTTCTTCTGGAACAAAATAGATTTGATGATTTTACAAAACGTCTTACAACAACACTTGGAAAATATATCGGTGTATCAGGTTATGGTGAACAAATCATGTACAATAACTTGAATCAATCGCTTGTTCTAATTGCATTCGAATAGAATCAACTCAGAGGTTTTCATGTTCAGATTTAACAACGGAATTTTAATCACAAATGAAAATTGTATAGGCTGTAATTATTGTATTTCACAGTGCTCTATAATGGGTGCCAACATTTCTGCTACAAGAAACGGAAAGAAAATAATAGCTATTGATTCGGATAAATGTAATCACTGCGGTAAATGTATTTCACTTTGTATTCATGATGCCCGTGAATATGTTGATGATATTGATCAGTTCTATGAAGAATTAAATAACGGCGAAAAAATTTCGCTTATTGTCGACCCAAGCTTTTATTTTACTTTTGGTGAAAATGCAGGAAAAATCCTTCAGTATTATAAATCAATCGGTATAGAAAAAATATACGACAGCACCTTTGGAACAGAAATTTCTATCTGGGGAACTGTAAAGTATCTTAAAGACAATTATGATAAATCTCCACGAGAAAAAGCTTTTATTGTTAATAACTGCCCTGCTTTTATTAACGTTGTCGAAATGAAATATCCTCAGCTTATGAGTAAGGTTATACCGATTCAATCTGGACCAATCTGTACGGCAATTTATGTTCATAAATATCTTAAAGATACAAACAAACTTGCATATCTTGGTCCTTGTATTGCAAAGAAAGATGAAATTGAAACGAAAAATACTCATGGTAATATAAATTTCAATCTTACATATCATCATATCTGGCAGAAAATCAAAGATGTAGATTTTTCAAAGTTTAAACCTTATAAATCAGATTTGGATTGTATTGGTTTTGGTCGTTTTGCAATAAGAACTGGTTTTTATAAAACACTTATTTCACGCTTTTTCTCTGTAAAAGATGTGACTATGGTGCATAGTGGCGCTGGTGATCCAACCTTCAAAAGAATCTTGATGTATTCGGACAGTAATTATGAAAATCTTCAACCTTTGCTTTGTGAAGTTTATGCATGTCAGCAGGGTTGTTTTGAAGGACCAGGAACCGAAACTTCTGTATATCAAAAAGGAGAAAACTTTTCTTTATTCCTTAAAGAATTCAAGGAATATTTTGAAAGCTTTGGTGATACAACTACAGATTATAAAGAATCAACAAATATTCTTTTTGAAAGATTCAAAGACTTTGATATTTCAGATTTTAAACGTGAATTTACTGAACGTTATATTCAGCCTTACCACATTGCAGATTCTGTTTACGAAGATATTTTTAATGCAATGCTTAAGACTACAGAAGAAAAACGTCATATAGACTGTGGTATGTGCGGCTATAAGACTTGTAAAAATATGGCCACTGCAATCGCTTATTCTTACAATAAAAAGGAAAACTGTATTCACTATATGAATGATGAAATGATGCATCGTTTATATACTGATACAGTTGCTAACTGTCCTAACAAGGAAGCTTTTGTAGAAAAAGTAAAAAGTGTTATTGAACAGAATCCAAAGAAAAAATATAGACTTTACTGTGGTGATATAAACAAATACAAAGTTATCAATGAACTTTTTGGCAGTGATATTGGAGATGCAGTTTTAAGGACAATCAGTGCTAAGCTGGCAAAGGTTCTTGGAACTAATGCATGGTATGCACGAATTACAAGCGGTCAGTTTGCATTCTTCATGGAAGAAACAATCGAAAATATTCAGAAAATAATAAATTTAAAATCTTTTGATTGTACTTCTCTTGGAATAAACTACCCTATTACAATGCGTTTTGGCTATTACAGTATGTCTGAAAATGTTGATGATAAAAATCATAATGTTATGAATATGATCAACAGTGCCATTCTTGCAATGGACCAGCGTGTAACACAACAGGAAAATACATACAGCGCTTTTTCTCAATCATTAAAACAAAAGCAGCATGATGAAGCACGACTTTCAACTTTAATGAAGTCTGCGCTTGATAATAATGAATTTGTTCTTTGGTTTCAGCCTCAATATTCAAGTGCAACAAATAAGCTTGTTGGTGCAGAAGCTCTTTGTCGCTGGATAAATAAAGACGGACAAATAATTTCTCCTTCTGTATTTATTCCTGTAACCGAAAAAAATGGTTTTATCCGTTATCTTGATAAAGAAATCTGGCGAAAAGCCTTTAGTATGCTTCGACGATGGATTGATGAAGGATACGAACCTGTACCAATTTCAATTAATGTTTCACGTGTAAGTCTTGAATCTGATGGCATTTATTACACAATAAAATATCTTAAAGATGAATACCATATTCCGCCGGAACTTGTTCATTTTGAAATTACAGAAAGTGCTTACATTGGCGACGAAGGAAACTTTCTTCAAAGAATAAATCTTATCAGAAGTCTTGGTTTTAAGATTGCAATGGATGATTTTGGAAGCGGTTATTCTTCTTTGAATTCTCTTAAAGATATTCCTATTGATATTATTAAGCTTGACATGGGCTTTTTGAATGACACAAATGGTCTAAATATGATTACGTCTGAAGAAAATGGTATGCCCGCTGTTTCTTCTGAACATGATGATATAAAAGTTCAAAATCGTGGTGGAACAATCATAAGTTCTGTTATCCGAATGGCACAAAAACTTAAATACATTACTATTGCCGAAGGTGTTGAAAACGAAGATCAGTTGAATTTCTTAAAGAGCATTGGTTGTGATATTATTCAAGGCTTCTTATATGCCAAGCCAATGCCGGAAGATGCATTTATAAAAATCCTTAAGGAAAAAGACAAACAGTTTAATATTTCGGCTTCTGTTCAACAGGGAAGATTCGAAATCGCAAGATTTATAAATCCTACAACTCAGGAATCTTATGTATTTGATCATTTTGTTGGAGCTGCACTTATAGTTGAATACAATATTCAAAAGGCACATACAACAATCCTGCGTACAAATAATCAGGCAAAAGAATTATTTGGTGTTGCAGACAGGCCTTTTGATGTCATAAATAATCTGTTCTCTCGCTTTACACAATCTCATAATGGAAAGAATCTTAAGAAAGCATTTGAAGAAGCATCAAAAACTCAGGATGAAGTAAAATGCGAAGTTCGGATTCATAATTTGAGTAAACATGATGTAAAGCATATAAGGTCACATATCTGGCAAATTAATACGAATAAACAGAGTTTTGTATATTATGTAATGTTTGAAGATATTTCGGAGTTTAAACTTCTGGAAGAAAGTATCCAAAAATAAAAAAGACAAAAAAAATCCAGGCTACTCGTAACAATTCGTTGTCCTCGGCGCCTGGATTTTTTTTATTTATTGATTTTATTAAGCCGGTGTATAAACTACTGCCAGAATCTTTGCATTATTTTCACCATAGCTGTGAACGTGATGTGCAACGATTGATTCATAGTAGATTGAATCGCCTTTTTCGAGCAGATATTTATCTTTTCCGTAAATGATTTCTACCTGACCTTCAAGAACATAAATAAATTCTTCGCCTTCGTGTGTAGAAGTTTTAATTTCTTCTTCTGAGCTTGGATAAATATCAATTACAAATGGATCCATGTGACGACCTGCTTTATCTTTAGCAAGTGTATAAAAGTCAAGGTCAGAATTGATTGCATTTCCTCTGTCGCTGAAGCGTGTTACTTCTTTCTTATCCTGTGCACGAGATACTACAGGACCAAGATTTTCATCGTCGTCCATAAAAGTTCCAAGGCGAACGCCAAGTACACGTGCAATTTTAATAAGCGGAGTTAAGTTTGGAACAAGACTTCCGTCTTCAATACTAGAAATCTGCTGAACGCTTAAGTTTGTACGTTCACTTACATCTTCTATGCTAAGTTTACGGTTTTCACGAACCAGTTTTACTTTTGCACCAATTTTATTCTTTTCACTCATAGTTTTATCCTTTTATCTCATATTCTTTATTGTAAGCACTCTCTATTGTTGCAATATTAATCGGGTTAAATTTTTTATTGCGGGCAGAAATTGCTTCATCAAGCGCATATTCAAATGGTTTTGGACCGCTAATCATTCCTGGAATTACTTTTGCAAGACAACCAAGAACTACCATGTTTGCACCTCGATGATTATTAGTTTCCTCTGCCATTTCATTACAAGGAAGAGCCAATGTACGTATATCTTTACGACTTGGTTCAATGTCAATCAAACTGCTGTTGTAAATTAAAAGTCCACCCTTTTTCAAAAGCGGTTCAAACTTTGTCATACTTGGTTTATTAAGAGCAACTACAACATCAGGATTTTCGATTACAGGAGAAGCAACTTCTTCATCACTAACAATTACAGAACAGTTTGCAGTACCACCGCGCATTTCTGCACCGTATGAAGGAATATGTGAAACAAACTTATCTTCGCTCATTCCGGCAAGTGTTAAGATTTTTCCTGCAAGAATAACACCCTGTCCGCCAAAGCCGGCAAAAATTATTTCTGTTGTCATTATTTAGCACCTCCTGGAACTACAACACCTGCTGTAGGTTTTGCTGCATCTGGTGTGTTACCAGCTGGTACATCGCGGAAAACTCCAAGTGGATAATATGGTTCCATTTGTTCTTTTACCCAGTCTGCTGCAACTGTTGGTGCAACACCCCAGTTTGTAGGACACATGCTTAAAACTTCAACAAAACTGTAGCCCTTTCCTTCCTTCTGGTAAGTCAAAGCTTTTTTAATTGCAGCTTTTGTCTGATTAATATGCTTTACATCATAAACAGCACAACGTTCAATATATTTTGGTTCTACAAGTGTATTTAAAAGTTCGCACGCTCGAATCGGATATCCTACATCGTTTGCATCACGACCATAAGGACTTGTTTTTGTTACCTGACCAACAAGAGAAGTTGGAGCCATCTGTCCACCAGTCATTCCGTAAATTGCATTATTTATAAAGATAACTGTAATGTTTTCTCCACGGTTTGCAGCATGAACAGTTTCGCCCATACCAATTGCAAGAAGGTCTCCGTCTCCCTGATAACTTATTACAACCTTATCTGGATGAACGCGTTTCATTCCGGTTGCAACAGCAGGAGCACGACCATGAGCAGCCTCACAGGAATCTACATTAATATAGTTGTATGCATAAACTGCACAACCTACAGGAGCAACAAGAAGGACATCACTCTGAATATTTAATTCATCAATTACCTGAGCAATGAGCTTATGAACAATTCCATGTCCACAACCACCGCAGTAATGAGTCTTTACATCTTTCATTGATTTAGGAAATTCATATTTCTTAGACATAGCTTTTTACCTTCTCAATAATTGCATCTACTTTAGGAATAATTCCACCTGGTTCACCGTAGAATTCAACATCACTAACTTTATGTCCGCTGTAAAGTTTTACATCCTGAACCATCTGTCCCATAGACATTTCTACAGTAAGGATTTTTTTTGCATTTGCACATGCTGCTTCAAGCTCCTTCTGTGGGAACGGCCACAAAGTAATTGGTCTGAAAAGTCCGGCTTTAATTCCCTGTTCGCGAAGCATTTTAACTGCTTTTTTACATACACGTGCTGCAGTACCGTAGCCTGTAAGAACTACTTCTGCATCATCACACATATATGTTTCGCTCATTGTTTCATTAGCCTGAATACGGTCATAATTTTCAAAAAGCTCTTTTGTATGTTTGTTTAAGTCGTAATCATCACCATTCAAACGTAAAGATAAAGCAATATTATTTTCTCTGTCTGGAGTTCGTCCTGTAAGAGCCCAAGGCTTTGAAGGAAATTCTGTAACATATTCAGGAAGAATACATGGTTCACTCATTTGTCCAAGATATCCGTCACCAAGAATCATACATACTACTCGATATTTATCTGCAATTTCAAATGCTTTTACAGTACAGTCAGCCATTTCCTGAACAGTACCAGGTGCAATAACAACAACATGATAGTCTCCGTTACCACCGCCTCTTGTTGCCTGAAAGTAATCTCCCTGAGCACCACTGATATTTCCAAGACCAGGACCACCACGCATCATGTTTACAATTACGGCTGGAAGCTGGGCACCAGAAAGGTAAGAAATACCTTCCTGTTTAAGAGAAATTCCAGGTGAAGATGAAGAAGTCATTGCGCGGGCACCAGCGGCACTTGCACCCATAACCATATTTATAGCGGCAAGCTCACTTTCTGCCTGAAGGAAAGTTCCCTTTTCTTCGGGTAAACGTTTTGCCATATAAGCCGGAATTTCATTTTGTGGAGTAATTGGATAAGCAAAATAAAAGCGGCAGCCTGCACGGATTGCAGCTTCACCAATTGCTTCGTTTCCTTTCATTAAAACTTTTTTACTCATATCTACTCTGCCTCAATTTCAATAACGCAATCAGGACACATAGTTGCACAGAAAGCGCAGGCAATACAGTTTGCCTCATCAATACAAACAGGATAATGAACACCCTGACTATTAGTTTCTTTTGACATTTCAAGGATTTTTTTAGGACAAACGCGAAGACATAACTCACAGCCTTTACAGCGTTCTGAATTGATTAAAGGTTTTCCTTTAGCCATAATTTCTCCAAAAAAGTGTGATTGATTATAATATAAAGTAAAATTTAAATATTGACAATAGAAAAACTTAAATAATATTAAAGTTTTTTATTATTATTAAACAGTATTAACATCCAAACCACTGTGCTGCTGTCTGATCCGCTAACTGAAGAAGTATTACAAGTGGATTTTCCAGAAAGTTTGAATAGTTATATGATTCGCTGTCTGAAAGATCAGAAAAGCCCATATGACGGCTTACTGCTTCCATTACCATACGATTGTTAATCATAGAAGGCATTATTTTAAGCATCATAAGAACAGATTCGTTTCCATGTCCAAGATTGCGATTTTCTGATTTTGTTTTGTAGAAAGGTTGTTTTACCCAGTTACCGGAAATATCTTTTGTGTTTCGATATTCAACTCCATAAAATCCTGTTTTACAAAAATCATGAACAAGTGCGGAAACAAAAATATCTTTTGCAGTTAATATATATTTTTCGGCACCAGGGCTTGTAAAAAAGTTATCAAGTACCGGTTTTGCGAATTCAAGAGCTTGTTTTATAACCATTACAGTATGAAGACTTAAACCACCTTTAAAGTTACCGTGAAATTTAGTAGAAGCAGGTGCAATCCAGAAATCTGTTGAATCAAGCCAGTCCTTTAAGGCTGCAGTTTCCATCGGATCCTTCATTATATAATCAATCATATTAAGAATTGCTGGTTTTACATTCTCTATTGTGTTTGTTCCATCTGCATGTAATGGTGAATATTCCTTGTAAATATCAAGTAATTCATATACATCTGTGAATAGTTCATTCTTCTGTTCGTCTGTCATTTTCAATTCCTTTTATTAGTTAATATTGTAATTTCTACTCGTCTGTTTCTTGCACGGCCTTCCGGTGTATCATTATCGGCAACAGGTTTTGTGCCACCGCTTCCTTTTGTTATAAATTTATCTTTTGGGACGCCTCTTGCTGTAAGCTCTTTGACAATTGTATGAGCACGTTCCAGAGAAAGTCCCATTTCATCAGATTCATCGCCTACTCTTGCTGTATGTCCCTCTATAAGAATCTGATTTTTTGGAACCTTTTTCAAAAGTGATGCTATCTGATCTAATCTTTCTTTTTCGTCAGGTAAAAGCTCAGGACTATTAGCATAAAATTGTAAATCATTTATAACAAGCATCAAGCCTGCATCAGTATCTTTATAATCTATATCTGTTTCTTGTACAAGTCTATTTATTACAGGCATTATTTCCTGTGTATCAACTGCACTTGGATATTCTGTAAACAAGGAAATTGTTCCCTTATATGCAATTTTGTTTCCAGATTTATAAGTGAACAATTCATCTACCTGGTCTCTTATAAGTAAAGCTGCTCCAGTTTCTTTATCAAGATAAATTACTGCGTCATGTTTTCCGGATGCAGTTATTAACTCAGGGTCTCCATCTAAATCAATATATTTTGTATTTGTTCCGTAGCGTGTAGCCCATTGAGCTTTTATTAAATAAACTTCCCGTTCATTAAAAATCTGATCTCCTGAATATGTATATTGGACATAAATAGGCATTCGGGTTATTTTTCCTTCGCCTGTAGGATCAACTGCCCGTTCTGCTTTTGCGCTCCATATATCTCCTTTTTTTATTTCTTTTTGCGGATAAGATGGAAAGCTTCTGAAGGATGGATATCCATTATCTTCAAACATTTCCATTTCTCCCTGTTCATTTATCGAAAAAATTGAAAGTATTGAATCATGAATTCCTTCATCTAATGCAATTGCAGAACGTTTTGTATCCTGTTCTACATAAAAATCACCTTCATATAGTTTTGCACCATTAGAATACGTTGGAACAATAAAGGATTTTACTTCGCGACTTAAAAGTCCTGTATATTTATTATTATCATAACGTCTTAAATCTGTGCGCTCAGTAAGGATATAATTTTCTGACCCAGAATATTCCAGAATTGTAGATTGAGGAAAAACTAAAAAAGTAGAAAAAAATAGAATAAAAAGAGAAAATGCCTTTTTCAAATTCCCAGCTCTTCGCCAATCAGAACAACTTTAATACGTCCTGCCGGCTTGCAGATTCTTGTTTCGACAAATTGTGCACAAATAGTAGAACCAGAAAGACAATCAGCACACTCACCTATTTTTTTACATGGTGTATCAATGTCGAATCGCTGGGCATTGGCTGGAGCGGCGTAACCACGAACTCTTTTATAGGCAGCATCCATATCCTGTACAACTTTATTCATTCCTGCAATAACAATTATATTTTCAGGACCATAACATAAGGCTGCTACACGATTTCCTTTTCCGTCTATATTAAAAAGTTCGCCTTTTTCTGTAATTGCATTACTGCTCATAATAAAAGAACCACAGTTCAAAGCTTTATGCATTAAGGCTTCACGATCTTCGGCTGTAGAAGCAGTATCTCTATCTATAAGAGTATAACCTTCGTCAATGAACTTTTCTTTAAGGCCAAGCTCATCCATTGTCATACAACCGCCCCAGGAAATTGAATGACTCTTGGGTATAATTTCCAGAATCTTTTCTACGGCAGCGGCTTTATCGGATACATAGTAAGCTTCAAAATGACGTTTTTTTAAGGCTTCAGCAACTACAGGACCTTTTTTGTCAAAAAGCTTTTTTACAGGTTCTACCATTATTAATTCTCCTGATTAAGTTTAAATGATTTAAGCTCATCAAGAAGTCCAGTTACGCTTTGTTTTGTACTATTTGTAGATGATGTTGTTACGGCAACAGCATCAGAAATATGCTGAGAGAAATCATTTATCTGGTTCATAGAAGTACTGATGTTCTGAGTAACTTCTGAAAGATTCTGCATTTCTTTAAGAATCTGTTCACCACCAATAAGCATTTCTGCGGAACCATTCTTTACTTCTGTAGTTGAATCACTGATTGCACGCATTGCTTCAAGAACCTGCTGGTTACCACTATTCTGTTCTTCCATTGCATTTGCAATTACAGATTCCTGCTGACGTACCTTCTGGCTAAGATCATAAATGTTTTCAAAAGCAACCTTTACATGTCCAATATCAACTGTAATATGAGAAATTGCTTCTGAAAGTGAATGCAGATTTTCATCAATAGCTTTAGATTGAGAACTTGACTGTTCTGCAAGTTTACGAATTTCTTCGGCAACAACAGCAAAACCTTTTCCTGCTTCACCGGCGTGTGCAGACTCAATTGCGGCATTCATGGCAAGAAGATTTGTTCGGCTGGCAATATTCTGAATAATGCTTGATGCCTGTAAAATACCTGCTGACTGTTGAAGAACACCTTCAGCTGTATCAACTGCAATCTTAACCTGCTGCTGACCTTTATCAGATGCTTCAGAAAGCTGAGCAACAACTTCACTGTTCTTTTCAAGAATCTGAGATACAGAAGCAATATTTGCAACCATTTCTTCTACGGCTGCAGAAGATTGTGTAACTCCTGCTGCCTGTGCTTCAATAGAATTATTAAGCGAACGAATATTTCCCATAATCTGTTCGATAGAAGAATTTGACTCTTCTACACCGGCAGACTGATTTTCAATTTCGGCTTTAATACTTTGAATTGATTCAACAATATTTGTAACGTTTGTCCTTGTTGAATCCATATTTGATACAAGATCATCAGATTCAGAAGAAGTACGCTTTGCAGATTGCTCAAAAATAGACAGAATGCGGTTTGATTTATTCTTTAATTCGTTTATAGCAAGAATAATAAGACCAAGTTCACTGCGGTTTGTAGCCCACTGATCTTCTACTGTGTAATCATTATTAGTAAGCGAGTCTGTTACTTTATTGATTCTTCTTAAACACTCTTTAATATCATCTGTAAGCAGCATGTTTACTGCAACAAAGTATATAAGAGAATATACAACAATAGGCATAAGGCGCTTGTAAACAGATTGTGTCCCTTCCTGTAAGGTAAGAGGATTTAAAGTTACAAAGATAAGGAACATACAACCCATAACACCAAAAGACATTGTAAGAACGTTACGCTGAATCAAATTAAGTGGAAGTTGTTTTTTTGTAAATGGAATATCGCGTAAACGAGGTTCAACAACACGAACCTGAAGTACATAGAACAAAAGACCAATATCAAACAAGGCGCCAAGAAGAACCATGTAAATAAAAATTGTAGGATTATGGCCCATAAAAGCGCGTAATTGAATATTATTCTTTTTTAAGAAGAGTACAATTGCTGTAGCCTGAATAACCTGTAAAAGAATTGGAATAGCAATATTACCTAAAGCGGAAATCTTAATATTTCTATTTATTATTGCACAGGATTCTGGAGAACCATCATATTTTCTAAGATAACTTCTTTCCCAGAAAGCCATTGCAAAAGCAGCAACGAATGTTAATACTGTATTAAAGTTAATTATAGGATTTGTAAAAATAAGTCCAAATTCTTCAAGACTAAAAAGATCAGTCAGCAGACCCACAGGAGTTAACAAAAGAAAAGGTGAAATATAAACCATGATAATATGAAAATACGCATACCATGGCAGCCAGATGCCGGGTCTATTGGCTTTTCTATTGATTTTTGCTTTGGACATAAAAAACTCCTGTGTTAAAAAAATTGATAATTTATACTTTTCAATTTATCGGAAAATTAACCGGAACTTTTTATTCTTCCTTTAATTTTATCATAGAAAATCTTATATGTGAAGTAAAATATTTTTAGTTAAAATTATTTTATTTAAATATTTTTAATTTTTTTACTTGACACTTATGATTTATATATTAAAATTTGTATTATGAAAAAAATATTAATTTCAATAATGATTGCCTTGACCTTCTTAGTGTCTTGTGCAACAACAAAACCTATTAAAGCAGATACTCTTGATTCTGATGTATTTGTAGTTAATCGTATTGTCCTTAATTCAGGAACAATTCAGCCAACAGACGAAGAACTTGTTCAGATTTTCCAACAGTTACCTTACTCCGAGCTTTGTGATTATGTAGAAGAAAAAACAGGCCTTGTTCTTGATATGTATTATTTTGATAAGGAAGCTGTTGCAGGAAATATTGAATATACAGTTGTCTGTGATGCCGAAACAGATGAAATACTGGAAGAACTCCCTGAATGGGAATTAAATATTGAACTTGATGAAGAAGAAACTCAATTCTGTGACCTTTATTTTACTATTGATCCGCCAGATGGCTATTTAGTTGCAAAAGCCGTAATGCATACAACTCAGACAATTCCGTCTGAAAAAGAAGGCAAAGAAGACAAAATTGTTGAATATAGAACCTCATGCAGCCAGACCTTCAAGAAATGGACATTCAAGAATATTTTTGTTGACCAGCGCTCTTGTGCACAGCTTAAATTCCACAAAAATATAGAACCAATCTTTATAGAAAATGAACTTTATTCAGTTTATGCAGTTTTGAATCAGACAGATGACGGCTACATCAATGTAAATATCAATACACCAATTGAAATTCGTTGTAATATAAATGATCCGGGAAATCTGTTCTTCTCGCCTGCACAGATTTACAATAAAGCTTATAAAGGAACGTTTAAACCAGGCAAAAAGTATATACTTAAATACCGCCTTAAGAGACGTTCACCAGATTCAAATAACTGGATAGTACTTTATACTGTAAAGGAAATAAAACCAAAACTTACAAAATAGAAATAAACTTATTAATGAAAAAATACTCTCGCGGAGTTCAAATTTTATTCCGTCGAGAGTATTTTTTTCAAATTTTTTAGGACAAATCCCAAAATATATTAAATCTTCTTTTCTTTCTTTACAGAATTTATCGTAAAATTGATTGTTTTTTCTGTTTCTTTGCCGCTTTCAATATCAATATCCCAGAACAACGTTGAGACAAATGTTGCAGCACAGGTTTTTAATTCATTTTTTGTAAAATCAGGACGTCTGAAAATCAAAGGCTGATAAAAATATCCGCAGTTTTCATTTGGTTCAAAGCTGAATGCAACACCTTTTGATGTATCTGTAAGTCTTGCAGCTTCGACTCCAAGTAATTTTGTTTTATTATTCAAAAGCTGGCTCGATTTTTTCTGATCTGCAACTTCAATATTAAAATAATTAACTGTATTATTTTCAAAATTTACATCTGCAAAGTTTGATTCAACAGCCAATTTAAGCTTCATTTGTTTAGGACTTTCATTTTTTAATATATATTGAACAGTCATTCCGTTAGAATTAAAAATATATTTTTTTCTTAGACTAACTTTTTGATGTGTAGGTTTATATTCTGCTTCTGCAATTAAAGAAAGCTCTCTACGGCTCGAAGAAAATTTGACTTCCCTATAATAGATTCGTGAGAAAACGCCATCACCTGCTGACTGATCATTTATATATCTTTCAAACTGTTCTTCGCTGAAAAGATGATCTATAAAGATTCCTCTTTTGTATTCATCCTCTACACCATCAAATTCAAAAACACGCGAAAGATTATCTGCATAATTACCGCAGTTTTTCATTACATCAAGCTCTTGAATTGCACCACCTAAAAGACTTACATAGGCAAAATAATTCTGCATTCTACACACATATTCATTTATTCCATCATTTGTATAATCAAATCGTGTTACAGTTTCGTTAATTTTTCCGTCATCAGTAAGGAATTTATCTGCAGTAATAAGACATCTATAAGCATCTTGTCTTAATTTTGTATTTGTAAAAGGTCCATCCAAAGTACATAAAACGGCACTTCCGTTCTGGGCTTCAAGAAGCTTTTCTCTGGCAGCTTTTTTTCTCATCTTATCATTTTTATATTGATTTATGAGCATTGTCATATATGTAATTCTGTTATAAAGATTTAAACAACTGTCATAAAAATCCATGAAATCATAGACATTGTTAGGGTATCCAGATTTAGCTTTATTTCGTAAAGAAGAACGGCACCAGTTATCAAGAGTACTTGCCATTGCTGTAGGAATAAATGCAGGAACCTTCATATTTTGAAGCTTTCTGTATTCATCAATTATTCCAGTCTTTAGTCTTGAATCTGGATTCTTTACAAGGTAATCATCAAACTGTTCAAACCATTTAGCTTCTACAAGCTTAAGAACAACCTGAAAATTCATACTGATAACAACAACCTTATCAGGTGTGATTTGAATATATTCATCAAGACGTTCAGTTTTTTCGACAGTTTTTATAATATTTTTTGCAAAGTTTTCGCAGGATAGTTCTGGTTCAGGGATAAATTCATTGTAATAAGGAAAAACTTCTACAGATTTTCCAAGATTATTCATAATATAATAAAGGAAAGTTCTTTTATGCTCTGGAATAGAACAGCTGTCTAAAAGTGTATATTCAATTCCGCACGTCTGAAGATTATTTACCATAGAAGAATCCCAGATATCTGCAAACATTGTAATTCCACGAGGTCTTTTACCAATTGTCTGACGGATTTCTGTGGAAAGCATGTCTATTTGAGTATTCCTGTCAACCGGGAAAAGTAACGGTAAAACAGGCGCATAATAACCACCACCCAGAATTTCTATTTGTTCGCGTTCAACAAGCTCTTTAAGAATTGTAAAAAATTCGTTTCGTTTTTTCTTGTAATAAACTAATTGAGGACCTGTAAAAGAAAATGAAAATTTAAAAGAAGGATGTGAATATAAAAATTTAATTAATGGTTTGTAAACAGACTGATATAATCTGTCATATTCATCCTGTGAATCGGAACTGACAGCTACAGATCTGAAATTGAAGCAAACGTATATTGAATTCATATCCACCTATACGGCTTCCCACCCTTACTGCCGTGACTTTCTCCTAATACAATTTTTTATATATTTTTAAGCCTGTTCCCCTTTTACAGTCCTTAATATTTTATAAGTTGTTTTATCATTTTATAACAAGTTTCCCATATTTTAAAGTCTTTTTTTTCATTCCATGCAATTTTTTGTGTTTTTAATTCTTCTGAGCAAGAAGTTTTGTTATCTGACTTGTTTGCGCAGATTGTATATTCTGTAGTATTCTTTGGAACAAGCCTTATTATATGAAGCGGACACACATCAACACATTTTCCACAACCAATACAAAGACTTGTAACAACAGCTGTTCTGTTTTTAATGATAATTGCCTGTTGAGAACAAACCTTTGAACAGTCTCCAAGTCCAATACATGCAAATTCACAGGGAGTTCCAGTTCCAGAATACTGATTTACAAGAGAACAGGAATAGCTTTCATTAAAAACTTCCCTTTTCATATCAAATTTCTTTTCGCAGGAACAAAGAACAAGTGCCTTAACATCTTTTTTTTGTATTTTTGAACTTTCAGGTTTTATATAATCAATTTCATAATCAGAAATAACAGGATCTTCCTTTATCTTATTATTCGCATGAATCGAAGGAAAAAGAATATAAAATAGAAAAAGCAGCAGTAATGCAATTATAAGAATTATTATTATGAGCAAAATTGTAGACAGTATCACTGAATTACCTCCGGATTTATCCACATAATGTCCCATACGGAAATAATTAGGATAAGAATTGCTATATAAAGAAATAATCGGCAGAAGTATTTTTCATGCGGTACATCGTTATTTCGCTGCTTAAAGGCTGTAATAAACGGAATCGGTAATAAGAATGAACAAAGACAACTGAAAGTAATTATTATTGTATTTACAAAAGAAGTACTTTCAGCAAGCGAAAGAATTATTACAAGATATGAAAATACAAATTCAGTTGCAGATTTATTTGTTGTAAGCCTGATAAGAGCTTCAAGGAATGTATTTAAACAGATATAAATTAAGAAACTTACAAGCGGATAAAGCTCTGTCATTTTTAGAGGAACAAGAATTCCTTTTGTAACAAACCAGCTTATCATTGCAGAAATCATTATAGAAAGAATAATCTTAATACAATAAGTAATACTTTTTAATCGTGAAAGATTCAGTTCAAAAACCTTATTTGCACCAATTCCATAAATAAGGACTACAGAGGCAAAACAGACATAATAAAGAAATGTATTTAAAAATGTCATTTATTTACCTCCGATTTACGAACAATTTCAAATTTGTTTCGTACATAAATGTGAATAAACAAAAGAATAGAAGAAAGGATAAGTGCACCAGGAATTGAAGCAAAAATCGAAAAGAATCGTGTCTTTTCCGGAGCAAACAATACTTTTTCATAAATCTGATGATTTGCTCCGTAAAATGTAAAGGTTCCATAACCTGCAAGGTCTCTAAGCAAAAAGAAAAGTATTGCATAAATAGAAAATGTCAGCATATGAAACATATTTAATTTTACTCTTTCTTTTAGCGGCTGCTCTTTATTCGAAAAAAGATATCCAAAAAGAAAAACAGAAATTGGCATTAAATAAATAAGAAATCCAAGTGTGAGCATTACTTCTGGCTGTAAAATTATCATAATTTGTCTGTATAGAATTGCAGTTGAAATTATAATAATCATTACGATAAGAGTATTCATTTCATTAAGCTTAATTTTTTTTACAAGAGAATTGGCAAGAGTTCCTGTAAGCATCAAAAGATTAAGCTCAATAACAAGGGTTATTCCATAAACAAAACGTCCGGGCGAAGGAACAAGGATTGCAAGGATTGTAGCTATTAAAACATATATAGATCTTCTTTTCATTTGCTTCTCCCCTTATTTTAAAATTTCCGGAATCTTTGATTGCCAGTATTCCCGACGTTTATCTGATTTATTATTTTTTAATAATTCATTTATTCTTCCATGCAATGATGCATAACCAATAAAGTCAGTTTCCTGCCCTTCTTTGTAAATATAAACTGCAGGAAGAGGTCCATAAAAAGTCGTAATTCTTACGATTACGGCCTTAGCAACTGTACCATCTTTTTTATTTCTAATTTGATATGCAGCACTGTTTACAGCAATTGAAGTTTTTATTTGAATTGGAGCTTCTATACTCCAGGTAGAAGGTTCATATTCTTCTAAAACCTTTTGAACTGAAACACCCAGATTTTTATTCCAGGATTTTCGTGACAATACAATTGAATACGAAAGAATGCTGAATATAACTAACAGAATGACGAGAAAAAAAGCATAATTCTTAAAAAAAGTTTTATTATTTATTTCCTGCATCTTGTATTTCCTTAACTACAGTATTATTAATTTCTGTCATTTTCCTAATTCTTGAATTCATATATTTTTCTTCAAACTGACGGATAAGAAGATTCAAGACATTACAAATAATAACGACATAAACCATTCCTATTGGAGAAGTACCACAACCAGTAATAATAAAGGCCAGTAATCCACCAAAGATTGCATATATTACTTTTCCAACAGCAGACATAGGATGCGTTCCGAACCATTGAATCATAAAGACTGCAGTAAAAAGTGTTCCGCTTGTTAAAAGAGCAAGTACAATATCACCCTGATTAAATTCTCCGCCTGCCATATATGGGAAAAACATTCTTACTAAAAATGCATACACGACAAGAAAGATACCAGGAATTAAAATTGAAAAAGAATTATCAGAAAATAGAACTATTGATGCTATAATTGTAAGCAGATTAAATCTGAATGCCGGAATTATTGATTGAGTATCCCAAAGCATAGAAAGAATACCTTGTGGTAAAGATACTTTTATTTTATCAAGAATATTTGAATTTAAAAAACTTGTGATTGAAGCATCAAGATAATATACAGGAAAAACTCCATTATTTATAAGCGAAACAGATGGATTTTTCATGCTGAACATATCAGAAGTAATAAGAAAATCTGGGAAATAATTTTTACCGATAAAATAAGCAATTATTACCGAAACACTTATGATATTAATCCAGAAATTTTCTGAAGTTTCAAAAATGTAATTAAAAATAATTAATGTAATAAACGAAATGAATAAAACTGTTACAGGCGGATACGATTCCGGCAGCAGCATTCCTATTATCATGCCCTGAATTACACTTGTAAGCGAAAGGAATTTTTGTTTTTTTGTAAAAAAGTAATGAATTAGACTTGCAAGTAATGCTCCAATTGTAGAACAGGCAATTACAATTACAGCATTAAAGCTTTTTGTAATAAAAAGCATAATTACCTGCAACGAAAGAAGAATCATTATTTTAATAGATACAGCAGAAATTGAAGGCCGTTCATAAACATATGGCTTAAGAGAAACCTGCTTATCCTGTAATTTATCTTTATTATTTTTCATTTTCATTATCCATTTTGTTTTTTACCATTGTTATAATCTGACACAAAGGTATTCTTGCCTGGCATACTGTATTACAGATTCCACAATTTATACACAAAGTTGTTGTTTCAAGGAATTTTTCTGGTATATCAGACTGTTTCATTACATAATCAAATATTATATCAGGAGCAAGTTGAACAGGACAGTTATAACGGCAGGCTCCACATTTCATACATGAATAAACCTGATTGTCTGTTGTATTTGCCTTTGATGAAAATTCAACAGATTTAACATATTTTGTAATAGGAATATCAAGAGTATTTACAGAAATACCACATTTCTTTCCGTTTATAATTACAGCGGAAGGAGTTTTTACAAATCCACCCAGCTGATTAACAACTTCTCTTAATGTAAAGCCAATTCTTACTGTAAGAAAGCATGAAGCCGGAATACAATTTCCTGTAAAATTAACTGTTCTTGTAAGCACAGGCTTGTTATAAACAACAGCATCATAAATATCAATCAAAGTATAAGAATCAATAAAGAGATCTTTTCGCGTTACAGAGAAGCTGCAGGTTTTACGCATGTTCTTATTAAAGTTAGTTATTATTCCATGCTTAAAACCGTTTGTATATTTTTTAATATTTGTACCCATGAAATAGATATTATGATTTTCATCATTTTCGAGTTTTTTCTGCTTAATATCTTTTGGATTCATAACAAAAAGTATACCATCTGCATCTATTGTTTTTGCAAGGATTTTAGCGCCTTCTACAATTTTATCAAAATAAAACTTAGTCATAAGGCTATCAGATATTCTTAGTGTATCTTCATCAAAAAGTCTTACAATAACAGATTTTGATTTTTGTCTTATAACTTTTTTAATCTGTTCATTTATAGAAATTGGTTTAGTACATGATAGAGTGTTTATAATACCTTTTTCTTCCAGTTTTAATTCTATCGAAGCAGCACTTAAACCTGTCCATTGTTCTTCCTGAAGTTTTTTTCCAAGAAAAGAAAAGCTTCCCTGTGTTGCAATCTTTATAGCTTTTTCTATTTTTCCATCAGGGCTGTTTACGGGGTAAATATCTAATACAGTTCCAGGTATAGGAGAATGAATTACAGAAAAATCTGAACTTGCAATAATCTGTCCTTCCTGCACAATTTCTCCGGGTTTTATTACAGGTTTACATATACTGTCTTTTTCCTGTACAAGAGGAATTACTACTGTTTTTGGTAAAAATGCATTTTCTGTATATTTGTAATTATGAATCATTTTCTACCACCCTTTCCTATGATAGCGGAAAAATAAATAAAAAGTAACATAGTAAAGCACATAATAATCATAATTATACTGAAAATACTGACATTATATGAAGCTGAATCGGTATATCCTGCATAAAATCCCTCTCCCTGTACTTTTAACACGCTTTCTATTGAATTAAAATCAAGATTATCAATTCTATCATAAACATTCTGCTTAAAGGCTTCGTCATAATACATTGTAAGATTCTGTTGAATTATTTTTCCTTCTTCGTTAACAAAATGCGGATAAACTACATGATTTTCATCATATTCGCTGTTTTGATTTAAGGATTTATAAGGAGCAGTAAGTACATTCCAGTTCCATCTGTAAAAATCTTCAAACGAAGGAAGTTTTGAATCCTGAAGCTCTGTTTTACCAGGAAGTTTTATTTTAGCTTTTGTTTTTGAACTGACTATATTCAGCGAGCCTAAAATAAAATAAGCAATTATAATTACACCAGCTATTAAAAATACAGGTAAAATTATATTTGATTTTCCGCCATAAATTGAAACAGCATTTGCTTTTCTTATATAAACAGGACTAAAAGAATATCGGCTTCTCATTTTGATTTTGATATTAGAGGCTGATATTGCACCAAGTACTGTTCCTGCAATACAAAGAAGATAGAAAAATCCCGAAATAAACGAAACAGAAAAAGCAGCCGTGATTGAAATAATTACAGCAACTGGAATAAATATATTTCTTTTAATAAGAGTTTTTAGAGAAAACTTTCGTCCATATATATTTGATATACAAAATAGTGCAAGCAATAGAATTGAAACTGCTATAGCAGCTGCATAAAAGGCATTACAGAAAATATATACACAAGGAAGAACTGCTGTAAAAGCAAAAAACAATTTGTTCTTTGAAAAAGCAAAAAGAATTGCTGTAAGAATCAGAATTACAAGAGGCAAAAGCCATAAATATGCAAGTGTACTGTCAATTCCTGCCGTTATTCCCTGCTTATTAAGTTCCGAAAGCGCATCATTTATATATCTGTCATAAGTTTGCGGAATGTAATAAAGCTGATATTCGCGGTTACTGTCATAAAAATAATTCTGGCGGTCATAAAGATAACGATTTTCATCACTCGAAATTGAAAGTTTAAGCATTGCTTCTTCGATTGAATCAACCGAAAGCATTATAGGAATACGCTGTCCATTTAATGAAACATACTCCACAATTCCATTATTCTTAAGGATTGAATCTACGTCTGTTTTTACTGTTGACCTTTTTACATAAAGAATTTTATAGTCTTCCCAGGATTTTCCTTTTGGAATTGAGCGGAAACATATAGTAATAACTGCAATTATTATAATACCTGCTATTGGAAGAACTTTTTTTACAACATTCATCTTATTATTTTAACAGCATCATTGAAAAGCCAATAAGAACACCCAAAAGTGCCCCCATTATGACCTGCATCGGAGTATGACCGTTAACCTCTTTTATGGGCTTATATTCTTTCAAACTTTCGTTTTCTTTAAGCTCACGACCTATTTCGTTTATTTTTTGTGATTGAATTCCGCTGGAACGTCTTACACCTACGGCATCTCGCATTGTAATAAATGTCATTAAAAGTGCAAGCATGAAAATAGAAGATGTTACGCCTTCTTTAATTCCAATACATGTTGTTATTGTTGTAACTACAGAAGAATGGCTCGAAGGCATTCCACCGGTTTTCCATAACATGTTTTCGATTAGATCTTTTAATGATTTGATTCTGCCGTAAATAAGCTGTATTAAGGTTTTAAGGAACTGAGCGCCAAGCCAACTGAAGATTCCTGCAAGGAATATTGGATGTGTAAAAAA
Organism: Treponema sp.; assembly: GCA_017963165.1. The sequence continues at coordinate 67,710 of JAGCTZ010000224.1, forward strand.
TGCGATAATTGTTTCGTATTTGCTAGGCATAAAAAAATCCTTAAAAACTTATTTTTATTCTACCACTTAATTGTAAATTTTACTATACTTTTTATTATGGATTTTATAGATTTTAAGACAGGTCAAGATGATCTGGAACGACGTCTTGATAAAGTTATACGAATTTTTGTTCCTCAAATGCCGCTTTCTTTAATCTATAAAAATCTGCGTAAAAAGCTAATCAAAGTAAATAATCTTAAAGCCGAACCAGATTACAGAATTCAACAAAACGACATAATTCAGATTGCCGATTTTTTGATAAATGATAATGATAAAAGAAATGTTGAAATCGAAGCCACTCCCCTGCAAAAAAATACTGCTTCACAAATTAAAATAAAAGAATTAATAATTTTCGAAAACGAACATTTTCTTATTCTTAATAAACCAGCCGGAATAAATGTACATTCAGCCAAAAAAGCAGAAATTTCGCTTGAATCACTTGTTACTGATTATTATTCATCAACCCGTAATAATAATTCTTTATCATTTAAGCCCGGCCCATTACACAGAATTGACAAATATACACAGGGAATTATCTGTTTTTCTATGAGTACAGCGGGCGCTCAATGGTTCAGCAAAAACATGAAAGAACACAAAATAAAAAAATCTTATGTGGCCATTGTAGAAGGTATTGTTAAGGCTTCTGAACTCTGGAAAGATAAAATAGAAAAGCTTGATGAAAATGGTACACGATTTCATACTGTACAGATAAATAATGAAGCTGATGCTTTTTCTGCAAAAGAATGTATTACAAAAATCACACCAATAGAAACTTTTAAAGAAGGCTCTCTTTTTCTTACACGTGTAAGCTTTGATATAGAAACAGGAAGACAGCATCAAATCAGAGCTCAGTCTGCTTATCATGGCTATCCTCTTTACGGCGATACAGCATACGGTGGCCATAAAACCTCCGATAATAACGGACAATTTTATTTACAGGCACAAAAAATTGTATTTCCCAAAAATGAACTTGGACTTCCAGAAGAGATAAGCATATAACCTGTTTATTCTTATTGTTTCCATTCCTTTTATGAGTTATAATTTATAAAGATGACAAACCCCATTGAGTTGATAAAGCAGAAATTTTCTCCAACAACAGTTTATGCTCTTGTAGGCGAAAGCGGTACCGGTAAAAGCTTTCGCTCAAAGCTGCTTGCCGAACAGTATAATATAAATGCAATTATAGATGACGGTCTTTTAATTCAGGATGAAAAAATCATTGCGGGACATTCTGCTAAACGTGAAAAAACATATATGGGCGCTGTAAGAGCAGCTCTTTTTGATGATAAAGAACATCGCGATGCTGTTGCAAAGGTTCTTAAAAAATCACACATTAAAAAAATTCTTATTCTTGGAACTTCCGAAAAAATGGTAATGAAAATTGCCATGAGACTTCAGCTGCCGCAACCAAGTAAAATAATTCATATCGAAGAAATTGCAACTCAGGAAGAAATTGAAAAAGCAGCAAAATCGCGTCATGTCGAAGGAAAGCATGTAATTCCGGTTCCATCTATCGAAGTAAAAAAGACTTATCCGCAGATATTCAGTAATTCTATGCATGATTTTTTCAGCAAAGGAATATTCGCTAAAAAGAAAGGAAAGCTCCTTGAAAAATCTATTGTTCAACCGGAATTTTCCAAAAAAGGTCGTGTCGAAATTTCTGAAGCAGCTCTGACACAGATGGTAATGCATTGTGTTGCCGAAGAATCTCCTGATGTAAAGGTCAAAAAAATTGCTATAAAAACAGATTCGCGCGGTTACAGACTTGTCGTAACTATTGATGTTCCGTTTGGAACTCAGCTTACAGGAAAGGTTCACAAGCTACAGCAATATATCATAGACAAAATCGAAACCTTTACAGGTATACTTATTGAAGAAGTCAGTATTGTTATTGATAAAATTACAAAGGTTCCTCTCACACTTGATCAGATGGAAAAAAAGCAGAAAAGTCAGATCACAAAAATGTCATTGGCAAGAAATCACGAAAATCAATAATTATTTTTTTGTCTGAACCTTTATAGAAACACCCATTGTTTTAAGAACAGCCTTTACGGCATATTCCAATTCCCTTCTCTGCGGATTCATTGGAAGAACAAAGTTGCGGCATTCTGTCCAGGTTTTTGCATACAGTTCTGAAACAGAATATTTTCCTTCTGTTTCTTTTTTCCAGTCTGTAAGTGTTGTTATAAAATCATAAATAATAAAATAAAGCTTTTTACCAAGCCGAGCCTGAGGATCTGTTTTATTAAGCTCATCAAGACGCTTAAGATTTTCCATAAAGCTTTTTTCTATGTTTTTTCGTTCATACAGCATGGCAGAAACAGACGGCTGCAGATACATAAATACATCTGTTTCTATTGCTTCGGCAATAATTTCAGATGCATGTGTATTATTTATAATTTTAAGAAGTTCTTCTGTAATTCGTGATGGAGAAACCTGACTTAAAAGCGAAGCTGACTGTTTTATTTTATGACGCAAATTAAAGGTCATTTTTGCATCTGTAGTTGCAGAATATTTTATAGCTCTTAACATTCGTACAGGATCTTCTACAAAAATAGTTTCCAGTGAAATTACAGGTCTAAGAACATGCTTTTTAATATCACGAACACCACCAACATAATCAATTATCTGTTCCTGTGTCGGATCATAATAAAGTGCATTCATTGTAAAGTCACGGCGCATTACATCCTGTTCGATTGTACCAAATTCGTTGCCGACTGAGCCTTCTACATTTGAACGGAAGGTGCTTACTTCAAAAATCTTAGAACCAAAAACTACATGAACAAGTCTGAATCTGCGGCCTATTATTCTTGAATTGCGGAAAATACGTTTAATTTTCGAAGGTGTTGCATCTGTGACTATATCAAAATCCTTTGGAACATTTCCGACAATAAGGTCTCGTACAGCACCACCTACAATGTATGATGTATAACCTGCATCACGGAGTCTGTTTATAATTTGAAGAGCGTCAGGATCTATTTTTTTGTTTGTAATAAAATGCTCAGATTTTGTGTAAACAATGGCTTTTTTTATAAGTTTGCCATTAGAATCTGTTCCATAACGATACAACACGATGAAGTATAATATTCTTTTTATAGGTACTTGGTCAATACGAGTATTTTAACCAATTACCTCATTCAAATATTTAATAATATCCTGTTCAACTGTTTCCTTATCTGTTTCGTTAAGGATTTCATGACGATCGTCTGTATATTCTTTTACTGTTACCTTCTTTATTCCAAGCTTTTTGTAGCATTCTGCAAGTTCTTTTACAGTTTTTCCGTAGGTACCAACAGGATCTTCTGCTCCAAAAAGAAGATAAATAGGCAGATCTTTGTCTATCTTTGCCATATTTGATTTTTTATGGATTTTGCAAAGGGCTCCTGTCATATCGCAGTAGAAAGAAGTTTTTAACGGGAAGCCGCACCATTTATCTGTATCATACATCTGAACTGTTGTTTTATCTTTTGTAAGCCAGTCATGAATTGATTCAATATCTTTAATTCTTGCGTTGTAGCTTCCAAAGGACAATTTATCAAGCAAGCCTATTTCACTATTTTTTCCGCAGAAAAACTTAATGATGTTTGCGGCAATTTTTCCGGAAGTTGCAAGAGCCGGACGAGGACCTGCTGTTCCAATTAAGAAGCAGGCCTTAATCTTTCCGTGGTAATCTTCGATATAGCTTTGAGCAACAAAAGAACCAAAGGAATGTGCCATTAAAATTACAGGAACTCCAGGATATTGTTGCGTTACATCATCAATTAAAATGTCAACATCATTTACGGCAAGTGCAAATCCATTTTTATCTGCAAGCTTACCAAAATTGCCGTTTCCATTTTTTATAGAAAGCTCTGCTGTACGGCCATGACCGCGCATATCAAAAGCAGTAAACACATAACCGTTTTCAGAAAGTATTGAACCAAATCTATCATAACGAAGAGAATGCTCTGCAAGACCATGATTAAAAACAATTACAGCCTTTATTTCAGGAGGATTTTCCGGATCGGTTGCATCAGGAATCCATCTGTTTACCCAAAGCTCAACTCCATCCTTTGTCTTAAAAGAAAAACTTTTTAATGCCATAATTCAAACTCCTTATTTTATCTTAGCACTCGCAATGACAATTAAAATTTGATAAAATATGTCCCATGGAAACAGCAATAGTAAAAACAGAAAAAACAGTTTTTGGTGGAAATACAATTGCCAGAATTGATTCTAAAACTGTATTTATTCCGTTTACAATGCCTGATGAAACACTTTCTATAAATATAGTACAGCACAAAAATGATTATGACAACGCTGAAATATTAAAAATTATTGAACCTTCGCCATATCGTAAAGCTCCGGAATGTAAATATTACGGAAGCTGCGGCGGTTGTAATATGATGCATATAAATAATGAATACCAGCGTGAACTTAGATGTAAAATGCTTAAGGATGCCTTTGAAGCAAATAAAATTAAACTGGAAAAAGAACCGCAGGTTATTTACGGGCCTGAGTTTAATTATCGTTCAAGATTTCAGCTTACAGATGGCGGATTATGTCAGAAGAACGGAAATACTGTAATTCCCATTGATGAATGTCTTTGTGCAGAACCCGTAATTAATGAATATTTAAAATCAATTGATAAGAATACGTTTCCAAAGGGACGAATCCATATTTTTGGAAGCTCTCACATTATTTGCAATAACGAAGAAAATTCGAATCAAAAGGTTAAAATTACAGAAGAAGAACATAAAACTGTCAAAAAAAATACACAATTTAATACAAAATCAAAAAAGTTAAAAATCAAAGAAAATAAATATTTTGCCGGAACTATTATTTCGCAGCAGAATACAGTTTCTGTTGAACTTTTAAGTAAGAAAATCTCTTTTGATGTCCGAGGATTTTTTCAGTCAAATCTTTTTGTTTTTGAAAAAGTCCTTAAGCTTATAACAGATATCCTGCCAGGCGGGGAAAATATTCTTGATATGTATGCTGGTTGTGGATCAATTTCCTGCTTTCTATCTGATAAATATAAATCTGTTTCGCTTGTTGAACACAATAGAGATGCACTTGTCTTTGCAGAACAGAATATGGCTGGCGCAACTCATGTAAGTTATGGACTTAGTGGAGCAACCTGGGTAAAAACTTGTGCTGCAGCGTGCCCTGCTTTTGATGCCGCCGTTGTTGATCCTCCACGTTCTGGAATGGAAAAAGAAGTCCTTGATTACTTTTGTAAAAGTAATATCCCATTTATTGCATATCTTTCATGCAATCCTTCTACTCAAAGCAGGGATTGTGCAAAGCTTATTTCTCATGGCTACAAGATGAAAAATATTTATCTGCTTGATTTTTACCCTAATACAAGCCATATAGAAAGTCTTGTGATTTTAACGAGGTAAAACGAGGTAAAAAAATGAAAAAGCTATTCCTTTTTTTAATACTTTCAATTTCTTTTTTCACAACTGCCTTTGCCGGCGAAGGAATAGAACTTACAAATCTAAATGCAACCTGGGGACGCGTTCTTCCGGGTAAGCTTATATGCCCTCCCCAAACAACTCCATCAGGCTTTGCAGTAATGACAGATGCTCATAATCTTATGTCTTTTTCAAGCCAGGGAAGAATAATTTTTGAAAAAACTTTATCAAGGTCTGCAGGAGGAACCTTCGGCGTATTAAAAAATGGCTTTTTTGCTGTTGTTACTGCAAGTTCAAAAAAAATTACTTTGCTAAATCCGGATGGAAAAGAACTTTGGACAATCGCCGTCGATTTTAAAATAACAGACTCCCCTTTTACCGGCCGTGACGGAAGATTTTTTGTACGTGGAACAGATTTATTATGCTGTTTTGGAATGAACGGAATTCAAAAATGGAGCACAAAAACACCAATTCAATCAAAAATGCCAGTACAGGAGCTTCCAGATGGAAGTCTTATAGTTTTTCTTCAGGAGCTTGAACAAGGAAAAACAAAAGCAGTCAGAATAACCCCCTTCGGCGAGCTTGTAGAAGAAATAACATTTGCAGGCGAAGTAACTAATGCACTTACAACACCTTATGGCATTCTTCTTGTTTTTACAGATGGTACAAGCGGTTTGTTTGACCTTGTAGATAATAAATCAACACACAAATGGCTTTTTAAGAAGGATCAGCTTCAAAAAACAAATAAAGATTTTTTCATTCTTTCACAGAACAAAGAAAATGTCATTTATATAAACATAAAAAATACAAATGTTGAAATTGATTATATAAATCTTAAAGATGGTTCAATAAATAATTCCTTCATAATTGATGAAGATATAATTCCAACTTACGGCTGGTATAATGAATCGGGAGTTTTTATTGCCGATTCAAAAAAAGCATGCTTTTATAATAATGCAGGTCGTTATCTTTGGAGTGGAATTTTACCTGATGCAAAAAGTAAAGGTGCTCCAACTCATACAGGCTTTACAACTGATAACTGTTTTCTTCTTTTCTGTTCTGATTGGAGCATTCATGCATTCAGAACAGCTCATTCTGTTTCGGAGCAAGCTACAGTAACAGATACAAAAAAATTAAACACAGACTATTTAAATTTTTATGAAATAAATACAACACTTTTGGAACTTTCATTTCCTATTCCTATAAATAAAGAGCTTTTGCTTCCAGAACGAAGTCAGCTATTATCTGCCGGTAATTACGGAAAAACAGAACAGGAATATGCTTCAGAACTTTTATCTGTCTGTACTGCTTATAAGAATGTTATGACAACAACCAATTTTGGTACTCGTGTAGAAAAATCAGTTTTTGAAACAGATTCTGCCGGAATGGAAAATATTCTTTCTCAATTATGTCTTTTCGGAACAGATACCTTCTGCGAATATGTTGCTTATTTTCTTAAAACAGAAACTAATAAAGCTCTTATTCACATACTTTTACGGGGCATAGTTTCAAACGGTTATGATCCCGAAGGTAAAAATATTTCAAGTCTTGAATATCTTGCCAGAAATACTTCGGATAAAGATGAAACGCTTTTAAAAGACATCTGTGATGCCGTCTATTCTGTCTGTGTAACAATGGGAAGCTCTGCAATTGAACCTATAGGAAAAGATACCCTTACAACACTTCTTTATCCAAAATACACAAGTACAGTCCGCGATTATTCAAGAAATACACTTAAAAAACTTGTTGGTAAATAATCAAAAGTCGTGTTATAATATATTTTACAATAAGTCATTGTTGGACTTGATCCGACAATCTCAAATCTAAAGGTGGATATATGAAAAAACTTTTATCTGTTTTTATAATTTCATTATTATTTACAGCAGGCATTACAGCCCTTGAAGTAAACGAACCTGAACTTAAAGTTGCAGGAAATGAAACAATAGAATTTATAAACTATACCGGACCACATAAGGTAATTGATTCACTTGCTGCAATTAAAGCCATAGGTTCTGACATGGGAAAAACAATCGTTCCCGAAAAAGCTTCTTCTGTCGGCAACAAAAACAAATATTATATTGTTCATGCCGTAGATGCCACAGAAAAAGGCAAACTTGATGCAGATATTCTTTTTATTGGCGCAGATGCGACAGTTGACCATATTATAAACCTTCGCAGAATTATAAGTGCATATCTTTCAAGTGCATACGGTTATTCAGAAAAAGATGCCGATACACTTGCAGTTTTTGTTACTGTTTACAATGCAGTTTACCGCGGAAAATATGATATTTTTCAATCAAAATATAAATCAGTTGTTATGAAGAATCTTTCTAATGATAACTGTGGTCTTGCTGTAAACTATAAGGATTGGCCTGGAAAATCAGAAATTGTTATTCCTCTTTATGATGTAAATGGAGGCCTTTCTACAGTAGATACTTCTGTAATCAGCGACTCAACAGTTGTTGAATCTATGAAAGAAGATGATGATAAGAATGTTGAAAGCCGCAAAGACATGGTAGATCTTAAGGAACGTGAAGCAGAACAGGCAAGCGATAAGGCTCAGAGTTCTCAGAAAAAAGCTGCCGAAGAACAGAAAAAGCTGAACGAAACAAAGAAAGAAGCTGATGACGCTCAGAAGAAAGCCGATGAAGCTAAAAAAGAAGCAGAAAAGAATCCAACTGATGAAAACAAAAAGGCTGCAGAAGACGCTCAGAATAAAGCCGACGAAAAGAAAGAAGAAGTAAAGGAACAGGAAAAGAAAACTCAGGAAGCAAAGGACGAAGCTAAGCAGCAGCAGGAGCTTGCAGACAAAAAGCAGAACGAAGCTTATGATGAACGCAAGGACATTGCAAAAGACCAGCAGGAAGTTCAGCAGAAAGAAGCTGCAGAAGCAAAAATGCCTAGCGAATATGGTATTATTCTTTCTGACGAAAAAGCATTGCTTTCAAGACTTGTAAAATTCAACACCGATACAGGTGATATCATTAAGAAATCTCCTGTTACAGAAATCAGAAACAGAACAATTTATGCTCTTAATGATGAATTTATTGCTGTTGCCGGAGAAGATGCCGGAAATGCTGCAATTAAGCTTGTTACAATCGACAGTGTAAATATGGAAATTACAAGCGAAAGTAACGAAACTCTTGCTCCAGATTCTGTACTTGTTCGCGACGGAAATGAGTTCTACTGTGTAATTGCAGATGGACCATTCTGGAGAGTTGGTATGTTTGATTCAAATCTTGTGCTTAAGCTTAAGTCAGATGTATATGTAAAGAGTTCTACTCCAATTACAATTACAGATTCCGGTGTTGTTATAACAGATGACAACGGACGTCTTAGACTTTTGAATAAAGCAGATCTTAAGTCTATAACACAAGTTAAAGATGATGCAAAATAATATAATTATTTAATCACTTTATATTTCTTAACTACATAAAAAATGTCATCATTTTTATGTAGTGTAAAGCGCAGGTGTTTTCCTTGTAAATCAAGAAGCCTGCGCTTTTGTTTTTCTGAACAGATTAATGAATACTCATTTCCGTCATCGCCTCGAATTGCTGCCAAGGTAAAAGGAACATTGCCTTTACTTACGACGTAACCGGTAACAGTAATAGAAGTATTTTTAGATTGTTCACTTTTTTGAACACCAAAGGTAAGAAACGGAATAAGTAAAATCAAAAAAATAAGGATTGCTTTTCTTTTCATAAGCTTTTCCCTGCAGTTTATTCTGCTAATTCTTTAAAGGTAATCAAATAGTATTCAAGACCTTTAACGTTTGATGCACTTAAAGTAAAGCTTTTTACATCTTTCTTTTTACCGATTTCATGAACAGAAAAACCGGAAGGTCCCAAATCTACCCTTTTATTATAATTATATATTACAGGATTTATTGTTTGATTATAGCTTGTTGTACCGTTTCCATTATTAACGTCACATTTTATGCTCATGATATCAATCGGGCTGAAATATAAGTTATCAGAAGCACTTCCACTCTGTATGTAAAAAGAAATATACTGTTTATCACCGGTTAATTTTAATTGTGCAGGTGTAGGCTTTTTTGTATTAAATAAGCATAAATAAAATCTTCTTAATACAAATTCATAATCAATTTTTCTTGTTTTATTTGTTTTTTCGTCGACATATGTGACATTCGGGTATATTTTTTGAAGTGCATTTGTGATTGACTCTTCATCTACATATTCGTTCTGTGCAATTGCTTTTAATAAGTCAATACCACCAAAATTTCTTACAAGATAAGCACCAAAAGCATAAGTATTTGCATACATTACAAGTGCAAGACTGTTGTTGTTACTGCTTTGATCCCATAATCTAAAACCATAATTATAATACATATTAAAATATGGAAGACGGGCTTTTGGCGAATCTAAATCATCAAGACTAAGATAATGCTGGAACAAATCTTCTGTTACCATTGAAAGCATTTCTGTATACCAGGTGTCGCAGGAAATAAATGAAGTGGCATTAGGATTTTCTGTAAGATAATTTACAGATTTCATAACATAATTAATCATATGATTAAATTCATGAACAAGTGTTGAATAAACAGTGTCTTTTCTTGTTGTCAGAAAATATGAATCTATATAAAACATTTCGCATTCATTTGAATTAATGTCGCTGCTTTTTGATTTATTATAATACTTATCAAGATATGCTTGATTAAATAAATCTCCGCTATAAAAATATCCGACAGTTCCGCCATCCTGATTTATATTTGCATCACCAAAAAGATCTGAAACAAGAATTATTATTTTTTCATTACAAGGAACAAAATAAGTTGAATTGTATTTTGTATAAAAGGGATTACCTAAAACTGAAGTTTCAAGCTCATAACAAGAATCAAATTTTTTCCCAAGATTCTTATAATCAGTATCTGAAAGATTTATTCCTTTATCAATTTTATTTGAATCGTTTTGATCTGCAAATACATAACAATGTTTACCGGCATATTTGCAGATTCCTATTACAGTTTCAGAAATATTCTTGTTGTTTTTTATGTTTACATATGAAAAAAAATTATCTGCATCACCAACATCATATGTTTTCTGAGTATTATACCCCGGCACTACAGCTCTAGAACTATCCACACTTCTGGCAGCATTTTCTGCTGCAATTAAACTAAGTTTTCTATTCTGAGCCCTTATAAAGCTGTCGGTATCGCAGTATTCTTCTTCTTCATCAATATTTCTTGGCTGGATTGATTTAACGTAGCCTGTTTTTCTTGCTTCAATCTTTTGTTCTGAATTATTCAGTTTTACAAGATAAACAGTACTGTCCTCAATTACGTTATCTTTAATGGGAACAGTTTGTTCTTTTTCCTGATATGCTTCCTGATCTTCAAGCCCAAGCAGCACATCAAGAATTTCACAACCAGAGAATAAAAATATGAATAAAACAAAAACGAGGAATAATAATCTTTTCATAAAATCCAGTACCTACTACCTATTACTTAGATGTCATGTTCATAACACCATCCCAGTCATCAGGAATACCCTTCTTAATGTAGTTTTTACATCTCTCTGCAAATGTTAAAGCAGTTGGATCCCCTTCTGGTAACATTTTTGATGCTTTTACGAACATTTTTCCTGCCTGGGTAAAGTCTTTTAACAGGTAAAGGTCAAGAGCCTTATGGAATACGTCAAGTTCATCAAGTTCGAGTTTTGTAAGTTCTTCTGTAAAACCAAGTACATTGTAAAGCTGAACTGGTGTAGAACGTCCTACTACACGAACACGGTCAAGACGGCGTACTGTAATCTTTCCTTGATTTGAACCGGTATTTGCCATATCCCATGTATCTTCGGAACACATAATCCATGTACTGTAAACTTTATTTACACCTTCAAGACGGCTTGCAAGGTTTACAGTATCACCAATCATTGTGTAGTTAAGCTTACTGAATGTATCTGTCTTACTTCCCATAAGTCCAACGAAAGCTTCACCAGAGTTAATACCAATACGAGTCTGAAGCGGCTTAAGGGCAACAGTTTCAATTTCCCCGTTTTCATTTGTAATATCAACAGGCTTAAACAATTCCTGATGTGTAGCGTTGAATTCTACTTCAATCTTTTTCATTTTGATTGCAGAATCAAGACAAAGGTAAGCCCATTCTTCTTTTGTATGAGTATTTAACGGATCAGGAGCACCAAACATAGAGATGATAGCATCACCTTCATATTTATCGATGTTTCCGTTATTGCGAAGGATTTCATCAGACATAGCACCAAGATATTCGTTAAGAATTTCAATAAGCTTGTTTGGTCCTTCATTTCCGTAAATCTTACCGATTGTTTCACTTAATGTAGAGAATTTCTGAACATCAGAGAAAAGCGCTGTAATACATTTCTTTTCACCCTTTGTCTGGAATGCATCAGGGTTAGCTCTAAGCTGAGCAACTGTATCCTTGTTTGCAAAAGAAGAAGCAATTTCTGTAATGAATCGTTTTTCCTTACTGCTCTGTACGTATCTGTAAATAACGCCCGCAAAGAAATCAATAATCAGATAGAAAATTACGCCACCGACCATTGGAATATAGAACTGGAAAAGCGGCAATGTAACAAGGAAACCTGCAATTACAATTACTGTACTGATTGCACCTACAAGGTTCTTTGTCCATGAAGAAGCCTTGCACAAAATAAATGCAAGAAGAATTGTGATAACAAATGAAATTGCAAGACCGTAATACCATGGATAAGGAGTAATAAAGTTTCTTGTAAGAACTGTATTCATGATATTTGCGTGAATGAGAACGTTTACATACTGTTTAGCAAATGGAATGGCACCGATATCTGTTGTTGAGGCAGCTGTATGACCAAAGATACAGTACTTGCCGTTAAGATATTCTTTCCACACTGCAATATTATCAAGATAAGAATCAATATTATATTTAACCTGTTCAAACAGATAAGAGAATGCCTGAAGCCAGTCATAATTGTTATATATAGAATCCGGGTTATCTCTTACAAAGTTTTCGATATCAGCAAAATAGTTCATATCGACAAATTGTTTAACGTCTTCAAAGAACATATCTCTTGTTGCATAATAATCTTCATATTCTTCCGGTGTAATTCCGTCAATCAAATTACCGTTTTGATCATAGCCTTCGCAAAGTGAAAGCAGCTCGGCTTTATAGGCCTTCAAATCATTATAAGACTCTACAAGTCTATATAAATCACCATAATATGGGAGAGGCATACCTTCGTTATCAAAAATTACAGGAAGGTTATTTGTTTCGATAGAATCTCCATCATCGCCCAGAAGAGTTTTCATATTATTGAAAAGAGCATTTTCAATTTCATCAAGCTGTAAAATCTGACTTACGTTGATGGAACCACAACCAAAAAGCTTATCTTTTTCTGTATCGCGAACCTGTTCATGCTGCCAGTTAATAAGCATTTTACCATGTTCATCAAGAGGAATTGTTACATCTGCGCGTTCTGTATCACCAGGGAACAAAGCATTCTTAAGAATAAGGGAATTCTTTGTACGCTCAAAATCCCTTATATCAAGAATATCCATAAGAGGACCAAATGTAAGCTGTCCCAGATATTTTCCGTCATATTCAAGGAAAAGCTCGTTTCGGCGGCGAATACCATCAGTATCGATGTTTGAGTTTGTAAATCCTACACCCTTTGCATGGCGGATAAATAAATCAAGAGATGGTGTAAAACCTTTTTTATCATCAGGATAAGTTTCCTTAAAGTTGTAGTCGTTGTCTTTTAATGTATAGTTTGTCGGATCAACTACATGAGAAAGAAGCATATTATTGCGGATAAAGTTTATATGCTCGTCTGTGATTGATTTATATCCAAGATCAAGCTCGTTTACAGAAAGATAAGCATTTCCAAAGAACTGGATTGCTCTTGCAAAGTAATCATCGTTATCAAAGGCAATATTGTTTTCTACATATTCATAAAGGTCATCGTAAAGTGGATCCAGATAATCTTCTACATAAGAATCTGTAAGCTCCTGAATTTCTTCTACGCTATAACCTTGATTTAGCGCAATCGGAATGGAGTTCATAAGGTCAACACTCCACTGCTTCGTTTCCGATATTTTACCGTTTACGTTATTAATCGAATTGGAAGGAACAGATTTTGAAGAGGGCGAAATATACTCAATATCGAATATTCCTGCTGCAACGCCAAGCTCTTTTAGCCTGATTAAAACGTCGGCAAAAATATCGCGGCTCCACGGCCATTCACCAAGACGGTTGATATCATCATCGGAGATGGCAACAACCATAACTTTTTCGTCCATTACAGGATCTTTTGTTAAATGCAAAAGTCCATCATAAAGACGGAAATCGAGTTTTTCAAATACATTAAAAATGCAAAGAACCGAAATAATACCAGCAAGTATTAAGCTGAAACTGATGTTAAATAATAAAGGTTTTCTCTTCATTCTTATATTATAGCAGAGTTTTGAATATAATCTAGTGCAATTTTTGCAGCAGCCTGTTCTGCATCTTTTTTATTTTTTGCGCGGGCGGGACCAAATTTTTTCTCTCCGAGAGAAACTGTTACAACAAAAGTCTGATCATGTGCAGGACCAGTTTTTTCAACAAGCTCGTAAACAGGAACTGACTTTGTTCTTTTTTGATATGCTTCCTGCAGCTTTGTCTTGTAATCCTTTATACCATCCGAAACTGTATGATCAATTTCTGGAATAATAAATTCAAGGACATATTTTTCTGCAGCTTTGTAGCCGGAATCAAGATAATATGCGCCGATAATTGCTTCCATACAATCGGCAAGAATAGCGGGCTTTGAACGTCCACCGCTTGATTCCTCGCCTTTTCCAAGAATCAAAAGCTTATCAATGCCTAATTTGATGGCTATAGGAGCAAGAGCTTTTTCCGAAACAACTGCTGATTTTATTTTTGCAAGATCGCCTTCGGGATTATTAAAATTATTATAAAGATAGGCTGCTGTTACCATTCCAAGGACAGAATCACCCAGGAATTCAAGCCGTTCATTATTTTGAATATGCTTTTTTTCGTTAGTTATACTTCTATGATGAAAAGCTAAATCAAGAAGCTCTATATTTTTAAAGCGGATTTTTACTTTTTTACAGAAGCTTTGAAGTGCTTCTTTACGTGATTTATCCATGTGTAAGCCCGCTGGCGGTCGGTGTTCTATAGCAGACCTTAAAAAAACACTGCGTTTTTTAGATCTACCTTTTTTAGAAAAAAAAAGTACAAGCTTTCACTTGTACTTTTTACAAAAAACTCTTTTAGGTTTTATTTATTTGTCCAATTCTGCTTTGATAAAATCATAAGCATCACGTACTGTCTCAAATTCATTAGCTTTTTCATCTGGAATGCTAACACCGAGTTCTTCCTCAATTGCGTAAACAAGTTCGTATGTATCGAGACTGTCTGCGCCAAGGTCATTTCTGAATGAAGCATCAAGTGTAACTTTTTCTGCATCAATATCCAATTTTTCAACGATCAGTTTCTGCATTTTTCCAAACAATTCGTCCATATTTTTCTCCTAAAAAATATTATCCGTTTATCTCTGGCGTAATAATCTGTCGTCCGCGATAGAAACCGCATTTTGGACAAACATGATGAGACTGTACAAGGTTGCCACAGTTATTGCATTCAACAAGCTGAGGAGCCTTAAGTTTCATATTTATTGTCTGACGTCTTTTTGTTACGGCCTTTGATACTTTTGATCTAGGTACTGCCATATATGTAACCTCACATTATAAAAATCATTAATAGTTTGTTTAATATACTACAAATTTTAAGAAAATGTCAACTATTTCTACTTCCCTAACTTCTTCTTAAGCTCAGCCTCTACCAAAGGCGGCACCATTCTTGAAATATCACCACCAAACAAAGCCAGTTCTTTAATAGAACTACTTTTTACAACACCCCATTTTTCTTTACTAGGCAGGAACATAGTTTCTATCTGAGGATTTAAGTTCTGATTCATGTGGGCAAGTTCAAATTCATAAGAAAAATCATTGCTTGAACGAATACCTCGAATTAAAACCTTTGCACCTACTTCTTTGGCATAATTTACAATTAAGCCTTCCCATACATGAATCTGAACATTCTTGTAATTCTTTAAAAGTTCCTTAAGCATTTCAAGACGTTCCTGTTCAGTAAACATATAATTCTTATTTGGATTAACTGAAATAAGAACATCAACATCATCAAACAGTTTAGATGCGCGTTGAATAATATCCAGATGTCCATTTGTCGGAGGATCAAAAGATCCAGGAAAAACTGCTTTTATCATATATTTATTTGTATCTCATTTGACGAAATGGCGCAATAGATGTTATATTTTTTTGTATGAAAAAGAAATTATTTTATATTTTCACTGCATTAGCAGTTATTTTTTCAATAATGCTTTCCTCATGTGCCGGCACACCAGAAGAACAGCCGATAGAAGCAGAACCTCCAGTTGTAGAAGAAAGTGAATTAATCGAGGAAAACCAGGAACCAGAAGTTGAAGCAGAAGTTATTGAAGTAGAAGAAGAATATGATGAAGATGATTCAGTAGAAATTCTTGATGTTGAAGAAGATTCTGATGACGAATATCTTCGTTCTATTGCCGAGCTTGATGAACAGACAACAGTTACTAAACAGGAATTTACAGATGATAAACGTGAAATTCTTGAAATCATATCTGAGCTTGCCATTATTATGGAAACGAAGGATACATTAAGCTGGCTCAAGTATATTGATGAAGAATCAAAAGAATACTACAAAAATCCTGTAAATCTTAGAAAAGCACAGCGAAAGCTTCCTAACAAGCTTATTGAACTTAAAACTATAGAAGATTACTTTAAATATGTATTTATTCCGGCAAGACGCGTCAGCCAGATAGATGAAATACGTTATATTTCAAAGACACACGTAAAAGCTGTTCAGGTGCGGGAAGAATCAGACGCCATCTATTATGAATTCAAAAAAGAAAACGGAAAGTGGCTTGTTTATTTACCTCCGGTTTCATAACTTAATATGTCATTGTATGTGCAATGACATATTTTTTTTGCTCACAATGACCTAATTCTTTTTTATTGATTTTATAGAATTTTTAGAATATAATATATTAATTCATAGGAGGAAAGAATTTATGAATAAAAAGATTTTTGTTGCAGGCGCATTGCTTTGTGCTTCAACACTCGTATTCGCACAGTCACAGTCGGTACAGAAAAAATCAAGTACAAGCAACGAAACATACGTTGAAAACGAATATCTTAACGACATAGATACAGAAATCATTATGGGTCTGGCAGAAGCCGATGACCTTGATAATAAACTTGTCGCATTACAATATATTCAGGATGCAATTGACGAAGGAAACACTTCTGCTGGTGTAATTGAAGCCCTTGATAAGCTTTCTGGTGAAGGTGTTCTTTCTGAATCAAGAACAAATGGTAGAAAAGTAAATAATTTCCCTGAAGTTCGCCGTCAGGCTTGTCTTTTGATGTCAAAAGTTCCTACAGAACATACAAAAAATCAGCTTATTTCTGTTGCTATTGCAGACGATGAACCAATGGTTATTGCTGCTGCAGTTCAGTCACTTGCTGTTATCCAGCCGGAAGAAGCAGATGAAGTTATTGATGCAATTGCATGGGCAAACAAAAGAAATCAGGCTCTTAACCCTACAAGCTCACTTGCATGGGAAGTAGTAGATGCTTACGAAAAGCTTGCTCCTCTTGCTTCAAACAGAAAAGTAATGATTGAAAGCCTTACAAAAATTGCCGCAGAATACCGCTACAGCACACCAGTACGACAGAAGGCACAGAAGCTTTTGAAGACACTTTCAAATACAAATAGTTCTAAAAATTCTGACGCTAAATAATTCTTTAATTCCCGCACTTGTCTGCGGGAATCTTTTTTTTGGAGAAATAATTGGAACCGATAATCCTTGCTTCGTCCTCACCACGCAGACAGGAAATCTTAAAAATGCTTAAAATCCCGTACAGGGTTATTATGCCAAACATTGATGAAACAATTTCTACAATGCTTTCGCATGATGAAATTCCAGAATTACTTGCACGTGAAAAAGTTTTAGCAGTAATTCGTTCTTTACCTGTCGGACAGGAAATTCCATGGGTTTTAGGAGCAGATACAATTATTTCTTTCCAAGGAAATCTTTACGGAAAACCACAAAATCAGGAAGAGGCTTTTGAGTTTTTAAAGGCTTTCTCTGGCAATACTCATACAATTCTTACTGCACTTGTACTTTATAATGGAAAAACTCATGCAACAACATCCAAGCTTTGTAAAACAGAAGTAACCTTCAGCCAGCTTTCTGATGAAGAAATTCAATGGTATGTAGATACAGGTGAATGGCATGGTGCTGCAGGCGGTTATCGTATTCAGAGTCTTGCCTCTATGTTTATAAGTCATATCAACGGTTCCTATTCTGGCGCCATCGGGTTGCCTATTTCGGAGCTTTACGATATATTAAAGGAACAGGGATATAAAATCCTTGAATAGAGCCGTCGGCTCAAATTAATCTTCCGTGCGCTGCCCTTTTTGGGAATTGCGTATCGAGAAACAGAGTTAGGTGGAAAACTAAAAAGGCCCTTCGACAAGCTCAGGGACCACAATTGGCAGTTTTCCCGTGAAGGAGTTAATCATGGCTGTAGTTACCATGAAGAACCTGCTTGAATCCGGAGTACATTTCGGTCATCAGGTTAAACGCTGGGATCCACGTATGAAGAAGTATATCTTCGCAGAACGCACTGGAATCCACATTATTGACTTGCAGAAGACAATCGCTGCAATTAAAGACGGATACGATGAAGTTCGTCGTGTTACTGCTGCAGGAAAATCAGTACTGTTCGTAGGAACAA
>JAGCTZ010000225.1 GCA_017963165.1 Treponema sp.
GAAGATCGTCTTTTTCTTCTGCAGTAAGACGAGCATGTTCAAACTTAATGTTTTCTTCGCGTTTTTCTGCTACAATTTTTGCAGCTTCGTCAAGATAATTTCCGTACATATTCGTCTCCTTCCTTACTTTTCAATATCGCGTGTGTTATACAGATTTTTAATCTGCTCTTTGTCGCCGGTAGACATTTCTACAAACTTCTGGATTGCTTCTTCGCAGGCACCAGAATCAATTTCTGCAACACGGTCAAGCAAATGCTGTGCTTCCGGCTGGATGTACTTACCGTTGATACGGCGAGCAAGTTCTGCAACCTGTGGATGAGAGATTCCTGCAGGACAGCGGCTAGAACAGCATCCGCACATTACACAGTCGAATGAAAGGTCTGCACATTTTGCAAAGTCTCCGCGCTGAGCGTAGGCAATGTACTGCATTGTCTGAAGGCTCTGAGGGCAGGCACGTGTACAAGCGTTACAGCCTACACAAGAGTAGATTTCAGGGTAGAGCTGCATCATAAGCTGCTGCTCTGGTTTAATCTTGTTGATATCGTAAATCTGTTTTACGAGTGGGAAGAATGGAAGAGTAGCGATATACATATCGTTTTCAACCTTCTTTGAACAAGCGAGACAAGTCTGCAGTTGATTCTGTCCCTTAATTCTGTAAATTGTAGCACAGGCACCGCAAAAGCCGTTTCGGCATCCACAGCCACGTTTAAGCTGGTATCCTGCATATTCCATTGCATTCATAATGGTTAATTCGGCCGGTACATCATATTTTTTACCAAAAATATAGATGGTAGCCATTTCTTTATCTGCCATATTTGCTCCTATATACAACAATATTTTTTTATATTTAAGTCCAGCAATTATAAGAAATATTATAATTGGAAAGACTTTTTATACCTTAAATTTATCAATCTGAATTCCAATTTCATCGATAGAAGATTTAATCTTTTCGGAAATATCTCGTAATTCAGAACCAGTTTCCTTAATTTTTCTGGCACCAAGAGTCATTCCTTCTACACTTGTCTGCATAATTCCGGTTGCATCCTGAAGATTCTTAACTTCTTCAAGAATTGCTTTATTACCCTGTGACATTTCTACGCTGGCAGTTTTTACTTCGATTGTAGAATCGTTCATAGAGTGAAGGGCATTTGAAATATGTATAGAACCTGTACTCTGTTCTTCCATTGCAGCCTGAATCTGGTGAACAAGCTGTTCTGTATCAGTAATTTTATCAGTTACAGAACGGAAAGCTTTACTTGAATCTTCAGAAGCAGAAACTACGCTGTCGATTGATTCCTTAATGCTGTTAAGCTGATCTCCAATTGTATTTGACTGTACAGATGAAGTTTCTGAAAGCTTACGGATTTCATCGGCAACAACCGAGAAACCTTTTCCTGATTCACCGGCGTGGGCAGCTTCGATTGCGGCATTCATAGCAAGAAGGTTTGTCTGTCTTGCAATAGAAGCAATTGCGGAGTTTGCATTCTGCAATGTTTCACTCTGATTTTTGATTTCTTCGATGATTTTGTTTACATTGTATTGTAATTGAATACCATTCTGTGCAGATTCTGCAAGTCCGTCAAAGGACTGTGACATTTTTTCCATTGAATCATTAACAGAATTAATATTACTGATCATCTCTTCAATAGCGGCAGAAGCGTCAGAAACTTCGGATGACTGTTTTTCAATCATGTGGCCAAGAGATTCTATGTTGCTTGCAATTTCGTTTACGGCACCTGCTGTCTGAAGTACAGAATTAGACTGATTATCAATCTGATTATGTACAGAATCTATGCTGGAAAGAATTTCATCAATAGAGGTTGCTGTGTTATGAGTAGAAGAATCAAGAGTTGTTCCGGCTTCTCCAAGAAGGTCGCGGGATTTTTTAACCTGGGCAATGATTGACTGAAGCTTTTCTGTAAACTTGTTAAAGCCTGTTACAACGTCGCCGATTTCATCCTTAAGATTGATGTCAATTCTCTTAGTAAGATCGGCGTCTCCGGTTGCAATATCATTAATTGTAGTTTTTACGTAGCCAAGAGGTCTTATAAGTATAGAAACCAGAATAAGACTTCCGGTAATTACAATAATAACAGCAATAATGATAGAAATTACGATAAACATTGTGATTCGGTGTAAACTGTCAAAATATTCATCATAAGGTGCAACACATAAAATTGCCCAGTTGCTTTCGTCCTCTACAGGCAGATATGCAGCAACCTTTTTTTCGCCGGAATTTGGTTCAGTAAGAATTTGAAAACCTGTTTCACCGTTGATAACTGACTGCATCATAAAATCCCATGGAGTTTCAGGCACAAAAGTATTTTCCTGTGCAGCCATAGTTCCTGAATCTTGACCGGCTTCCTGAATTGCAGCAAGTTCTTCTTCTGACATATCAGAATAGGTTGTTGGTCCTACTACCATTCCGGAAGTTCGGGAAATAATTGTAGGATGTGAGTTTTTACCAATCAAAATTGATTCAGAAAGGTTGTAAACGTCCGAACCATTTACGATTGAAGACAAAATTCCAACCGGCTTAGAAGAATTATTAAGACCATAGACCGGAATACAGTAGAACATGATTGTTTCATCAGAACCACCTTCCATCATAAAGCTTTTTGGAAGAGGGTCAATTACAACCCTGTTGCCGGAAATTGTCTGAATAAAAAAGTCGATATCATGTACATCTACATATACTCCGTCCGGGCGGATACAAATACCCTTGTCACTGTAAAAAGCCAGGTTTTCAAAGTGAGAAGGGTTTCCTCTTACAATTGCTTCCAGCTGAGCAGTTTTTTCTTCCAGAGAAATGCTTTCATCCCTTATAAAAGGAAGGGAAGCTACCGATTCCAAAAGATAAAATTCTTTTTTATTTACGTCCTGTAAAACTCTTGCCGATTTTTGTGCATTTAATTCCATAATCTGCTTAGTGTTAGTAGATATGGAATGAGCCAATTCTTTTCTTGCAACGAGACCAAGTATTACTACAGCCAGGTTGATTAACAGAACAACAAAAACAATAATTTTAAATTTCAAGCCAAATCTCATAGAAGCCTCCTGTCAGCTAAAATTTGCTTTTATTAGTATTCTGGTGGTAATTCGCCAAGTTGATCAAAACTAAATACAGGTCCGTCCTTGCAGACAAACTTGTCGCCAATATTACAACGTCCACATTTACCGATTCCGCACTTCATACGCATTTCCATTGTTGTGAAAACCTGCTCGTCTTTAAAACCAAGCTTTTTGAGGGCATCGAGGGAAAGGTGAATCAAGATTGGAGGTCCACACATAATAACTGTCATGCTCGGGTCAGGATTAAGCTCTGTAACATAAGGAGGTACAAAGCCAACGTGTCCGTCCCAGCCTTCTTCTGCGCGGTCGATTGTAAGATCAATTGAGCAGTTTGGCTGTTTCATCCAGACATTTTTCATTTCGTCAAGGCGAACTAAATCTGCCATTGAGCGTGAACCGTAGATTACCTGAATCTTACCGTAGTCGGCGCGGTGATCCATCATGTAGTTTACTACAGAGTGAACCGGAGCAATACCAATACCAC
>JAGCTZ010000226.1 GCA_017963165.1 Treponema sp.
AAAGGTTTTGTTAGCTCTTGTTATGTTTTTTCCACCCATGCAGAAATTCTAATGAATTTTAGAATTTTTAAATAGAGTGGTCTTAAGTTGATGATGTTGGGCGTTACGGGGGTGTCCCCCGTTAGAGGGGTAGCGGAAAACCGCTTTGCGGGTTGGAGCGAGGGGAAGCGAGTTTTGTTATCCAATAATCTTAATTGGAAACAAAACTCGGTAGCGAAGCGTAGCTTTCCCCTCCTCCTTTTTTCAAAATTACAGCGCTTCGTTAATCTTCTTAACTTTGTTTTTGTAATACAGTGAAAAACAAACCCAGAAGATTACGTAAACTATAATAAACACTCCGAACCAGATTAAGGTGCTTACAACTGTGTGTGGGAACCAGCCGCACAAGAAGCCTGCAATGTACATTACAATGCTTGTAATTATAAAGTGTAAGAGCGTCTGTCGAATTAAGCTCCAGTTGTCCATTTCGAAAATTACTGTTGTAGCTGCAAAAGTTGTTCCTAACAATCCTGTTAAGAAATATTGTATGATAACTGCACCGATTTTTGTTCCGGCAAGTTTTATCAGAGATGTTGAGACGGCATAAAAATTTCCGTCACGCATCATAAGTGATTCCAGAATAAGAATTGTCTGGCCAATAAACACACCATAAATAAATCCTAAAATTGCTCTCTTGATGATTGCTTTTTTTATTTCATTCTTTGCCATAATTGTTTCTCCTGTTATATAAGTTTATTTAAGTTTATTAAAGTTTATTTGCGAGCCATCATTATCTGGCTCTTAATTTTATTCATATATCTTCGTGAAACTATTGCAACCTTTCCGTCGCCGTAATTAACTTTGATAACACCCGAAAGTGACATATCAAATTTTTTGACCTTTGAAAGATTCACAATATCCGTATTTGAAATCCTTATGAAATCTGTCCAGCCGCAGCGTTCTGCAAGCTCTTCGAATTCATACAGGCGCATTTTCAAAAGCAGTGGTTCTTCTTCGCTTTCGCATTCCAGATAAACTTTTTTATCCAAACTATAGATTCTTAGAAGTTCGTTCTGCTTAACCTGAATGCAGTAATCCCCATCCCAGCCAGAAACTGCTGCATTCAAACCATTTTCATCCATCATGCTGATTTTTTCTGCAACAGCTTTTATACCGTCTGTTTCTTTTGATGTATGAATCACGCAAAATGGTTTTTCACATTGTTCAATTTTGATTTGTGTTTGCACTGATTCCTCCTGAACACCTTTTGGATTACTTAAAGCTTCTGTATCCTATTGTAAGGGTTGGTGTGCATTTTGAAAAGTTATTAAATGCACCTGCTCCACCATCACCAAATACGAATCTTTGAGCTCCTCCAAATTCTACCACAAAAGCAAGATTTTTAAGATATTGGAATTCAAAACCGCCACCAAATTTTGCACTAATCAAAAAAGGCTTTGTGCCAAACTTGTGATCATCCCAGCCAAGAATTCCAAAAGCAGCTCCGGCAAAACCATAACTGCGGACAATAAAACCGTTGCAATTTGCGCTGCCACCAAAAAGAAGTTTGTCTCCAATTTCGATGCCGCCAAAATCGACAATTTTATTTGCCGTAAGTTTTGCGCTGCCTCCTTCGCCCTGAACAAAAACGCAGTTCCTGAGCATAAGGTTTTTTTCTTCCTTCAAAAGATTGACTCCGAATTCGCCTGCGCCTCCATTGCAGTTTTCTTCCCAAATCCAGAAGCCACCCGAGGTAGTTCTATAATTATATTTTGCAGTTGGATTTTCCTCTTCTGCAAAACCAACACAGCAGATTCCTGCGACCAAAACTAAAGCAATAATTAATCTTTTCATGATTCGGAGTATAACCCAGACGGTTTGAAAAGGGGTGTTTTTAGCGATAAGTGGCAATTTTTACGGATAACTGGTAAAAATTTGGTGAAAATATTCGAAGACCCAATAAAATCCTGTCGAAAAGCAGCCTATCTTCATTCAAAAAGCCGTTTCAAATTTTATTGACGTTTTTCCTTTGTCATTATTATATTCACTAATATGAAGATACTAATTTTATCATGCAACACCGGTGGTGGTCATAACTCAGCTGCAAAAGCAATTAAAGAAGCCTTTGACGAAAAAGGACATACCTGCGACATAATGGATGTTCTTGCCTTTGGAGGTCAAAAAGCTTCCGATTTGGTTTGCGATGCTTACATCGAAATTGTAAAAAAGACCCCGGCCCTTTTTGGAAAAATTTATGAAATGGGAAACAAGATGGGGCAAATTTCCCAGGAAAATACAAAGCTTCGTTCCCCGGTTTATCTTATTAACAAGCTTTATGCCGATGCGCTCGAAGATTTTATAAAACAAAATAAATACGATGCTATAGTATGTGTTCATATTTTTGCTGCCGAAGCAATGACAAATCTTAAAAAACATGGACGCGTAACAATTCCATTTTACTTTGTTGCAACAGATTATTACTGTTCGCCAATGCTCGAAGAAACTATGCCGGATAAAATTTTTATCGCGCACAAGGACAGCATTTTTACATATCTAAATCACGGAATTAATCCTGAGCTACTCCTGGCAACGGGCATTCCGGTTTCGAAACGCTTTATCACAAAAAAAGACAAGGCTACAGTGCGTGCACAGTTAGGTCTTTCTAACAGCGACCAGGTTTTTCTTCTTATGAGTGGCAGCATGGGCTTTGGTGATTTGATTGATACAACAAAATATATTTTTGAACACGGAAACGAAAACACCCGCGTTATTGCAATTACCGGACACAACGAAGAATTATACAAAAATCTTGAATCAGAATTCAAAAATGAAAAGCGCCTGATTCTAATTGGTTTTACAGATCAGGTTTCTGATTATATGGATGCCAGCGATGTTCTTCTTACAAAGCCGGGCGGACTTTCCAGCACAGAAGCGCTTGCAAAAGGAATTGCAATAATTCATACTGCCCCAATTCCTGGCTGTGAAAGTGAAAATGTTCAGTTCTTTACAGAGCATCATCTTTCGCTTTGTGCAAAAGAAGCTTCTGATGCCGGAAGAATTGCTGTTGCCCTTATGAATGATTCTTTTATGAGGGACCAGATTTTAGCAGCACAGAATCATTTTAGATGCCAGAATTCCGCCGCACAGATTGTGGAGTTTATTGAGACCCGATAATCAACTTAAGCTTTTATTAATCCAGCATAAGAAGCAGTTTATTATTGGGAAGCGTATTTTTATTATCAAGTTTGATATTTGGTTTTTCTGAATCTGAATCCTCATAAAGTCCAAGACAGATACAGTCTCCAACACACAGCGGCTTTAAGACATCTTCAGACAAATCTCTAAAAACAAAGGTTTTTTCTTCTCCATCAGAAAAACTTCCTTTTTTGATTCGTTTTGTTTCGCCAATAATATTTTTTCGCTTTCCATTAAAATCTGTAATATCAGCTATAAGATTAATATCAAAAAAAGCTGGTGCGAGCCCTGTATTTTTTATTGTTACCGAAAGTAAAATATTCAAATCATCATCATATTCAAGACTTGCAGCTGTTACTTCAAAATTATATCCAAGCCTGTTATTCATTTCACGAACAGAGTCAAGATTTTCATTAAGAAAAATACGGCCGCATTCACCACCGCGATCCAGCTCATAATATGTAAGATGCGCAACATTGATTACATTTTTCCATTTAGCCAAAGTCCACTTCTGATGCCATCTGTCTGTATCTTCAAGCAAAAGCATATTCTTATATTCGTCGCAGTTTTCTCCAACCGTCGGAAGCCCGGCAGCATAACATTTTGCTAGTTCATCTTCACGCCCCGAAATCTGGATTAAGCCATCATCACGTTTTGCAACACCAAGAGAAAGTGCATACTCATAAACTTCGCCACGGCAGTCACTTGGCACTACTAACTGAGTTGACTTAAAAACAGAAGCATAATAAGCAATCATTTCTTTTTGAATTTCAACTGACGGCATTTCGCTGCCTTCAAGTTGAGAACAATGCCATTCTCCCCAGTTACCAAAACAACGTATATCAATAAACTCAACGCGTTTGTCACCATCAAAACGCCGAGCCATTTTATCTGCAAAGGATTTACAAGCCTTTAGATAAATTGGATCCGACCAGTCTGGAACACGGATTTTTTTGTCTGTGCCTTTTATTGTAGCAAGAACACTTTTACAACCTGCTTCATATACAAAGTCAGGAACATTATCAGCTTCTTCGCTGGAATTCGTAGGATAAATTCTCCAGCCAAGGGTTCTGCCGCTATTTCCACAAAGCTCAAGCATTTTGTCTATATTAGACCAATCAAATTCATTCCAGCCTTTCTGCACATTTTTCCAGGGACAACCTGTATACACAACTGAACAATAATCCCATGCCGGATTTTTTCCGGAAGCAAGCGTTACATCCCAATATTTATTTTCCAGATATTGTGGCGACCAGGCATACATCACAAATCCCTTATGCGGATTTACAATTACATTGTCAGACGGTTCAAAATCAAAAGTTTTTTTAAATCCAGAACGCAGTCCTGAAACTCTAAACATTACTTTTGAATCACGAACTTCTTTTGAATACAGAAATTTCAAAATTACTTTTGCAGTTGGAGTTGAAGAAAATGTAAATGTGTAATCTATAATAAAATCTGAATTAGCTTTGATATCAGAAATATTTGTTGCATCAGAAAGAGATTTTCCCCAGCCCGCAGTTTGTGTGTTTGCATCAACAAGTTTTAATTTCAATTCAGAAATTGGTTTATTGCTGGTGCCATTCCAAACAACCCGCAATTTTCCACCTGCTTCCGGTAAATGCCCGTAGATGCTTTTAAGAGTCGATGTCAAATCAAGATTATAAATATATTCATTATAGTTTTCTGTCTTATTACCGTTTTTCCAAATATAATTTTCTTCGGACTGTTGTTTTATTAAAATGTCATTCAAATCAATTTTATAATCATATAAAGCGGAATCACTATTTGTATTTTTTTCAGAAATAGAAATTATGGCAGAAGAAACAGAACTTTTCTCCAGCCCGCTCTTTATGGCAATTGCAGAAATTGTCACGGTTTCAGAAAAAGAAACAGGGCTTCTATATTCAAAACTTTTTTCGTCAGGGACGCTTCCATCAATTGTAAAATAAATTCCTGCGCCTTCTGTTTCTGTCGTCATAGAAACAATAACAGAACCATCCTGTTTTACTTTTGAAATAAATCTGACAGGTTCTGTATATTTTTTTTTGATGTATTTTACCGGTGTATTAATCGTACAGGCTATATTTGCTGCGACGCCAAAAAATATGAAAATAATTAACTGTGCAAATCTTCTGTAATTAATTGATTTCATAGCTTTATTATATCACATGTTTGATTTTTGAAAAAAATTTTTGAGGGGGGAAAGATTTTTGTGGCACATTTTTATGCGCATTTTTTTAGGCTCTGTTTTTGTGGCACATTTTTGTGACACTGTTTTTTTGATGCAGTCATTCAATATTAAATCTTCGTTTTGGAACTTACGCACCTTTATACAAAACGCTTGGTCTTCCGCCTGTCCCATAATTAATTTCTGCAACGATGAGGCCCTGCTCTTCCAGATAATTCATATAGTGACGCGCAGTTACAATTGAAATGCCAAGCTTTTCTGCAATCATACCAACAGTGTGCCAGCCTGCATTTTGCTCCAGATATTCCTGAATTAAAACGAGCGTTTTTTTCTGAATGCCTTTTGGAAGCTCCTGTTGTTCAACGTCGGTTAGTTTTGTGGCGGCATTTTCACCGGCACTCGAAATCATGTTGTCTATGCAAGACTGATCAAGAATATTATTTTTTGTAAGGATTGTGTGATGGGCAACAAACTTTTCTAACGCAATCTGAAAGCGTTCAAAGGCAAAGGGCTTTATAAGATAGTCGATAACACCAAGATGCATTGTTTCTTCTATCGTGGCAGAGTCGTTGGCGGCAGTTACCATAATAACTTCGGCGGCAATTTTTTTCTCGCGGATTTTTTTGAGGGTTTCTATTCCGTCCATATAAGGCATGAAAACATCAAGAACAATCAGATCAACCTTGTTAGTCTGCAAAAACTCAAGCGCTTCCTGACCGTTTCTGCAAGACGCTGCAACTACAAACTGCGGATTTTTGCAAACGTACTGTTCATTTATCATTGCGACCATCGGGTCATCTTCGACAATTAAAACCTTGTATTCCATCTTATTCTGCCTGACCGTTTATCCTTACCATAAAACAGGTGCCTTCCCCCGTCTGGGATTCAAAAGAAATTTCTCCGCCAAGATGCTCTATCAAAAGTTTAGTGTGATATAAACCTACACCACGACCATCTCCTTTTGTAGAAAATCCATTTTCAAAAACATGCGATTTTACTTCATCAGGAATTCCCTTTCCCGAATCTTTAACCGTTATCAACAGAGAACCAGGCTTTGTCATAACACTAAAGTTAAGTTCATTCTGCCTGTTGTTTCTGCTTCCACTATGCTGAATCTCATTCATTGAATCAAGAGCATTGTCAATTAAATTGCCTGTGATTGTAACAAGTGCCTCGGAAGGAATATCTATGTCCTGCGAGCAAAAATGAAGATTTGAATCTAAAATAAATTTTACATTACATTCCGAAGCCCGCGCAATTTTTCCGATAAGCAGAGCCGCAAAACTTGCATTGTCAATTGAGTTCATCACACGACTGATTGTTTCACGTTGGATGATAGAAATATTTTCGATATAGGACTGAGCCTTTTCGTATTCACCAATTTGAATAAGTCCAAGAATTACATGAAGTTTATTTGTAAAATCGTGATTATTTGCCCGCATTGAATCTACAAGAAATTTTGTTCCTTCAAGGTCTTCGGCAAATTCCAAAAATTGTTTTTTGATTTTTTTAGAAAGTGTTGCGCTTATTGCAAGTTCAACTAAAATTGCAGCAAGAGTGACAACAAGAAAAAGGAGCACTGTTCTTATGGTAACACTGCGCATAGAAGTCCGCAGTTTGATAATCATAATAAAGCCTTCGTAATTTCCCTCATCATCATAAATTGCAGAATAAGTTCTACGTTGAGGGCCGGAAGGTCCCGTGTTATTTTCTGTAAGAAAGTCCGATGCCATTGTAGAAAAATCCGGATGACTTCCATCAAACTGAGTATCAATTAATTCGTGATGCGCATGATAAACTCGGTTATTGTTTTTATCGACAATCGAAATTACATCAATGTCGGGCAGGTCCTCTACAACCGAGTCCATATAACTTGTTAGTTCTGCCTTACTCATGTTTTTTGCAAAATGATAAAGTCTGGTTACAAGCTCCGAAGTATCCTGCAGCGACTGATTAAAGGCCTTGTCGTTTGATGAAATATTTATTGTCATTCCGCCAAGGGTTAGCAGAATTGTAATTCCAATAATTAATGCAAGCTGATTTCTTTTGATTTCTTTTCTAAGTGCGTTCAGGGTTTTTCGGCTCAAGGTAGATTTCATAATTTCATAATATAGTAAATTTCTGTTTTTTGCATACTTTTGAAAGTTAAAAAAATTTGCTTTTGTAAAGTAAAGAAAATCCAGATACAAAAGAGATTTTAAAACTTTCAAAAAATTGAATGTTTTTTTTTATGCGCTATTATGTTTGTAAACTTAAAAAGAAACAGAAAGCGAGGAAAAATAAAATGGAGTTTGGACATCTTTTTGAAGCAATGATGCTGATTTGTTTTGGCTTCTCGTGGCCTTTAAATGTTATAAAGGCTTACAAGGCCCGCACCGCAAAAGGAACAAGTCTGGCATTTATCTTCTTAATAATTACCGGATATCTTGCAGGCATTACTGCAAAATTTATAAATCATCAGTTTAATTATGTACTTGTGGTTTACTTTTTGAATCTTGCAATTGTTATGATGAACGTTCTTGTTTACATCAGAAACAAAAGCCTTGATAAAAAAGCAGCTGCAAAAAATCAAATACAAATAATAAAAACAAATGCCGCCGACAACGGTCACACACAGGAGGAAAATATGAACTACACTTATTCACTTGATGAATTAATTAATCCAAAGGACCAGAGCAACAGAGAAAAGAAGAACGCTGTTATTCTGCTTGGAAATGGACTGGATACAAAGATTCCTGTTCAGAGTCTTGGAAAAGAATTTAAATTCAATTTTGAAGTTTACAACAAGAGTTGCGAAAAACTTTCATCTGAAAATGTGAAGGAATATTTTTCTAACACCGTTGCACCGCTCGCTCCGGAAGGCATTATGATTCACCTTGGCGAAAACGACATTAACCTTTGCATGAACAACAGCGCCTCATTTGACTCTAACTATCTTGAGCTTATCCAACAGATTAAGAACAGCAATAAGAAATGCCGCATTGCTTTAATCTCTGTTGCAAATCCTCAGAACAATAAAGCAATCAGCCTTGTAAACCGCCACATTAAAGCAATTGCCGATTCCGAAAAATGCAGCTTTGTAAATCTTGATAATGCACATCTTTGGAATCCTGCTGCAACAAAAGCAGCCGTTGAGTTTGCTCACAGCATGGGCTTGAACACAAGAAAGCCTTTAAGCGATGTTGCAGAAATTCTTTACAGTTATGAGTTCAATGTTCTTACCGAAGATACGGCAACAACAAATCTTGTAGGATAATTCGAACGGTAAAAACGGAGCATTTACAACGAGGCATCTGCACTCTTGAAACATCTTTCATTCTACTTTATCTTTATTCTTAACATTTCAATAAATGATTTGAAAAAGGAAGGAAAAAATGAAAGATTACATCAAGGGTGCAAATCCATATATGCCACTTTGGGAGCATGTCCCAGACGGAGAACCTCGCGTTTTTGAATATAATGGCGAAAAACGTGTTTATCT
Organism: Treponema sp.; assembly: GCA_017963165.1. The sequence goes on from JAGCTZ010000226.1 coordinate 8,847, forward strand.
TTACGGCTCTCACGACACACTAAAAACAGAATATTGTGGTGCCGATCAGGTTGTTTGGAGTGCTCCAATTGATGATTTGACAAACTGGACTTGTCATGGTGTATGCTACACTTCTACCGACGGTTCAATTCTTTATGCGCCTGATGTTGTTCAAAAAGGCGACACCTTCTATATGTACGCAGCCGAAGCAAAAGGCTCAAGAATCATGCTGGCAACAAGCAAGAACCCAGCCGGCCCATTCACAAATCCCGTAAAAACAGAGCTTGCTTTTGATCCAGGAATTCTTGTTGATGATGATGGACGTGTTTATGCCTTCTGGGGCTTCTGCAAGCAATTTTGTGCCGAACTCAACGATGACATGGCAACAATCAAAAAAGAAACTCTTCGCGAAAATGTTGTAAAACACAGTATCACTCAGTGGTCTCCAGATGACGGAATGGATGATGAAAATGATGCCTTCTTTGAAGCTTCATCACCTCGTAAGGTTTTTGGAAAATATGTTTTCATTTATTCTAAACGCTATTACACACACAGACCACAGTATGGTGTTTATGAAGATTGTAACGGTTTCCTTTCTTTTAAATACTGCGACACTCCTCTTGGCGATTACAAGATGGGCGGCGACATAAGCTTTAATGGTGGCGAAATTCTTCCTGATCCTGATGGTAAAAATCAGATGTCTTACCGCTGGGGAAACAACCACGGTAGCATTATGCAGGTAAACGGAAAATGGTATGTATTCTATCATCGCCAGATTGGTGTAAATGAATTTTCACGCCAGGCAATGATTGAACCTGTAGATGTTGCCATGGATAAAAACGGCCGTATCTTTATTGGAAAAATCACTTACAAGGATGGAGAACCTGTTGCCAGCGAACCTGTTGAAATGACAAGCCAGGGCGCTCAGGTAAACGGTCTTGATGCTCGCAAGATTATTTCTGCAGGCTATGCTGTTCATATTTTTGGCGGCGCAAAAGGCGGTTACAATGGTGGTGCAGGAGGCGCTTACATAAAACCTGTTTACGAAAAAAATGATAATGTTTCGTCTCCAATTGTTGATATCACAAACGCTCTTACAGTAGGTTTCCGTTATCTTCAGTTTGGAAATAATACACCTGGCACAGTTACTTCAAACATCACAGCACTTCAGGATTTAACTGTAAATGTTCGCGTTGATGATTACAAAGGAAAAGTAATAGCATCCTTCCAGATGAAAAAAGGCGACAAAACTGCCACTGCCAATCTTACAAGCGGCGTAATTGGAAAACATGCAGTTTACTTTGAATTCCTTTCTGATTCAAAAGAAGTAATTGCAGAGTTTGATACATTCACATTTGATTAATTTGACAAATCTTTTTCCTCCCATTTTGAAAAATCACATTCTTCATAATGGGTGTGAATGTATTCGCAATCAAATAGTTGTTTAAATTTTAATTTACCACCGACTCTGTTTCTTATATCCCGTCTGTAAAAAGGAAAGCACCAGGTTATAACATCATTAATATTGATGTATTCACGGATTTTTACACAATCATCCTTTAGCGAATAAAATGGATTTAACCAGCATTTTATATCTCCAAAGGTTGTTAATTCATCTATCATTGTTCCTTCTGGTGCCCGCAATAAAAAATGCCTGGCTGTAATTTTTGCCATTACACTGCCCAGACTCCAGCCTCTGAAAATTAGTTTATAATCGGGATGCTCCTGCCACAATTTATAAAACTCATCAATTGGAATATTTTCGGAAGACTTGTAGATTTTGGCATACCCGTATGGAACCCAGATTGTTTTATCATCAAGCTTAAGTGGCCATGGAAAAGTTAATGTCTGATTTTTATAATCTTCCTTATCAATCGATTCTTCATATAGAATAATTATTTCTTTGGCTTCATCATCAATTGTTATTTTATAATCAAGTGTAATTCCAATTTCTTTATAATCACGAGTATTTTTAATGTCATAAAATTTCTGCTGCTCTTCGGAACGTACAATTTCAATTTCTTCTTTTTGAGACGGGGCTTCTGTAGCCACAACTTCGTTTGTAGTTGCACAGGAAAAAAGAGCAAAACAAGATATGAACAGAAAAATTATTTTTTTCATTTGCCCGCCGTATAGTTACCGTAATTTTCTTTAGTTAGAATACATTGTATTCACAGGGGAACAGAGCCTTGCAGAGGCAGCATTTTTTATTCCCATAAAACTGATTCGAACTTCTTCTTTTTTTGTAAGACCTTTTGGAAGCTCAAATTCCATTGTATATTTTTCATCATCGCCCTGATAGTTTAAGGTGATTGCCGCAATTTTTCTAAGCCCGCTTGTGATGCAGATTGTTTTTCCATTGTCCTCTTTCAGGAATGTACATTTAAGATAATTTTTCTTTCCCGGCTTTACTTTAAAAATATAAGAGAAAGAACCTCCGGCATTTGCATAACGTGTAAGTTCGTTAGGATCACCTACCGAACCGGTTCCTTTTTCCTGCATGAATGGATAAGTTGTTGCATTACCTTCTGTCTGGGCGCCGTAGCCAATTCCTATGCCTTCTATGAACATAGTGCGTTCGCCTTTTGAGTTTGTGCTAAAGGCATTATGCTCAAGAGACTGTTCCAGTTTGTTGGCAAAAATCCAGTAGATTCCATATCGCTGATTATTGATAAGGTAGTATGGAGAGAAAATAAAATCACCTTGCCAGGATGTATCTTTAAGACGGAAAGCCAGAATACCGTCCGGTCGTGAGATTTTTTCAAAGTGTGAATTGATATCTTGCAGAAAGTCCTGAACAGTACTGTCTTTTACAAGAACAGTTTCTCCAGGTAAAAGCGGCAGATTACTTGTTCCCCCGTAGTTTCCTGTAAGCTCATAAAGATCCCCACATACAAGCTTGTTTGCACTTACATCGCATTGAACACCAACCTGACGTAAAGTCATTTTATCATCCTTGCCAAGTTCGGCCGCAAGAACGACAGGACCATATTTAAAAGCAACAGCTTTTTGTCCGTTATCAGGAAGCGGGAAAGCCTGAATATTCATATTGTATTTTACACTGATTTTATCACCTGTCTGCCAATTTCGCGTAAAAATGATATAACCGGAATCAATTTTATAATCTAACGCTTCCTGTACAGGTTTTTCATTGATAAAAACCTCTGTTTTTTGGTGGTTCCAATCGGGACTACGCACAGCAAATGTGGTTTTCTGACCGTTTGGCGCATTTTCTACAACAAATTCCACTTTTTCATTGTTTAACAGATCTGCTTTCTGACTTAATGCAAAGTCTTTTTCCTTCCATTCCACTCGAGAACTTATAAACTGATTTACAACCAAAGTATTGCTATCGTGGAAATAAATGCTGTCGCCAAGCTTTGTAAAGTTTTCAAGGCCTGTTCCTGTGCAGCACCAGAAATAGTTTTTATCTACATCGGGATTACAATAGGTTTTAAAACAGCCTGTTGCCATTGGTTGAAAGTAAAGTGTCATTCCTGTTTCTGCATTTACAGAAGCCAGAATTGCGTTTATAAAAGTGTTTTCGTAATAGTCTGCATACTGACGTTCGCCTGTTGCCATAAAAAGCATTCGGCTAAGCTTTAGCATATTATGTGTATTGCAGGTTTCGCAGTTTGTATTACTTCGTTCTTTATCAAGAATATTGTCTGCACCAAAATGTTCGCACTCGCTGTTTCCACCTGTTATGTATGTGTGATTATTTACTACGATTTTCCAGAAGGCCTTTGCATAGTCTAAATACTCGGGGTCCCTGAGGCTCTCGAAGGGCCCTTCACCATTCAGCGTCATATACCTATTCATCGCACCAACAAATTTTGGAATAGTTGTATTTGCATGCCTGTTATTCAAAACATTCGCATTTGGACCTGCTGCTCTTACTTTTTCAAACAGCGGGATTTCATCAAACTTGTGGGCAGAAGCAAGAATCTTTTCGCACACCGTCTCATCATAACCGCCAGCCTTTGCACATTTATATAACTCATACAGACAGTCATTCATTCCGCCGTATTCAGTTGCAAGCACGCGAGCCTGTGTTTCATCGTCCCATCTGTTTGTTCGGGCATAAATCCACTGCGCAAAGTTTACACCAATTTCCAGAGCTTTTTTGCTGCCACCCGATTTGTTAGCTTCAACTAACCCATTTATAATTTTGTGAACTGTATACCAGGGAACCCAGGTGTCTGCAGGATTTCCTTCTTCGAGCCTGTCAAACTGTCTTTCTGGTTTTGAAGGATCTTCCATTGTGGCACCAAAAATAAAACCTGTTCCAAGCGCCTTCTGACATTCTTCAAGACCATCGATTATATAATCAAATCGAGCCTGCAGGCTCACGCCATCAGAACCTTTACATTCTCCGTAACCACGAGCCAAAGCCTGCCCAACAGCCGCAAGATAGTGTCCGATTGTATGTCCACCAATTCTTGTATTTTCCCATCCACTATAAGAGCTGCTGGCCTTTGTATTTGGAAGACCTGCCGTTACCCTAAAGTTATACAGCAGCTTGTCGGGATTAAAAGTATTCAGAAAATCAACATCTTTTTGTGTTATGTCGTTTAAAAAATCATCAAGAATTTTTACCTGCTCCGGCGCAAATTCCTGCAGATTCGCAAAATTAGTTTGCTTTATCTGTGGATAGTATAATGGTGTTAGTGGCATAAAAATCTCCTGAAAGTTTGCGGTTTCTGAGCTAAAACCGCGGTTTCTGAGCTTGTCGAAGGAACACAGAAGTCCTATTTTTCTAGTCCCTTCGACAGGCTCAGGGACCCCGTTGCTCTCACAAACGGTCCCGGAATACACTTTTCGTCCCGTTTTTTACCCAAAAAGTCTTCATCAAACGTAATTGGGGTACCATCCGGGTTTTCAAACTTTTCTTCGGGTTCAAAAGCCATCTTCATATCGTCGGTGTGCATGAGCTTGCACGACACAGTGGCTCCCGAAGAACCAATTACATCATAAACATTTGTCTTAAATTCAAAAATGCCGTCACCTTCTTCAACAGCAAAGGTAACTTTTTCGCCGCCATCAATTACAACAGCATCAGGCTCTTTTTCCTTTGACATTGGCTTGGCACCGTTTAAATAAACATTGCCACCAGTCCAAACCGGAAGTTCAGAATAATACTTATCTGTAGTAGGCGCTCCCTGTCCGCAGTAGCCTTCAAACTGTGCATTCCATTGTTCAAAAGTCGGGAACTTTTCATATACAAAAGTTCCTGCCAGAATGTTTCCATCATCCCAGTCATTGTTGGTTGCAATGTTATTATCCATTCCTTTTTTAAGTGCAGGGCGAACAGGCTCCTGAACAAAGATGTTATTATAAACTCTTGTATCTCCGTGAAGAATTGTCATAAAGCCTGCAATTTCTGTCTGATGCGGAACATGATACGGTGTGTAGCGAGGCGACGGTCTTGTTGGAGCTCCGTTGTTTGTACCCTTTCCAATAGCAACAATCCCGCCATAAATAATATTATGAAGAAGAGCAACACCTTGTGTCGCAAGCTTAAGAGCTCTATCAGACAAAAAGATGTTATTGTCAACTAACGTTGGCCCGTGGCTAACTTCAACAAACAAATCTTCGCCACAGCCAACCATACTTTCATCATTCTGATTATATTCTTTTGGAACAACATTGTTGTAGAAAATACATTGTGTAACGCGAGTTCCCTGTGCCTGCCAGTCTAGCCACATTCCGCGTGTACAATCATGAATTACATTACGACGGTAAATACAGTCAATAGCCGCATGCATTTTAATACCGCCAATTTCGCAGCCCGCAAGATTCTGCTTGTTGTTTATATGATGAATATGACAATCTTCAACAACAGAAAAAACTCCACCCAGATGACCTACAATTCCTGTCTGACCGCAATCATGAATATTGCAACGGCGGATTATATGTGAACCAATTGTGGCTTTGCTCCAGCCTTCCCGCTGTGCCTGGCAGATACAATCTCGTTCTGTCTGCGCACCGTCTTTATATTTCCAATTAAGCCATTTGTTATCATTTTCCGACTGCAGATATTTTCCAAGCGAAATACCAGAACATTTAGATTCAAAAATCTCACAGTCTTCGATAATCCAACCTTTTGACCAGTGAGGGCCAATCATCCCTTCCTGATAAGCGGTAGGTGGCGCCCACTGTGTAGCTGCCTTAGAAACAGTAAATCCGCTTAAAGTAATAAATCCGCGACCTTCTTCTGAAGGATAAAAGCAGTTGCGTCGAACAGCTATTTCTACATTCTCTTTATTTGGATCTTTCCCCTGAAAATTTGCATAAAAAACAGTCTCATCGGAAGCTTTATCCTGTTCTGCGTACCATTTATACACGGAAAATTCGTGGTCCCAAGAAGGAACACTAATTTTCCCCTCTTCAACCTCACTAATAGACTGCACTTCGTACATAGATTTACCGTTCAAAAACATATCACCGGTATGTGCAGTCATAAAAGCAATAAACCAGTCGCCACTAACAAGCGATGTATAAGGATTATAATCACCAAAAATTTTATTCGAAACGCGTGCAGTATAAACTTTGCTGTCGGCATCTCCGTATAAAGTCCAGCCCTTAAGTTCTTCTGCTCCTGTGATATGTGCACCAAGCGGTACTTCGGACTTATATACAATCCTCTTTCTTTCTTCGCCGCCATTCTTAGGATTTACACTTTCGCGATAAATTCCTGGAGCAACAATAACTTCGTCGCCTGCAACAGCGCAATCAGCAGCCTCGCTGATTGTTTTAAATGGCTTTCCCTGGCTGCCATCACCAGACACCCCTGCTTTTGCGTTAACATAATAAATCATAGAATTTCCTTATTTTATATCTTGTTTTACTTCCTCTGGCGGTTGTTCCAAAAGCTCTGGATTCTGCAAGTAATACTGCAGTCTTTTACAAGCCTGTGCAAACTGTGCTCCAGAACCAATGCGTTCATCCATAACAAAACCAATAGGAATAACTTTGTCAAAAACAATTTCTCCGTGTCGCTTTACAGGATCTTCACGTGTATTACCCATTGCCATAATCATAGAAGTTGTACCAAAGTTGTAGACATGGTGGAAAATATAATTGGTTCCAATACTGGCCAGATTAGTAATAGTCATAGTACAGTGGAACGGACTTGCATTTATAACAGCCTTAGGCAGCATATTATGTTTATCAAGAAACTTAATAAGATTTACACCAAATCTTGCCAGACCAGGAATAGAAAGAAGGAATGCCATAAGTTTGTCTGTAGAGTTTGTAAGTCCATCTCCTCTGTTTCGTTCTACGTATTCATCAAAAATTTTCTGAATATCATAAATTGTATTTGAAGGATCAAAGAACATTTTGTTCATTGTTCCGTCTGTTTCTCCCGGCTTAAGAACTACCATACCAATGGCAACCTCGTTACGGGCATAAGTTCTTTTGTTTACAACAAATCTGTTAAGGAATGGATAATCCGCAATTGTTCGAACAAACGCTGCAAGAATAACCGAAAGATGACTAAAGGTATATCCTTCTTCTTTCTTTTTTCTCATGTATTTTCTGATTGGGTCCTGCAAAACAGTAAGCTCTATCATGTTCATAGAATCACTTCGTTCCGCCATAATGTGCGAAATCAATTTGTACATCGGATCCAAAGTTTTTATAAGACGACCATCTTTACGCATTTTTTTGCCCTTTTTTAGTATACGAATTATTTGTGAAATTATTATAGCATGAAAATATAAGAAAATGGAAAAATTCCGTGATTTTCTTCCGTCTTTCTTTTGCATCCTTCTTCCTCCTCCAAATATTTGACAAATCAATTTTATACAATATACTTTTTGTAAAGGTTAAAGGTGCCATATGAAAAAGATTTTACAATTTTTCCTTTTTTTATCAGTTTTTTTCTGTACAACCGGGTGTAATTCTCCATCAAAACCAGTAAAAACAAATCCTCCAAAGGATTATCTTGCAGAATTTGAAGCTTCCCTAAAAAATGACACAGTTGCTTCAACAAGAGCTGCAAATCTTGATTTTATTTTTAACAACAAAACCCTTGGAACAACAACAATTACAATCAAGCGCAGTGAATGGAACAAGCTTTGTGATGATTATCGCTACTTTTATAAAAACGAAAACTGCGTTCACGCCTTAAATTATAGATATGAAAAAGACGGCGAAACCTGGTCCATCCCTAATGTAGGCTTTAGGCTTCGCGGAAATACAAGTCGTTTTTGTCCGCAGGGTATTGATAACGGACGCCAACAGGATCAATTAAACCAAAACTGGAGCCAGGAATATTATGATTATGCCGAAAAACCAAACAATGATTACCGCCAGACACATTTCAAAGTTGATTTCGAAGAATTCCTGGAAGGCGAAGATGAAATGAAAATGGCAAACTGTATGAAAGGAGTTGCCTTAAAAAGACTGGACTCCGCTTGCGGTCGCGAAATTTTCTGTTTTGATTTATTTCATAGATACGGCATCTGGACAGCCCCTCGAGCAAGTCATACAAGATTAATCCTGGAGTTCATAGAAGACGAAACAAACTACGCCACAACAAAAATAGATTATGGCGTCTATGAAATGTTCGAAGAAGTTAACAAACAATCTCTTAAAGCCCGCGAAAAAAGCGAAAACAATCCAAATGAAAATGCCTGGAATAACAACAAAGGCAATCTTTGGAAATGCCAGCACGAATTAGTAAACTATGATTACCTTCAGTGGAATATTGGTGTAGAAGACATCCGTATTTTTTACAAGGACGAAACACCAGCCGGAGAAAATGTAACCTACAAACAAGACCCCAAAGGAGAACGAATTGCCTATGTTTTCGACAACTATCCTCTGGACTTAAAAACAAACAAAGAAGATTTAGATTCCGCAAAAAAAGAGCTCATGTCTTTTATAGAAGAACTCAACTCTATGTCTACAAAAGAAACCGCACAAATAAAGGCTTTTTACGAAAAATGGTTTGACGTAGATTTCTTCCTAAAGACAGTCGCAATAACTGTCATTTGCGGAATGGATGATGACTATTGGGGAAACAACAATAATTTCTATCTTTATTTTGACACAGGCAAAAAAGGCTCAGGAAAAGTTTATTACATTCCTTTTGATTATGATAACTCTCTTGGAGGCTCAGTTTTCGACGGAGGCTTTAAGCAGAATCCACTTGATTGGGGACGAGGAAAAAATCGACCTCTTATAGACAACATTCTTAAAGTTCCAGAGTTTAATGCAAAATATATAAAATACCTAAAAGAGCTTTCTGCCAAGGATTCAGAGTGGAATTACACCCGTTGCAGCCAGCAATTCCTATATTGGCAGAACTTACTCCGACCATACATAGACAGCCCGGATATAGATTATCATATTAGTGTGAAAGGCTTTTGGTACGGCACCTGGCAGCCAGATGGATATTCCCTTGTAGATTTCCCTAACAATCTTTATGACGCAACAAGAGAATCCCTGAATTCCTGGCTTTTAGGACAATAAATTATTCAGATTTCCCAGTTTCTTCAACAGATTCCACCGTGTTTTTTGGTAGTCTTTTAAAGAACCACGCCAAATATGGTATCGCAGTAAACGTACTAAGTAAATCTGCAACAGCCTGGCTTATTTCAACTCCAAAAAGCCCGAACAAACGAGGCAAAATCAAAATTGCTGGAATAAAATAAACGCCCTGCCTGTTCATAGAAAGGAAGGTCGCCTGCTTAATATGACGCGTAGACTGCATAAGCATATTAGTTCCGACAATAAGCGCATGTAATGGTAAGAACGCCGCCTGCCATCTCAAAGCCACTTTTCCAACAGCAATAACATCCGGATCATCACGAAAAGCCCCTATAATCTGAGGAGCAAAAATCACAGCAAGCACAGCAAAAACAGACATTACACAAGCCCCGCTTACAACAAGAAAAACATAAGCCTTGCGAACCCTGTCATAACGCTTAGCACCATAATTGTAACCGCTAACCGGACTGAATCCCTGTCCAATTCCAATCATCATGCTGGCAATAAACATTATGATTTTTAATACAATAGCCATTGCCGCAACCGCTGCTACACCAAAACCTGCTGCAGTTTTATTAAGCATAATGGAAGCAATACTAGCCAGCCCCTGACGAGCCAGAGAAGGAAGACCTGTAGAAACAACCCTTCCAAGCACCCGGATATCTTTCGAAATATTTTTTACGCTGATATGACAGATAGATTTTCTGCGCAGATAAAACTGGAACAACAGCCAGAAGCTTGTAAATTGCGTCAACAAAGTACAAAGTGCAGCCCCGCGAATCCCAAGTCCCAGCCCATGTAAATGAAGTCCAAAAATCGGAAGTTCCTCAAAAATAAAGAAAGGATCCAAAAACAAATTAAGAATGCCTCCGGTAGTAAGCGCAATCATACTTAAAAAAGCCTTACCTTCGGCACGCAAATCATTGTTCAAAACAAACGAAGCACACATAAAAGGTGCGCCCCAGAAAATAAACCGTGCATAATCCTGAGCATATGGTAAAACGCTTTCATCTGCTCCTGCAAAGCTCAAAACAACCTGTGCAAAAAGATTTCCAAAACAGGTAATAAGAACACCAACACCAAGAGCCGCAAAAAATGCTGTAGAAGAAATTACAGAAGCTTCTTCATTACGTTTTTGACCAAGTCTTATAGAAACAAGGCTTCCCGACCCCATACCAAGCGTAAATCCGCACGCCTGAATAATAGACATAATCGGAAAAACAATTCCAACCGCTGCACTGGCTTCTGTTCCAAGCTGCGAAACAAAAAAAGTATCTGCCATGTTATACAGCGACGTTACAAGCATAGAAATAATAGTCGGAATGGCAAGCTTCGAAATAAGCTTCCAGACCGGTGTATTTACCATCTTTTTATACTGATCGTCGGCAAGTTGGGATTTTTGTTCCATGGTTTTCTCCTGCTGGGCGTTCCCCTCAACTTCGTTTCGGGTCGCTATGTTCCGGGTTCCGCTTTCGCTCCAGCCTCTTCGGTGCCGCTGCTTCGCATCGTCCCCTCCAGTGGCCGCTTCGCGCCCTTCACAGCGCTAACGCGCACCAATCTTTTTCAACAACTCTGCTGCATTATCATATAAAATTTTCTGTCTTTCTTCTGCTGTCAAATCAAGTTTATTAAATCTGCTAAGCTCATCTTCATGATCCCACATAGGAAAATCAGAACCAAAAAGGAATTTTTCTATTCCGTGCTCTTTTAGAATTTTATTTGCTTTTTCAAGCGGACATTTCCAAAGAGTGCTTGAAGTATCAAAATAAACATTTTTTCCAACAAGAAACTCCAGAGCATTATCCCATTCCGTATAGCCGCCAAAATGAGCTGCAATCACAATAAGGTCGGGATGCTTTTCCATAACATGTGCAATTCTTTTTGGACCCGAAAAATCATAACGATAATCACCGGCGTGAAAAAGAACAGGAATATTCAAGGCTGCACATTTGTCGTAAACAGCATCCATTTGTGGCATATCACACTGGAACTTTTGAAAATCAGGATGAAGCTTTACGCCACGAAGTCCGGCAGCATAAACGCGATCCAACTCTGCTTCAAAATTTTCATAATCAGGATGCATAGTTGCAAAACCAACAAACTGCGGAAATTTTTCGCAGGCACCAATAATAAAGTTGTTGATTGATTCAACCTGTTCAGCCTTTGTAGCAACCGAATGAACAATATATTTTTCTACACCAATTCTGCTGCCACTTTCAATCAATTCCAAAGCCCGTCCGTGCCAGGCCATAGGAGCATCTCCATAAAAAGCGCCGACTGCTGCTGTCGCCTTTTCGGCAATTTTTTCCGGATATATATGAGCGTGAAAATCAATAATCATAATGAGCAAATTATAGCGAGGCGAAGTAAAAAAGTCATTATAAAATAGTGTTTTACCAATTTTCGCGTTAATCCAGGAACAGGATTTTTCCTAAAATTACCCGAGAAAACTTTGTTTTAGAAGCTCCACGAGAAAAGGCAGCAATCTGTTCTTCCGATCGCTTGATATCTTCAAAGAGCTCTGGTTGTCGATTAAAGAATAAACGTGCGCAAACCCGATTCCATTTTCTTACAACAAACAATGATTTTCATACAAGTAAATCAGACAGAGTAAAGTAGAATTAGTAATATAATAAGATTTTAGAAAGGTAAACAACCATAGGAGACATTCAAAAAATCAAAAGACAACAATCTTGTTTACACCTTCTATAATCAAAAAGAAAACAAAGATGTATACATGGTTGCTCTGCGAAATGATTCCGGCGACTTGATCGGCTATTACGAAAAACACGAATACCGTAATCGCGAAACCATGAAGATGTATGATATATAAAAAATTACAAAATCAAAACAGGAGGCTAAAAATGAAAGTTCTTTTAGTAAACGGAAGTCCACGCCCAAACAGTAATACACTGGCAGGCTTACACGAAATGGAAAAAATTTTTGCACAGGAAGGAATTGAAACAGAAATTTTTAATATCGGTAATAAAGATATTCGTGGTTGCATCGGTTGCAATCAATGCAGTAAAAAAGGCGCTTGTGTTTTTGATGATGAAGTAAATGAATTTGCCGCTAAGTTTGAAGCAGCAGATGGACTTGTTGTTGGTTCTCCTGTTTATTACGCCGCCCCAAATGCTACAGTTCAGGCTTTTTTGCAGAGACTTTTTTATTCAAGCCAATTTGATAAATCATTTAAAGTTGGTGCTGGTTTTGTTTGTGCCCGTCGTGCCGGAACAACAGCCGCTTATGATGTTTTGAATAAATTTTTCACCATAAGCGGAATGCCTATTGCCCCAAGCCAGTACTGGAACAACATTCACGGCGGTGCCCCTGGAGAAGCCACCCGCGATGCCGAAGGAATGCAAACCCTCCGAGTCCTTGCCCGCAACATGAGCTTTATGATAAAGTCTTTTGCTTTAGGCAAAGAAAAGTTCGGCCTCCCGGAAAAAGAAGACCCCCACCTCTGGACCAACTTTTTCCAGAATAACTAGATTTTATTTGTTCGCTCCAGCAGGCGCCCCCAACAGGTTGTGCCTGCTCCATACCCTTGCGCAGAAATGACGCTTACATGCTAAAAAGCACGGATACAACACACTAAACAAGGACCGTACTTATAGTAGGTATTTAGAAGACCACTTTCAAACATCAGTGTAAATGCCGCAACGATTGCGACAATTCCATTAATTTTTTCATTCAAAATACCTCTATCCGAATGATTTAAAATATTTAAAGGGGCTGTTCCAAAAGTATGGGGCAGCCCTAATTATTTTAAATTTACAAGCGAATGCAAATCTGCTAAAATTTAAATATGAGCAGAGGCGTAAGCGATAAAATCACATACAAACCATATAGTCAGGGCGAGCAGTGGCTCCTGCCACCAAGTCTGGACGAACTG